>NZ_CP027762.1:2602141-2904582 GCF_003852315.1 Pseudomonas sp. LBUM920
TCGCCACATCCGCTCCCAGCTTCTACCCTGAGTACATAGCCCTGGGGACTGCCCGCACTCATGTACAAAGACCTGAAGTTTCCTGTTCTGATTGTGCACCGTGATATCAAGGCCGACACCGTTGCCGGTGACCGGGTTCGAGGTATCGCCCACGAACTGGAACAAGAAGGCTTCAGTATTTTTTCTGCAGTGGATTACGCCGAAGGCCGCCTGGTGGCTTCTACCCATCACGGGCTGGCGTGTATGTTGATCGCCGCTGAAGGTGCCGGGGAAAATACCCACCTGTTGCAAAACATGGTCGAACTGATCCGCCTGGCGCGGGTGCGGGCGCCCAACCTGCCGATCTTTGCCCTGGGCGAGCAAGTCACGCTGGAAAACGCGCCCGCCGATGCCATGAGTGAGCTCAACCAGTTGCGCGGCATTCTTTATCTGTTTGAAGACACCGTGCCGTTTCTGGCCCGACAAGTGGCTCGCGCGGCGCGCGCTTACCTGGATGGCTTGTTGCCGCCTTTCTTCAAAGCCCTGGTGCAACACACCGCCGACTCCAATTACTCCTGGCACACGCCCGGCCATGGCGGCGGCGTGGCGTATCGTAAAAGCCCGGTGGGGCAGGCGTTTCATCAGTTCTTCGGCGAAAACACGCTGCGCTCGGACTTGTCCGTGTCGGTGCCGGAACTCGGCTCGCTGCTCGATCACACCGGGCCGTTGGCCGAAGCCGAGGCCCGCGCCGCGCGTAACTTTGGCGCCGATCATACGTTCTTTGTGATCAACGGCACCTCCACGGCGAACAAGATCGTCTGGCACTCCATGGTCGGTCGTGACGACCTGGTGCTGGTGGACCGCAACTGCCACAAGTCGGTGCTGCACTCGATCATCATGACCGGTGCGATCCCGCTGTACCTGTGCCCGGAACGTAACGAACTGGGGATCATCGGCCCGATCCCCTTGAGCGAGTTCAGCCCCGAGTCGATCCGCGCCAAAATCGCAGCCAGCCCTTTGACGCGTGGCCGGCCACCGAAAGTGAAGATGGCGGTGGTCACCAACTCTACCTATGACGGCCTGTGCTACAACGCCGAGCTGATCAAGCAACAATTGGGCAACAGTGTCGAGGTGTTGCATTTTGACGAGGCCTGGTACGCCTACGCGGCGTTTCACGAGTTCTTTGCCGGGCGTTACGGCATGGGCACTTCACGCACGCCCGACAGCCCTCTGGTGTTTACCACGCACTCAACCCATAAGCTGCTGGCGGCCTTCAGCCAGGCCTCGATGATTCATGTGCAGGACGGCGGCGCGCGGCAGCTGGACCGTGACCGTTTCAACGAAGCATTCATGATGCATATCTCGACCTCGCCGCAGTACAGCATCATCGCATCGCTGGACGTAGCCTCGGCGATGATGGAGGGCCCCGCCGGGCGTTCACTGCTGCAGGAAATGTTTGATGAGGCGTTGAGTTTTCGGCGCGCCCTGGCCAACCTGCGCCAGCACATCGCTGCCGAGGACTGGTGGTTCTCCATCTGGCAGCCGCCTTCGGTAGCGGGTATCGACCGGGTTGTCACCGCGGACTGGCTGTTGCATCCGCAGGACGACTGGCACGGTTTTGGCGATGTGGCCGGAGATTATGTGCTGCTTGACCCGATCAAAGTGACCCTGGTGATGCCCGGCCTGAACGCCGGCGGCGCCTTGAGCGACTGCGGGATTCCCGCTGCAGTGGTCAGCAAGTTCCTCTGGGAGCGTGGGCTGGTGGTGGAAAAAACCGGCCTGTATTCCTTCCTAGTGCTGTTTTCCATGGGCATCACCAAAGGCAAATGGAGTACCTTGCTCACCGAACTGCTGGAGTTCAAGCGCAATTACGACGCCAATGTCAGCCTGGCCAGTTGCTTGCCCTCGGTGTTTAAACAAGGGCCGGCGCGCTATCAGAACCTCGGTTTGCGCGACCTGTGTGATCAGCTTCACGGCTGTTATCGCAGCAATGCCACGGCCAAACACCTCAAGCGCATGTACACGGTGTTGCCGGAAATCGCGATGAAACCGGCTGACGCCTACGACCAGTTGGTCAGGGGTGAAGTGGAGGCGGTGTCGATTGACGCCTTGCCAGGTCGCATCGCAGCCGTGATGCTGGTGCCCTATCCGCCGGGCATTCCGTTGATCATGCCGGGTGAGCGCTTTACCGAGTCGACCCGATCGATCATTGACTACCTGGCGTTCGCGAGGACGTTCGATAGCAGCTTTCCCGGTTTTGTCGCCGATGTTCATGGATTGCAACACGAAGACGACGGCAGTGGTCGTTGTTACACCGTCGATTGCATCAAAGGGTAAAGGATGTTTATGCAAGCTGTAATGAACCCGAAGTACCCGGGGCTCAGCGTACGGGTCGCCGACGAAGGTTTTGATGCCTACGTGTGGGGCAATGATTTCAGTTTTGAAGTCAGTGCCTACGGCGTGCCGGAGATGGGCAAACGCGTCGACCAGTGGGCCGTTGAGCGCATCCTGCCGTACCGCAAATGTTATGGCATCGACCCGGAGGAATTCGCCAGTTTTCGCGATGCGCCCGACAGCGCGATCTTCATGGCGTATCTGGATGACCGTGCGGTGGGTCATATCGTGGTCAGCACCAACTGGAATGGCTTTGCCCACGTCGATGAGCTGGCGGTGGCCTTGCCTGCGCGCCGTCATGGGGTGGCCAAGGCCTTGCTGGACGTGGCGCAGTTCTGGAGTCGCAAGAAAAACCTGCCGGGCATGATGCTGGAAACCCAGAACAACAACCTCGGCGCCTGCCGTCTGTATGAGCGTTGCGGCTATGTGATGGGTGGGATTGATCAGCTGCGTTATCGCGGTATTGACCCGCAGACGCGTGAAGTGGCGATTTTCTGGTACCGGTTGTTCAAGACTGAACTCGAACAGGTTTAACTCGCCAGCAGGCTATCGGCCTTCTGCGTGACAATGTCCAGCAACGCATTGAGTGCCGGTGACGTCTGGGCGTCCCTGAGAGTCAGTGCGTACAGGCTGACCATGATCGGCGGCGACACCGGGCATGCATCCAGCCCAGCCTCGCGTGCACCGGACGCGGTGAACGGGTCGACAATCGCCAGGCCTTCGCCGGCTTCCACCATGCTGCGCATCATCTGGTAGGTCTGCACCCGCGTCTGTACCACCGGCAGCGGGCGCAGGGCCTGCAGCTTGGCGTCCAGCACGCGGCTCAAGGGGTCATGCCCTTCAAGCCCGATCAGCGATTGCCCGGCCAGGTCCTGCAGGGCGATGTACTTTTGTTTGGGTTTCAGCCAGCCATGGGGCGCGAGCAATTGCAACTTGCCCTCGGCCAACACGCTGCTCTGGATTTGCGGGTGCTGCGGGTCATGCAGGCTCAGGCCCACATCGGCTTCGTGCAGCAGCAGGCTTCTGACAATCTCGCGGGTCGGCTGGCTCGACAGGTTGCACGGCGTGTCCTGGAAGCGCCGGCGCAGTACGGCGATGCTTTGCGGCAGCAACTGATTGGCCAGCGGCGGGGTGCACAGCGCGCGCAAGGCCGGAGCATGGTGGAGTTTCAAGCGGCTGGCCAGGCGTTGCACCGGCTCCAGCGCCTCATAGAGGTGACTGATGTGTGCCTGCAGTTCGAGTGTTTCGCGCGTCGCTTGCAAACGCCCGCGCACACTGGCAAACAGCATGAAGCCCAGTTGCTGCTCGGCATCCTTGAGCGTTGCGTCTACATCGCCCACGGGAAGTTGCAACCACTCGGCGGCCGTGCCGAGGTGTCCGGTCTGCAAGATGGCCTGAATCACTTCGATATGACGTAAACGCATCGCCGGAGTCTAGGGTCAGTGGGGCGTGGATTCAATGGCTGGGAAAAAAACAGCGCGGGCCTTGATGCGCGTCGTCTAACGTTCACCTTGCGTGCGCTGCAACGAGCGGGTCATATAAAGAGCGTATCAACCGAGGTTCAACAGGGAGCCCTTCCAATGCCCGGATACACCGCAGTCACAGGCAAACCGCAACCCCAGCAAGGTTTTACACGCTGGGCGGTGCTGGTGGTACTGGTCATCATTGGCTTGCTGGCCCTGGCGGTGGGGCCGCGCTTGTTTGGTGATGTAACGCTGGCAGAGATCGCGACGGCCAAGGCCCAGGTGGCCGAGTTGGGCAAGGCGGTTGAGCAGTTTCACCAAGACACGGGTCGCTACCCCACCGATGAGGAAGGTCTGGAGGCGCTGACCACGCGACCTGCGCAGGACGCCCAGTGGAAAGGGCCCTATGTCAGTGACGAGTTGTTGACCGACCCGTGGGGCGTTGCCTATCAGTACCACTACCCGGCAACCCAGCCCAACACGGCGTTCGACCTGTTTTCGTTCGGCAAGGACCGTACGCTGGGCGGGGTCGGCGATAACAAGGACATTACCTACGGCGACAACTGATTCATCTGGCATTAGCCATCGAGCTGATTAGAATGGCTGCGCTGATCAATAACGACCAATACAACAAAAACAGGTCTGGTCTCGAATGCCTATTCCCTCACGTTTCTTTGGGGTAACGGCCAAGCAACTCCTGGTGCTGGTGACCGTGGGGTGCGTGGCTGCTTATCTCTTCGATAATCACGATGAACACACACCGGAAAGCCGCGCACTCGAGGCGTTTATCCGTTCCCAGGAACAGGTGGATGCGCAGGTGGGGGCAGTGCTGGAGGTGGTGTTGGTCAGGCAGGTGGTGGCCTATTCCGCTAACGGCGCGCCAGGTTACAAGCGTTCGTTGTTTGCGGTTGAAGGCGAGCGGGGGCGTTTGATGGTAACGCTCAAGCAGATGGAGGGCGAGCAGGGCGTGGAAGTGACGCAGATACGCCGGCCGTGATCACCCAGCCCAGTCAATGCCATCAATGGCCAGGACTGAGCAGGTCGATAAGCCGGGATCTTATGACGCGAGGGTCGTTTGCGATTCGCGGACGATAATGGTCCCCGACTGGATCAATTTGAATTCATCGCCTTCCAGTTTCTCTACACGATCGCCAATGGCCAGCTTGTAGGTAGTGGTAGGCGCCGAGCCAGCCAGGTCGCCTTGCACCGGGTTGGATTCCTGGAACTCATGCACCGAATACACGCGTCCTTCCGCGTCTCTGGCATGGAACTGTCCGACAAGTACTGCAGCCATCTGTTTAGAACCTCTGGAGATAAACACTCGATTTGCGGTTCTGTAGACCGTCATGGAGCGGGGTAGTTTACCTATGGAAAAAAAATACTATTCGTTGATATTTTCAGAGTCTTCCCACGCAAGTCACTGCTCGGCAAACGTCTGCGGATTTATCAAAACCTTCTGGTGAACCTGCCGCGAAGACTTTATAACTGCAAGCTCCTTAGTCAAACGTCGGGAAAACCTCAATGAGCAAGGTCTACACGATTGCCGTCCTGGTTGGCAGCTTGAGAAAAGAGTCGATCAACCGCAAGGTCGCCCTGGCACTGGCCGAACTGGCCCCTGCCACTCTCAAATTGAACATTGTGGAAATTGGCGATTTACCGCTCTACAACGAAGACCTCGAGGGAGCATCGCCGCCCGCAGCCTACAGTAGTTTCCGTCAGCAAGTACGTTCATCCGACGCGGTGTTGTTTGTGACGCCCGAATACAACCGTTCCGTGCCCGCACCGTTGAAGAATGCCATTGACGTAGGGTCTCGTCCTTACGGGCAAAGTGTCTGGGGCGGCAAGCCGGGTGCGGTCATTAGCGTGTCGCCCGGAGCGATTGGCGGCTTTGGTGCCAACCACCACCTGCGCCAGTCGCTGGTATTCCTTGATGTGCCGTGCATGCAGCAACCGGAAGCGTACCTGGGGGGCGCGGGCAGCGTGTTTGATGACGCAGGAAAACTTTCGGAAAAGACCAGGCCGTTCCTGCAGGCGTTTATCGACGCCTACGGCAAGTGGGTAGAAAAGCTGTCCGCCTGATGCGTCTGCCTGTGTAGGAACCTGCCTGCCGGCGAGTGGCCCTCACGCCTGGCGCTGCTCATCACATCGCCTTCGCCGGCAAGCTGGCGCCTGCCGCAGTCAAGCGAGGCGGTCCGCCAGCGCCAGGGCCTGCTCGGTGGCTGCCTGGCGAGATGCCTGATCCACCTCTGGCCCCAGGATAGTTTTTTCCACAGACAGCGAGTGCACATCGGTCACGCCGATAAAGCCCAGCCAGGCTTCCATGTACGGCTTCTGAAAGTCCATCGCCTGTGCGTCGGGCGCTGAAAAATCCATGCCCCGCGCGTACACATTGACCGCCGTCTTGTCATGCAGCAACCCGCGCAAACCATGCTCCGGGCTGAACTCGAACAGCACGCCCTTCTGCGAGACTACGTCGATAAAGTGCTTGAGCTTGTAGGGCAGCGCGAAATTCCACAGCGGCACCGAGAACACCAGCAGATCAGCCTGGTGCAGATGGGTCGCCAGCGACCTCAGTGAGTCCCAGGCCGCCGCCTGTTCCTCGGTCAATGCCGTGCCGCTGAGGCCGGCGTATTTGGCCTCCATGATCGGGCCATCAAACTCCGGCAGGTCCAGAGCCCAAAGGTCCAGCGTCACCACGCGGGTGTCCGGGGCGTTGTGCTGATAACGCGCGATAAATTGTCGGGCGATTTCCAGCGACGCAGAGCGCTGTTTGCGCGGCGAGCATTCAATATGCAGAAGAGTGGTCATGGCAGGCCTCAGGAATGATGACCTGAACATTGCAACATAGCGCTCGATGAAATATAAATCGTATTTCCATCGCCTATTGATCACCTATCAGAATATGTTTGACGCCTTGCTACTCAAGACCTTCGTCGCGGTCGTGGACGAAGGCGGCTTCAGTCGCGCCGGTGAGCGCCTGCACCTGACGCAGTCGGCCGTCAGCGGGCATTTGCGCCGCCTCGAAGAACAGGTCGGCAAGCCACTGCTGACGCGCACCACGCGTTCCCAACAGTTGACGCCGGACGGTCAGCGATTGATCGCCTACGCGCGCGGCATCCTGGCGCTGCATCGTGATGCCTGGGCAGAACTGACGCGTTCGGCGTTTGAAGGAAGCCTACGTGTAGGCGTGTCGGAGGAGTTCGCAGAGGCGCGTTTGCTGCGCGAGCTACAGGACGTTGCCGCGCAGTACCCTGGCCTGCATATCAGCGTGCAAGTGGGCATTCCCGGTTCGTTGCTGAGTTTGATGAAACAAGGCGAGCTGGATGTGGTGGTGGGTTCGTTGTGCGAGTCCAGCGAACCGGGCCTGGCGTTATGGCGCGAGCCGTTGGTGTGGGCCTGGTCGGCGCAACCGCTGGCGGCATTGCCGACGCCGTTGCCACTGGCCTTGTTCCCCGAGCCCTGTCCGTACCGCGAGGCGGCGCTGTCACGGCTTGCCCAAGCTGGAATTGCTCAGCGTACCGCCATGCAGTGCGCCAGCTATGCGGCGTTGCACGCCGCGGCATCGGCCGGTTTTGCCGTGGCCCCGATGGCGCAAAGCCAAGTGGGCCCAGGCTTGGCGGTCCTCGGCGCCGAGCACGGGTTGCCCGCGTTGCCCGATGCCGAGTTTCGCCTGTTCAGCGCGCCGGATGCCGACCCGCGCATGGTCGAGGTCGTCACCCAGGTGGTGGTCCGCTATGGCGCGGCCCGGCGCCACTGAAACACCTTGCGACGGAAGCTCAGCGCAACCAGTTGGTACGCGCCAGCTCGATCACCTCGTCGCCACGCCCGCTCATCACAGCCTTGAGCATGTACAGGCTGAAACCCTTGGCCTGTTCCAGCTTGATGCTCGGCGGCATGACCAGCTCCTGCGTGGCCGTGACCACGTCCACCAGCACCGGGCCGTCATGGGCCAGGGCGCGACGCAAGGCCGGCTCGAGGTCTTCGGACTGCTCCACGCGGATGCCCAGGATGCCCATGGCGTTGGACATGGCCGCAAAGTCCGGGTTTTTCAGCTCGGTGCCGGTGTCGAGGTAGCCTGCGGCTTTCATTTCCATGGCGACGAAACCCAGTGATGAGTTATCGAACACAATGACTTTGACCGGCAGTTTCAGTTGCGCCAACGAGATGAAATCGCCCATCAGCATGGCGAAGCCGCCGTCGCCGGACATCGAAATCACCTGGCGTCCGGGAAAGGCCGCCTGAGCGCCGATGGCCTGAGGCATCGCATTCGCCATCGAGCCGTGATTGAACGAGCCGATCAAGCGGCGTTTGCCGTTCATCTTCAGGTAGCGCGCGGCCCACACGGTGGGCGAGCCGACGTCGGCCGTGAAGATGGCATCGTCGTCGGCCAATTCACTGAGCAAGCGTGCGACGTACTGTGGGTGGATCGGCCGGTCGGCCTTCGAAGGTTCTGCCAGGTCGTCCAGGCCCTGGCGGGCTTTTTCGTAATGCTTCAGCGAAGTCTCGAGGAAACTGCGATCGGCTTTGCGCGTCAGGCGTGGCAGCAGCGCGTTGATGGTTTCGCTGACGTCGGCGGCAATGCCCAGGTCCAGCGTGGCCCGACGCCCGAGCGCCTGCGGATTGCGGTCGACCTGGATGATTTTTGCGTCGGTCGGGTAGAACTGGCGGTAGGGGAAGTCGGTGCCGAGCATGATCAGCGTGTCGCAGTTGAGCATGGCGTGGTAACCCGAGCTGAACCCGATCAGGCCAGTCATGCCCACGTCAAACGGGTTGTCCCATTCCACGTGCTCTTTGCCGCGCAAGGCGTGCACCACCGGCGCGCCAAGGGCATCGGCCAGGGCCACGACCTGATCATGGGCACCGGCGCAGCCGCTGCCGCACAGCAGGGTGACTTTCTCGCTGCTCTGCAGGATTTCGCTGAGGCGTTGCAGGTCCTGTTCGGCCGGCAAGGTGCGCGGCGCATGCAGGGCCGGCCACGGCTTGAGGGTGTTCTCCACTTCCAGCAACGACACGTCGCCTGGAATGACGACCACCGCCACGCCACGGTTAAGAATCGCCGAGCGCATGGCGCGGTGCAGCACTTGAGGCATTTGCGCAGGGTTGGTCACCAACTCGATAAAGTGGCTGCACTCCTTGAACAGTTCCTGGGGATGGGTTTCCTGAAAGTAGTTCAAGCCGATTTCGGAGGAGGGGATTTGCGCAGCAATGGCCAGCACTGGCACGTGGTTGCGATGGCAGTCGAACAGGCCATTGATCAAGTGCAGGTTGCCCGGCCCGCAGCTGCCGGCGCACACCGTCAATTCGCCGGTGGCGGCGGCTTCGGCACCGGCGGCAAACGCAGCCACCTCTTCGTGGCGCACGTGCATCCACTCGATGCTGTCCATGGTGCGCAAGGCGTCGGTCAAGCCATTGAGGCTGTCGCCGGTCAGGCCCCAGATGCGCTTGATGCCCGCCTGTTCAAGGGTGGTCGCCAATTGCTGGGCCAGGTTGATTTTCGCCATGAAGAACTCCAATCGTCAGTGAGTTAAAAGCTGCTGATCAGTAGAGGACAGCTCGATCACGGCGGATGTTCACCTGCGAGTGTGAAGATTACGTCATCGGTACTGGCAATATCCGCCCTGGCGTGGCTCGGCGTCATTGAGGCGGTGCGGGCACCGAGCAAACTCAAGCCATAAAAAAAGCCCTGGCAGGCCAGGGCTTTTTCAGTCGCGAAAACTTAACGGCGACGAAACAGCGGCAACGGCTCATCCGTGGCAGCCTGGTACGTCACCGAGAAATCCTTGAGGCTTTCCAGCGCTTCGTACGGGTCTTTGTCGGCACGCAAGGCAAAGGCGTCGAACCCGCAACGGTGCAGATAAAACAGCTGGTCGCGCAGCACGTCGCCAATCGCGCGCAGCTCGCCTTTGAAACCGTAGCGGTCACGCAGCAGGCGTGCGTTGGAGTAGTTGCGCCCGTCGGTGAAGGCCGGGAAGTTGAGGGCGATGACCTGGAAGTGCTCCACGTCGTCGCCGATCTCTTCGGCTTCTTCATCGGCGTCCAGCCATACACCCAGGCCGCCGTCGCGGGCCTTGAGGGCATGGCCGTGCTCGCGCCACAGGGCCAGCGGCACGATCAGGTCGTCGCAGTTGGAAATGCCGTCGAAGCTCGCGTCCTTGGGCAGCAGGTGCCAGGTTTCGTCGAGGACTTCGTTGTTCTTAATGATTCGCTGCATAGACGCGCTCCTTGAACAGGTCGATGCCGATGCGCTGGTAGGTGTCGATGAAACGCTCATCTTCGGTGCGCTGTTCGATGTACACATCGATCAGTTTGCCGATCACCTCGGGCATGGCTTCCTGGGCGAAGGACGGGCCGAGGATCTTGCCCAGGCTCGCATCGCGGCTGGCGCTGCCACCCAGGGACACTTGGTAGAATTCTTCGCCTTTCTTGTCCACGCCCAGGATGCCGATGTGGCCGACGTGGTGGTGACCACAGGCGTTCATGCAACCGGAGATGTTCAGGTCCAGCTCGCCGATGTCGAACAGGTAGTCCAGGTCGTCGAAACGGCGCTGGATCGATTCGGCAATCGGGATCGATTTGGCGTTGGCCAGGGAGCAGAAATCGCCGCCCGGGCAGCAGATGATGTCGGTCAGCAAGCCGATGTTCGGCGTGGCGAAACCGCCTTCGCGCAGCTCGCCCCACAGGGTGAACAGTTGGCTTTGCTCGACGTCCGCAAGAATGATGTTTTGCTCGTGGGAGGTGCGCAGTTGGCCAAAGCTGTAACGCTCGGCCAGGTCGGCGACGGCGTCTAGCTGCTTGTCGGTGATGTCACCCGGCGCCACGCCGGTGGGTTTGAGCGACAGGGTCACGGCGACATAGCCCGGCTTTTTATGCGCCAGGGTGTTGCGGGTGCGCCAGCGGGCGAAACCTGGGTGCTGCTGATCGAGTGCAGCCAACTCGGCGTCCTGATTGCTCAGGGCCTTGTACTCCGGATCGACGAAGTGCTTGGCCACGCGGTGTACTTCGGCTTCGGTCAGCGTGGTCTGGCCACCGCGCAGGTGTTCCATTTCGGCGTCGACTTTCTGCGCAAATACCTCAGGGGTCAGCGCCTTGACCAGGATCTTGATCCGGGCCTTGTATTTGTTGTCACGACGGCCGTAGCGGTTGTAGACCCGCAGGATGGCGTCGAGGTAGCTCAACAGGTCTTGCCAGGGCAGGAACTCATTGATGAACGCGCCAACGACCGGCGTACGGCCCAGGCCACCACCGACCAGCACGCGGAAACCCAGCTCGCCGGCTGCGTTGTGCACCGGCTCAAGGCCGATATCGTGCACTTCGATGGCTGCGCGGTCCGAGGTCGAGCCATTGATGGCGATCTTGAACTTGCGCGGCAGGTAGGCGAACTCCGGGTGGAAGGTGGTCCACTGACGGACGATTTCGCACCACGGACGAGGGTCGATCAGCTCATCGGCGGCCACGCCGGCGAATTGGTCAGTGGTCACGTTGCGCAGGCAGTTACCGCTGGTCTGAATGGCGTGCATCTGCACCGTGGCCAGCTCGGCCAGGATATCCGGCACGTCTTCCAGCGCCGGCCAGTTGAACTGGACGTTCTGGCGGGTACTGATGTGGGCGTAGCCCTTGTCGAAGTCGCGGGCAATCTTGGCCATCATGCGCGTCTGACGGGAAGTCAGTTGGCCATAAGGCACGGCAACCCGCAGCATCGGCGCAAAGCGCTGAACATAAAGGCCATTTTGCAGGCGCAGAGGGCGGAACTCTTCTTCGCTCAGTTCACCTGCTAGGTAGCGTCGGGTCTGATCACGGAACTGCTTGACGCGGTCCTCGATGATGCGCTGATCGTATTCGTCGTATACGTACATATAGGTCCTGTTCTCGGCAAATCTGCGCGCACGGCCGCGCACTCCCAACGGAGCCGGCGCACGATACCAGTTTGCGTTTATGCGCAAAAGTGATGTTTGAGTATATGTAAATAACCAAATTGACTAATGAGAACGGTTATCGCGATACCCACATTTGTCATGCGGGCAATCATCAACTTTACTGTGATCGTGTTTGAGTGCAATCACCTATAAAACCGATAAGAGGCGATGCAATGAGCAATCCGACCAAAGCCCGTAAACCCGACAGTACCGTTGATGCCTGGGCGATTTTGTTTCTGATAATCCTGGTGGTAGGAACCGCCGTATTCTGGGTCAGCCACCAATAAACTCGCGTTGATTGGACCTCGATTGACTGTCGTATTGCCACTATCATGGCCGTCAACGTTCAAGGTTCAGACAACTATGTTGAAGGTTCTTATTACGTGTGCGTGGTTGCTGGGATCGACGTACGGGGCCATGGCCCACGCCGCGTCGGTGGTGTTTCTCAACCCTGGCACGTCCACGGAAACCTTCTGGGTCAACTACACGCAATTCATGCAGGCCGCCGCCAAGGACCTCGGCCTGGATTTGCGCGTGCGTTATTCCGAGCGCGATCCTCGTAACACCCTGGCCCAGGCCCGGGAAGCGCTGCAAGGCAGCGAGCGGCCTGATTACCTGGTGCTGGTGAATGAGCAATACGTCGCCCCGCAGATTCTGCGCATGGCTCAGGGCAGCCGGGTCAAGTTGCTGATCGTGAATAACGCCCTGACCAGCGACCAGGTGCAACTGCTGGATGCCCACAGCTATCCCAACTGGCTCGGCAGTCTTATCGCCAATGATGAGGAGGCCGGTTACCTGATGCTCACAGAGCTGCTGCGTCAGCATGGCCCCGTCGCACCCGGCCAAACCCTCGATCTGCTGGCGTTTTCCGGGGTCAAGACCACGCCGGCGGCGCAGCTGCGCGAGCAGGGTTTACGGCGGGCCCTGGTCGATTTCCCCTACGTGCGTATGCGCCAGCTGGTGTATGGCGAGTGGAGCCGCCAGCGCGCGTTCGAACAGGCCACGCAACTGTTCAAACGTTATCCGCAAACCGCCTTGGTGTGGTCGGCCAATGATGAAATGGCGCTGGGCGCGATGGCGGCGCTGCAAGCCACTGGGCATACGCCGGGCAAGGACGTGCTGTTCAGCGCCGTCAACAGTTCGCCCGGGGTAGTGCGGGCTCGCCTTGATGGGAGCTTGAGCGTTTTGGTGGCAGGGCACTTCACCCTTGGCGGCTGGGCGATGGTGTTGCTGCATGACGATGCGCTGGGGTTGGATATCCGCCAGAACGGCGTGAATGAACGCAAGCTCGATCTGTTTGAGTTGATCGGCCCGGACCTTGCCCAGCGTCTACTGGACATCAACGCGGCGCAGGTCTACGGCGTGAATTTTCGGGCGTTGTCGGCCCAGGGCAAACCGGCCGGTTACGTTTACCCGTTCGGTTTGCAGCTGTTAACGCCTTGAGCGCACTCAAACGCCTGCAAGGTGCAGCACCAGCTTGACGATGGCGAACAGGGTCAATGCAAACACCGCCGTGAACACAATTCCCAGGATCACGAAGTGGCTGGGCTTGCCGTGCGTGAAATCGCGCGCGCGGTTCTTTCCGCTTTGCACCCCGAAGGCCGCGGCCATCACGCTGTGCAGCATTTGCCAGAAAGTAGGGGGCTTATTGGGTGAGTCGTTCATAAAACCCTCGTCATGCGGATCCGGTCGATCCTGAGCAAGCATAGTCAATTCCCCGCAGCAGGCCATAAAAGTGCACCGCTTCTGGGGGCCGCCAGCGTGATTTTCTGATGCTTCTTCAAGACGCATCAGGAATCGTCAAACATGCCCACCCCTTCACTTCACGCTCCGTTCATCAAGGCCCGTCTGCCCGGGTGGATCAAACACCTGACGGCGGCGGATATCGAGGCCCTCAACCGCGCGCGCGACCCGGTGCAGCGCTTCAAACGCGGCTATCCCGAGGCGATTGCCGCCGCCAGCCCAGCAGTGCGCCAAGCCCTGGAAGACAGCGGCCGCCGGCGCCAGGCCTCCAGCCAGGCCCTGGCCGAAACGCTGAAAGACTTCAAAGGCCTCACTGAATTTGCCGAGCCGTTGCTGGCCGAGGCATTGCACAAGACATTCGCCCAAACACCCGACGTCAACACCACCGCGCTGTTCCACCTGCGCGCGCCCAACCGGCTCGAACAGCATTCGCTGTTGCAAGCCGCGCTGCGCAACTTCGAAGACGGTGAGCGGTTTGATGAAACCGCGCTGCAGGAAACCAGTGCGCTGGCGCCGGCGGGGTCGCTGGACATCCTGGCGTACGATGAAAGCAACCGTTATCCGTTTGCGAAATGGCGTTACCGCCTGCGCGACAAGCTGTCGATCAAGCCTGCGGATTTCGCCAACCTGTGCCGCGAGCTGGACCTGGGTCAGCAATACCAGCAACACCTGAGCCGCGTGTTTGAGACGCCAGCCACTGCGGCGCAGGTGCGTCGGCAGATGATCGAGGCAAACAAGGACACGCTGCGGGTGCACGCCCACATCGCTCGCCTGCGCAACACCCTCAGCGCCACGGCCTACGCCACGTTGCTGGCGATACTCGATGCCCATCCCGCACCGACCCTGAATGGCAAGCCGGTGGCTTACAGCCAGTTGAGCCTGTTGGGGGCGCAGGTGAGCGAGGTGCTGATCATCGGCGCCAGCACACGCATGCCGTTGCCGGGCATGGCGACGCTCATCGACGTTATCCTGCCGGCGGCCGAGTTGCTCAAACTCCGGGCTGGCGACAGTCGAGTCATCGTGTGGATCCCCGGTGATCCGCGCAACCCAGTCAGGGAATACGCATCGCTCAAGGCGTTCACCACGCAGTTGGCGCTCAACTTGCGCTCGGTGGGTTACCAGCGGTTTTTTACCGGCTTCTTGTCCCAGGATGAAGCGCAGACGTTCCTTCGGCGGCTTAAAAGCCAACTGAAAACGATGCGCTGGAACCCGAACCCGGTGCCACCAGGGCCCCATTACAACCCTGCGGCCTATGCCCACGGGATGTACGAGGAAGTCTGGAACGACAGCGTCAAGCTGCAGCCCGAGGAGACGTTCATCAGCGCCGAGGTATTCGGTCACCTGTACGAATGCCACCTTGCGCGCCTCAGGTCCAACGCGAAGTTGCTGGCGGTACCCACCGCGCAAGTCGATCATGACGCCTGGGTCAATCGCCTCAAGCACTGGGCCGAATGGGGCCTGAACCTGGTCAATGTCGCGGCGTTTTTGGTGCCGGGGCTGGGCGAAGTGATGATGGCCGTGACCGCCGTACAGCTCGGCTATGAGGTTTATCAAGGCGTGCAAGCGTGGAACGCTGGCGATAGGGAAGAGGCCTGGGCGCATCTGGCCTCGGTGATGCAGAACGTCGCGTTCATGGCCGCGCTGGGTGCCGTGGCGGGCAGGGCGCCGCCGATTATGCCGTCGCGCTTTGTCAACGGCATGAGCCGGGTGGTCACGCCGTTCGGCAAACTGCGCTTGTGGCATCCAGACCTTGCGGCCTACAAAACCAGTGTCTCGCTCAAGGGGCTTGAACCCAACGCATTGGGGCAATACCCGGTAGCAGGCAAAACCTACATTGCGCTGGAGGGCAATGTTTACGAAAAGACTTTCGACCCGGTGCGCAAGCAATGGCGGATCAAGCACCCGACTGAAATCGACGCCTATCAGCCGGTTGTGCAACACAACGGGCACGGTGCCTGGCGGCACACGCTGGAGCGGCCGTTGGCATGGCGTCGCAGCACGTTGCTGCGCCGCTGCGGACTGCACATGGAGCCATTTTCCGACGCACAACTGGAACAGATCGCCGACGTCTGCGGGATCAGTGATGATCAATTGCGCAAGCTGCACATGGATCAACAGGCGCCGCCGCCAGAGTTGTTGGAGGTGGCGCGGTTATTCGAGGCAGACCGTCAGGCGGACGAGGTAATTAAACAAATCCGCGAAGGCGCCTGCCTGGAGGGCCTCTGCCAGTTCATGGTGCCGCTGGCCGTGGACATGCCGGGCTGGCCGGTCGAGGAGGTGGTGGAGGTGTTCAGCGGCCCCGAACCCTGGGGCGCTTCCCAGCGGTTCGGCGCAGAGTCGCCGGGCAGCGCAAGGCCCACGATCAAGATGACCCAGGCGCAAGTCGATGCCGGGCAATTGCCGGTGCACGTGCTGGCAGCCCTCAATGAGGCGCAAATCAGCCGTTTGCTCGGCCGCGAAAGCATGCCGGCCGGCGCCGATCCGGTGCAGGTGTTCAGAGAGCGTCTGGCCGATCAGGCGCAGGCTCGCAAGAAGGCCCTGTTCGACAGCCTCCTGAGCCGACGAGCGCCGCCAGAGGCGGATATTCGCGCGCTGCAGCGCAGTTTTACGTCGCTGTCGCCAGAAGCCGCGCAGCGGGTGCTGGCCAGTGCCGGCGCTGCCGAGTTGAGCCAACTGCGCAGCAGCGGCCGGGTGTCCCTGCGCCTGGCCAAAGTCATTCGCGAGCACCTGCATCGGGGCAGTGTGAGCCGCGCCTTGGCAGGCGTGTACCGCGACAACCTGGCCTCTGCGGCCAGTGACCGTGTGGCGCTGCACAGCCTCGAGCAACTGCCCGGTTGGTCGCCGGCTATACGCATAGAAGAACGGTCCCTCGGCATCAACGGGCCGCTGGTGGACAGCATCGGCACTGAGCAGGCCGCAACGCGTTATTACCTGATCAAGGCGGGGGAGAGTTTTCGCCTGCTGGATGCCGAGGGCAGGGCACTCAATAGCCTTCCCCGGTATGGTCGCAATCTGTTTGAGTCGCTGCTGCACGCGCTGCCCGAGACGCTACGCGCGTCCTTACAGGGCGAGCCGGCTGAGGCGTTGCGCAAACACGTGGCGGACTACGCGTGCAGCCACCGCGAGGCCATGTCGCGCATCCTCAAGCGCGAGCCGCTCACACCCGGCGCCGGTCGCCGGGTCCGAAGCCCGACCGGTCAACTGGGTTACGCGGCCAGTGGTGATGCGGTGGGGTTCGCCGACGAGCCGTTGGTTGCCAGGGTGCGGGACATTTATCCCAATCTGGATGATCAGCAGGCGTTGCAGTTCGTCAGGAGTCGACTGCTTGCCGGTGACTCCGACCAGCAGGTGTTTCACCTGTTGGAGAACCGGCGCAGGGAGTTCGAGGGCTTGCGCGCAGCGCTGGACACCTGGGTCGAGGGCGACGTGCCTGCGTATCCTCGCGGAGCCAACTGGCCAACCCGACGCGATATCGCCGAGCGGCTCATTGACGGCTGGAGAAACGGTTTGTACCGCGGGCAAGCCCCGTTGTTCGAGCTCAATCTGTTGGGCACCGAGCCGTTGCCGACCTGGGCTGCCGATTTTTCCCATGTGCGCAAGCTGCGAATCAGCAGTTCACAGCTTGCCGCAGGTGCGCTTTTCGAACAGTTTGGCGCGCTTGAAGCCCTCGATGTTTTCATTGACTCAGCCAACATGGCTGCATTTGCCGACGCGCTGCCGGGCCTCACCCGCATCACTGAGCTCAAGCTCGAACTGCCGACGTTTTTCGGTGAGTATTCACCGGCATTGACCCAGGCCCTTCAAGGCATGAACCAGCTGGAGCAGTTGCACTTGACCGGCAGCCTTCCGGTCCTGGATTACCGTGCGCTGCCACGTTTGCGCACGCTACGGCTGGCCGGCAACCTGCGTGAATGGCCGGCAGGGCTGCTGGCGCTTGAGGCGCTTGAATCGGCGGACCTGACCGGTGTGCAGATCGCCTCACTGCCCGATGAACTGTTCACGGGGCATGAGCGTTTGTGGCGCCGCTTGAGGTTGAACTGGAAGGCGCTGGAACCGCAGGCGTTCCGCAAGGCGTTTGACTACGTGCAGGGCAATCCGGCGCACCTGGTGGACGAGCCCTACATCGTCGCGCAGCACTGTGAGCGGCGCCTTGAGGCGCTGGTGCCGCACGTACCGGCCTTCGCCGCCAATGCACTCGCCGCGTTCAGCGAGGACGGCCTGGCCGGCCGTGCGTTGCTGGATAAAGTCGAGGCGCTGCACGCGGAGTATCGCGCCTGGGATGCGCCACTGGTTGAATGGCAGAGCCGCGATGGCGTGCGCGTCGAGGGCGAGCAGATGCCCTCCCATCATCGCCAGACGCTGGCGGACAGGCTGCGCGTGTGCTGGCGTGACGCTTTGGCTGCCCGGTACGCGGCCCGCGAGCCGCTGGCGGGTCCGTCGCGAGGCCATGGCGAGCCGATGAGAGAAACGTTGGACTTGCGCGAATACGGTGCGCCGGGCGATTTACCGGCGCTGGGCGATACGGTATTCCCGCAGATCCGGCGTTTGATCCTGGCCGGCGCAAAGCTCACGGCGGCGCAGGTGAATGCATTCGTGGGCCGGTTTGTGCAGCTGCGCGAACTGGACCTGAGTCACAACCGCCTGACCGAGCTGCCTCAGGCCCTTGAGACGCTGGAGCACCTGAGCGACCTGAATCTTTGTGGCAACGAACTGACGATCACCACGCCTATCCAGACGCGGCTCAACCGCCTCCAGGCAATGCGACGGCTGGACTTGTCGATGAACCGCGTCGGCCGGCTGAGCGTCACGTCGCTGACGGAACTGGTGTCGCTGAACCTGGGGCAGACCGCGATCCTCGACTGGCCCGAGGGTGTGCTGAACCTGCCGCGCCTGGGGTTTCTCGACCTCAGCCACAGTGCGGTCACCGGCATTCCCGAGGCAGCGCTGGCGGGGCACGATGCGCTGCTGGCCGGTACCACCTTGCGTGGTTGCCGCTTGAGCCCGGCGGCACTGGCCGTGGCGCAGGCTTTTGCCCGCCGCACCAGCGCCGGAAAACCCATGGCGAGCATGTTTGTCAGGCCGTTCGGGATTGATCGAAACGTACTGGCGGCCGGCATGACCGGCGGCGATCCCCTGTTCTTCCCGGTCGAGGTGTCGCAGCAACCGGACCTGATAGTGCCACTGACATTGGCGCCAAAAGCCACCGAGGCGTCGCTGACCTCGGCCGAGCGCTTGCAGCGCCTGGATCCACAGCTGGATGCCACCCAGGCCGGCAAGCGAATCGACACATGGCTGGCGCAGGACGTCAGTGCCACGCAGATCGAAACGGCGCTGCGCCAATGGCAGGCGCAGCACACCCAGATGATCGAGCGGTTGAACGGCTGGATTGACAGGCCAGCCGTGCGCAACCGTAACGAGTGGGTGAGCGCGACCGACCGCCGGCGCGCCGCTGATCGGCTGCTGGCCTGCTGGCGAGAGACGCTGAGCGACGTGCGGGGCATCGAGGTGCCCGCCAGTGACGCTGCGCTGGACTTGAGCGGCCTGATCCTCGGTGACCTGCCGGCGCTGCCGGTTACATTCAACCATGTGCGGGCGCTGGACCTGAGCGGTGTACGCCTTACGGCCGCCTCGAACGATTTTTTACGCGCCTTTGCGCGCGTGAACCGCCTGATGCTCAACGGCAACCGCATGGGCACGCTGCCCGAGGCCGTAACGCAGATGGCAGACCTGACAGAGCTGGGCATTAACGACAACGCGCTGGCGGCCAACGTGCCGTTGCAGCGCCAACTGCGTGACTTGCCGCGCCTGCAAGTGTTGGACTTGGGGCGCAACGCCCTGAGTACCTTCGACCTCACCGGTCTCGACCGCCTGCAAAGCCTGGATCTGAGTCGCAACCGGCTGTCTGAATGGCCCACCGGCGCATTGGAAGCTCCCGCGCTGACCCGTCTGGATCTCAGGAGCAACTACCCGATAGCCGTCATCCCTGCCGAGGCATTTGAGCCACAACATGCTGCCTTGATGGCCGGTACCGACCTGTCCGACAACCTGCTGCTTGAGGAAGCGTTCATCCGCCTGCGCGAGTATCAACGCGAAACCGGCCGTGGGCTGGGTTTCAGTGCCGAGGAAATTGACGATCAACTGGCGGGGTATGGGGCCGAGTCCGATGACGAACATCCTGACGTTCACCCAGAGCTTGAGCCTGCAGATGTGCAAAAGGCACGCTGGTTTACCGGCGTGGCCCTCGACTCGGAAAAACACAGGATATGGGACACGGTGATCGCCCGTGACGACAGCGGTGATTTCTCCAACATACTGGCGCAACTGCGTAATACCCGAGACTTCGAACTCGACCGCGCCGACCTGGCCGGGCGGGTTTGGCAAGTGCTGGAGGCGGCCTATGGCGATGCAGCCTTGTGCGAGCGGCTGATGGGCATCGCGCGTGCTTCCAGGCTTGCGGTGACCTGTGGGGATGGGCGCATGCTGTTGTTCAACGCGCTGGAAGTCGAAGTCTATGAGTTCAATGCCCTGCGTGCCATCGACCCCACCGACAAGGGGCGCGCCCTGTTGAACCTGTCCAGAGGCTTATTCCGGCTGGACCAGTTGGAGGAAGTAGCGAGCGTGCGGATCCGCGAAAACCCGGGCACCGACCCGGCCGAAATACGCCTGGCCTATCGTATCGGCCTGGCCCGGCGCCTGGCTTTGCCCAGGCAACCTGCAAGCATGCTCTACGAAGGTCTTTCCGGAGTACGGCCAGTCGACCTGGAGGCGGCCTATACGACGATCATGGCCCGCGAACAGACATCGCTGTTCATCGAGCAACTGACGGCGCGCACGTACTGGGTCGATTATCTGCAGCAACAATACCCGGACGCGTTCGCCCGGGTGCAGCAGACGCTGGCGGACAGCGCCTCGGCGCTGGAGGATCGCTACCCCGACATGAATTCGGCGTACCTCCAGCAGATGGAGGCGTTGCAGAAGGCCAACAAGGTGCAGCGCCAGGCCTTGATAAATGTGCTGTCAGCGCGGGAGATCGCCGCGCTGAGCCAGTAGCCGATCAGTTGTCGTAACCCAGGTTCGGCGCCAGCCAACGCTCAGTCACGGCCAGGTCCTGGCCTTTGCGCGCGGTGTAGCTTGCGACCTGGTCCTTGTCGACCTTACCCACGGCAAAGTACTGCGCCTGTGGATGGGCGAAGTACCAGCCACTGACCGCCGCCGCCGGGAACATCGCGTAGTGCTCGGTGAGGAACACGCCGCTGCGCCCGGCGTGCATTTCGCGCGCCTCGGGGTCCAGCAATTGGAACAGCTGGGCCTTCTCGGTGTGATCAGGGCACGCCGGGTAGCCGGGAGCAGGGCGGATGCCGCTGTATTGCTCCTTGATCAGCGCTTCGTTGTCCAGTTGCTCGTCCTTGGCGTAACCCCAGTGCTCTTTACGCACTTGCTGGTGCAACCACTCGGCGCAGGCTTCGGCCAGGCGGTCGGCCAGGGCCTTGACCATGATTGAGTTGTAGTCGTCGCCCGCGTCCTGATAGGCCTTGGCGACTTCTTCTGCGCCGATGCCGGCGGTGGTGATGAAACCACCGATGTAGTCGGTCACGCCGCTGTCTTTTGGCGCCACGAAGTCGGCCAGGGAGAAGTTCGGCTTGCCGTCGGTCTTGATGATCTGCTGGCGCAGGTGATGCAGCCTGGCAATCGGCTGGCCATCGTCGCCGTAGACTTCCAGGTCATCGTCCTGCACCTGGTTGGTCGGCCAGAAACCGAATACCGCGCGGGCGCTGATGAGTTTTTCGTCGATCAGCTTCTTGAGCATTTCCTGCGCGTCGGCGTAGAGCGCGGTGGCCGCTTCACCGACCACTTCGTCTTCGAGGATGCGCGGAAACTTGCCGGCCAGGTCCCAGGAGATAAAGAACGGCGTCCAGTCGATGTACTCGGCCAGCACCTTGAGGTCGATATTGTCCAGCACCTTGGCGCCGGTAAAAGTCGGCTTCACAGGGGTATAGGTGCTCCAGTCGAACTGCGGCTTCTTGGCGATGGCCGCCGGGTAGCTCAGGCGCTCTGTGCGGGCGCTGCGGTTAGACGTACGCTCGCGCACGTCGATGTATTCCAGGCGGGTTTTCTCGACGAAGCCGGCCTTCAGCTCCTTGGACAGCAATTGCGTGGCCACGCCCACTGCGCGCGAAGCGTCGGTGACGTAGATCACCGCGTCGTTGCTGTACTTGGGCTCGATCTTGACCGCCGTGTGGGCCTTGGAGGTGGTGGCGCCACCGATCATCAACGGCAGGTGAAAGTCCTGGCGCTGCATCTCGCGGGCCACGTGAACCATCTCATCCAGCGACGGCGTGATCAGGCCGGACAGGCCGATGATGTCGCACTTCTGTTCCCTGGCCACCTGCAGGATCTTCTCCGCCGGCACCATCACGCCCAGGTCGACAATGTCATAGCCGTTGCAACCGAGCACCACGCCGACAATGTTCTTGCCGATGTCGTGCACGTCGCCTTTAACGGTGGCCATCAGGATCTTGCCCTTGGCTTCCGGTTTGTCGCCTTTTTCCAGCTCGATAAACGGAATCAAGTGGGCCACGGCCTGCTTCATCACTCGGGCCGATTTCACCACCTGAGGCAGGAACATTTTGCCGGCGCCGAACAGGTCGCCGACGATGTTCATGCCGGACATCAGCGGGCCTTCGATCACTTCGATCGGGCGCGCGAACGACTGGCGCGATTCTTCGGTGTCTTCAACAATGTGCGTGGTGATGCCTTTGACCAGCGCGTGTTCCAGGCGCTTGTTGACGTCCCAGCCACGCCATTCTTCGGTCTCGGCCTCTTTGACGCTGCCGTCGCCCTTGTACTTGTCGGCGATGGCCAGCAGGGCGTCAGTGCCTTCCGGCGTGCGGTTGAGCACCACGTCTTCTACCGCATCGCGCAGCTCAGCCGGGATCTGGTCGTAGATCTCCAGTTGGCCGGCGTTGACGATACCCATGCTCAGGCCGTTGCGGATCGCATACAGCAAAAACACCGAGTGAATCGCCTCACGCACCGGGTTGTTGCCGCGGAACGAGAACGACACGTTGGACACGCCACCCGAGGTCAGCGCATATGGCAGCTCGTCGCGGATGTAGGCGCAGGCGTTGATGAAGTCGACGGCGTAGTTGTTGTGCTCCTCGATACCGGTGGCGACCGCGAAGATGTTCGGGTCGAAGATGATGTCTTCCGGCGGGAAGCCAACGTCATTGACCAGGATGTCGTAGGAGCGTTTGCAGATTTCTTTCTTGCGCGCTTCGGTGTCGGCCTGGCCGGCTTCGTCGAAGGCCATCACTACCACCGCGGCGCCATAACGCTTGCACAGTTTGGCGTGGTGAATGAATTGCTCGACGCCTTCCTTCATGCTGATGGAGTTGACGATGCCCTTGCCCTGGATGCATTTGAGGCCGGCTTCGATCACTTCCCACTTGGAGGAGTCGATCATGATCGGTACGCGAGAGATGTCCGGCTCGCCGGCAATCAGATTGAGGAAGGTCACCATGGCCTTCTTCGAATCGAGCATGCCCTCGTCCATGTTGATGTCGATCACCTGGGCGCCGGCTTCAACCTGCTGCAGAGCGACTTCCAGGGCTTCGGTGTAGTTGTCTTCACGAATCAACCGGGCGAAACGGGCGGAACCGGTGATGTTGGTGCGCTCGCCGACGTTGACGAACAACGAGCTGCGATCAATCGTGAACGGTTCCAGGCCCGACAAGCGGCACGCCTTGGGAATGTCCGGGATCGGGCGCGGCGCGTAGCCGGCCACAGCTTTGGCGATGGCTTCAATGTGGCCTGGCGTGGTACCGCAGCAGCCGCCGACGATGTTCAGGAAGCCGCTCTGGGCGAACTCTTCGATGACCTTGGCGGTTTGCGACGGCAACTCGTCATATTCGCCGAATTCGTTGGGCAGGCCGGCGTTCGGGTGCGCCGAAACGTGGGTATTGGCCTTGTTCGACAGCTCTTCCAGGTACGGACGCAACTCGCTCGCACCCAGTGCGCAGTTGAGGCCCACGGACAGTGGCTTGGCGTGGCTGACGGAGTTCCAGAACGCTTCGGTGGTCTGGCCCGACAGGGTACGGCCGGAAGCGTCGGTGATGGTGCCGGAAATCATGATCGGCAGTTCGACGTTCAGTTCCTCGAACACGCCCTGTACAGCGAAGATCGCGGCCTTGGCGTTGAGGGTGTCGAAAATGGTCTCGATCAGGATCAGGTCGGCGCCGCCCTCGATCAGGCCCTTGGTGGCTTCGGTGTAGTTTTCCACCAGCTCATCGAAGGTCACGTTGCGGTAGCCGGGGTTGTTCACATCGGGCGACAGCGAGCAGGTACGGCTGGTCGGGCCAAGCACGCCGGCGACAAAACGCGGCTTGGCCGGGTTTTCCAGGGTCTTGGCGTCGGCGATCTTGCGTGCCAGTCGCGCGCCTTCTACGTTTAATTCGTAGGCCAGTTCTTCCATGCCGTAATCGGCCATGGAAATACGCGTGGCGTTGAAGGTGTTGGTTTCCAGAATGTCGGCACCGGCATCCAGGTAGGCCTTTTCGATGCCGCCGATCACGTCGGGGCGGGTGAGCACCAGCAGGTCGTTGTTGCCCTTGACGTCACTCGGCCAATCGGCAAAGCGTTTGCCGCGGTAGTCGTTTTCCTCAAGCTTGTAGCTCTGGATCATCGTGCCCATGCCGCCGTCGAGGATCAGGATGCGTTCCTTGAGGGCTTGGTGAAGGGCTTGCAGACGAGCGCTACGATCGGACATGGGACTACTCTGGTCAGGCATTTCGGAGGGCGTGAATCATAACAAACCTGTGCCGATTTAGAGCATGTCCAGGTTTTGCATGAATATCGTTCATGTTGGCGGATGGCATGGCCCGGTAGACTGCTGGCACTTTTATATCGCACGCATTGAATCGGGACCGGATACATGTCACTTCGCCTCATCATCAGCGCCGTTCTGGCCTTGATAGCCAGCTGCGCTCAGGCACAGGCTTTACCGGTCAACAGTCCCGCCCCGGCGATCTCCTATACCCGCGACGTCCAACCGATCTTCACCGAGAAGTGCGTGGCCTGCCACGCCTGTTACGACTCAGCCTGCCAGCTCAACCTGGGCAGTGCCGAGGGCGCGGCGCGCGGCGCGACCAAAATGCCGGTCTACGACGGCGAACGCAGCCAGGCCGCACCGACCACCCGTTTGTTCTCAGACGCCTTCGGCAAGCAGGCCTGGCAGCAGAAGGGCTTTTACTCGGTGCTGGACGCCCAGGGCAGCCAGGCCGCGTTGATGGCGCGCATGCTGGAGCTGGGTCATAACGCGCCACTTGAACCCAATGCCAAACTGCCCGACGAGATCATGCTGGGCCTGAACCGCCAGAACCTGTGCGCCATGCCCGGCGAGTTCAATGCCTACGCCGGCGCGCATCCCAAGGAAGGCATGCCGCTGGCCGTCACCGGCCTGACCGACCAGCAATACCAGACGCTGCAGCGCTGGCTGGCCTCCGGCGCACCGATTGATGACCAAGGCCTGGCGCCCAGCGCCAGGGAGGCCTTGCAGGTGCAGCAGTGGGAAAACCTGTTCAACCAGCCCGGCGCCCGCGAAAGCCTGGTGGCGCGCTGGTTGTATGAGCATTTGTTCCTGGCGCACATTTACTTCGAGAACGGCGAGCCGGGGCATTTCTTCCAGTGGGTGCGCTCACGCACGCCGAGCGGCCAGCCGATTGATCTGATCGCCACCCGTCGCCCCGACGATGATCCAGGCACCAATGTTTATTACCGTCTCTGGCCGGTGCAGGGCGTGATCGTGCACAAAACGCACATCACTTACCCGTTCAGCGCGGCGAAAATGGCGCGCATCAAGGCGCTGTTCTACGCCGGTGACTGGCAGGTCAACGCCTTGCCGGGCTATGGTCCGGGGCGCCGGGCCAACCCGTTCGAGACCTTTGAGGCAATTCCGGCCAAGGCGCGTTACCAGTTCATGCTCGATAACGCCGAATACTTCGTGCGCACCTTTATTCGCGGGCCGGTGTGCCGTGGGCAGATCGCCACGGACGTGATTCGCGATAATTTCTGGGCCCTGTTCCAGGACCCGGACCACGACCTGTATATCACCGATGCGCGTTATCGCGGCCAGGCCACGCCATTGCTGGCGATGCCGGGGCAGAACGACGACGTGGGCAGCGTGCTCGGCCTGTGGCTGGCCTATCGCGACAAGCGTAACCAGTACGAGGCCTTGCGCCGTGACAGCTACGCAGACTTGCCGCCGCCGAGTTGGTCGACCCTGTGGACGGGTAACGACAATGCCTTGTTGAGCATTTTCCGCCATTTTGACAGTGCCTCGGTGACCAAGGGCCTGATCGGCGAGGTGCCGCAAACGATGTGGTTGTTCGATTACCCGTTGCTGGAACGCACTTATTACCAGTTGGCGGTGAACTTCGATGTGTTCGGCAACGTGTCGCACCAGGCCCAGACCCGGCTGTACTTCGACCTGATCCGCAATGGCGCCGAGCAGAACTTCCTGCGTCTGATGCCGGCGGATACCCGCGATGATTTTATGGACGATTGGTACCAGAACAGCGGCAAGCTCAAACTGTGGCTGGACTATGAAGCGATTGATGATGACAAGCCGAGCGGCTTGCACCTGGATGAAAAGGACCCGAAGCGCGATTTTGCCAAGCAGTTGCTGACGCGTTATGGCTATTTGAATGCCAGCCCGGATCCGATCAACCGCTGCACCAGTGCCTATTGCTCGCGCGACGGCATTGAGCCGGCGTTGCGGGATGCCGAGCAGGCGCTCAGTCGCCTGACGTCGAGGCCGGCGGCGGGGCTCAAGGTGATTGATCAATTGCCCGAGGCGAGCCTGCTGCGGATCGAAACGGCCAGTGGCAAACGCGAGTTCTACAGCATGCTGCGCAACCGGGCGCACAGTAATGTGGCGTTCCTGTTGGGTGAGGCTTATCGCTATCAACCGGGCCTGGACACTGTGACCATCTACCCCGGTGTGCTCAGCAGCTACCCGAATTTCATCTTCAATATCCCCGCGCAGGAAGTGCCGGAGTTTGTGGCGGCAATGGAAAATGCCAGGGACGCCAAGCGCTTCGAGAAGATCGTCGATCGCTGGGGCGTGCGCCGCAGCCATCCGCTGTTCTGGCAGTATTTCCATGACGCGTCGCGGTACATCCGCGAAACCACGCCGGTGGAAGAAGGCGTGCTGGACATGAACCGCTACGAGAATCTTTGATCGACCTTTGGCCGTCCGCCATGGTCCCAACTTCATCTAGATGAGTTGGGAAGGGCGGCAAACAATGTTGATCTCGGTACAGGCGTTGCGCGCGCTGGCGGCCTGGACGGTGGTAGGGCACCACTTCATGCAGATTTTCTTCGGTTTCAAGGCGGACACGGCCTTGGGAAGGTTATTTGTCGAAAAGGGCGCCGCGGGCGTGGACGTGTTTTTTGTCATCAGCGGCCTGGTGATTTTCCTGTCTACCCAGGACAAGGACCTGCCGCCCTGGCGTTTCCTGTTGTACCGTTTGCTGCGCATCGTGCCGGCCTACTGGTTCTACACGCTGCTGATGGCATTACTGGTGGTGGTCGCCCGGCCAATGCTGCCGGACCAGAGCGTCGATGCCGCCCATGTGTTGATGTCGCTGTTGTTTATTCCTTCGCAAAACCCCGGCGGTTATGGCGTGTACCCGACCCTTAACGTCGGTTGGACGCTGAACTACGAGATGCTTTTTTACCTGCTGTTTGCCTGGGCCTTGCTGTTCCGTCGGCAATGGCGACTGCTGGTGGTGGCGGCATTGTTGTTTGCGGTCTGCGAGGCCTGGACCTCGTTTGGCTGGATCAGTGAGTTCTATCGCTCGGACATTGTCGTCGAATTTCTGATGGGCATCGGCATCGGCATGCTCTACCGCAAGGGCTGGATTCGCCCGGGGTTATGGCTGCCGCTGCTGGGAATCGTCGCAGCGCTGCTGGCGATCTATCATTGGCCGGCCTCGCCCCGCGCCTTGACCTGGGGCCTGCCCAGCGCGGTGTTGGTGGTGGCGTGCGTGGCGCTTGAGCGATTCTTCGTCAACTATCGTCTGTTTAAAGTACTCGGGGACTGCTCCTATTCGGTGTATTTGCTGCACGTGCTGGTGCTTTCGGCCGGCGGTTATCTGGCCCAGCGTTACGCCCTGAACCCTTATGCCGTGCTGGCCGTGTGCGTGGTGATCATCGGCCTGAGCGCCATGGGCAGCTACCGATGGCTGGAGCAGGGCAGTTATCGCGTGCTCAAAGGCTGGTTTGATGGCGACGAGCGGTCGAATTTATCCCGACAAAAACACTAGGACTTTGTACCTCTGTAATGATTTGGCGTAAACTGCCCGCAAGCCTGTGAGGAGTTTCCATGACTGCCATAACCATTACCGACGCCGCCCACGATTACCTGGCCGACCTGCTGTCCAAGCAGAACACCCCAGGTATCGGCATCCGCGTCTTTATCACCCAGCCCGGCACCCAATACGCCGAGACTTGCATTGCCTACTGCAAGCCCGGAGAAGAGAAGCCTGAAGACACCGCCCTGGGGCTGAAAAGCTTCACCGCGTACATCGACAACTTCAGCGAAGCCTTCCTCGATGACGCCGTGGTCGACTACGCCACCGACCGCATGGGCGGCCAGTTGACCATCAAGGCGCCCAACGCCAAGGTGCCGAATGTCAACGCTGACAGCCCGGTCAACGAGCGCATCAACTACTACCTGCAAACCGAGATCAACCCGGGGCTGGCCAGCCACGGCGGTCAGGTCAGCCTGATTGATGTCGTCGAAGACGGTATTGCCGTACTCAAGTTCGGCGGCGGTTGCCAGGGCTGCGGCCAGGCAGACGTGACCTTGCGTGAAGGCATCGAGCGCACCTTGCTCGAGCGCATCCCCGAGCTCAAGGGCGTACGCGACGTCACCGACCACACGCAGAAAGAAAACGCCTACTACTGAGTAAGGTGTTCGCTGCGAACAAAAAACGGCGCCCCGTGAGCGCCGTTTTTTTATGCTTAAAATTCAGAGTCTTGCGCGGTATTCCTGCCAAATAAGATTAACTGTGGGAGCGGGCTTGCTCGCGAATGCGGTGTATCAGTCAGTACATCTGCAACTGACCCACCGTCTTCGCGAGCAAGCCCGCGCCCACATTGTTTGAGCGCATTGCTTCAGGGCCGATAGAGGTGCGCGTGGCCTGCACGGTACAGCGAGGATTCACTGAAGCTGTCATTCGCCAGCACCCGCCCGACCACAATCAGTGCCGTACGCCGAAAGCCTTTAGCCGCCACTTTCTCGGCAATATCACTCAGCGTACCCACCACCCAATCCTGATCTGGCCACGTCGCCCGGTGCACCACGGCAATCGGGCAGTCTGCGCCGTAATGCGGCAGCAGCTCGGCGACGATCTTGGACAGATGATTAACCCCCAAGTGAATCGCCATGGTCGTGCCGTGGCGCGCCAGGCTGTCGAAGTCTTCACCGGCCGGCATGCTGGTTTTATCCGCATAGCGCGTCAGGATCACACTCTGGGCGATATCCGGCAGGGTCAACTCCGTCTCCAGCAACGCCGCACACGCCGCCACCGCCGTGACGCCCGGAATGATCTGGAACGGTATGCCCAACTCGCGCAAGCAGCGAATCTGCTCGCCAATCGCCCCGTACAGGCTGGGGTCGCCGGAGTGCACGCGCGCCACATCCTGGCCCTTGGCATGGGCAGCCTTGATCAGGTCGATGATCTGTTCCAGGTGCAATTCGGCGCTGTTGACCACCTGTGCCGCCTGATGACCTTCCAACACCGCCGCTGGCACCAATGAGCCGGCATAGATGATCACCGGGCAACTGCGGATCAACCGTTGGCCTTTGACGGTAATCAATTCCGGGTCGCCGGGGCCTGCGCCGATGAAGTAGACGGTCATGGGAATTCCTGTTGAAAAACGGGCGAGCATGAAGATTGCTCATGATCGAGAAGGGCAATTATCGGGTTTTTAGTCAGCGCCGGCCAATGCAAAGGTGGCCTGGGCGACTTTTTTGCGCGTGATCAGCAGGTGGGCGGGGCGGTGGGAGAGCTGTTCAGCCAGGGCCAGGGCGGCACTTTCGGCGATGCCGTAACAGCCGGTATGGGCAAACGCGACTGCCGATCTGTGACTGAGGCGCGGTTCAAACACCGCCAATTGCGTTGCGCTGAAACACCGCAACGGCAGGTTCAACATGTGCGCCAGGGCAAGCAGCCCCGGTTCATCCCGTTTGCGGTCGATACTGGCCAGCGCGGTGATGCGCTGGCGCTCGATACCGCCCTCGGCCAGGGCGGCGTCAAACAGGCCGAGCAGGGTGTGAACATCGCACCCGCGCTGGCAACCCAGCCCGACCACCAGCGTCATGCCGAGTATTGATCGTCGCGGTTGCGGCGAAACAGCCAGGCGCTGATCAGACCCAGTGCCAGCCAGAACGCGACGTTGGTCAGTTGCGAGGCGATCTTGAACTGGGCTTCCAACGCTTCTGGAGCCAGCATCGAATGCACTTCAGGTTGCGGCGCGCCGATCACATGCGGCACGGCCAGGATCGCCACGCCCAGCCCTTTGAGCAGCCAATTGCGACCAAACACCAGCAGCGCGATACCCGCAGCCGTGGACGCCGCCGTGCCGATCCACCAGATCTGCCGCTGCGCCAGGTCGGCGGCAGCGGTGCCCGGCAACTCCGGTGGCAGGCCCAGGGTGGGCGCCAGTACAAACGTCGCGTAACCGGCCAAGCCCCACAGCAGCCCTTGAGCGGTGCGGGTTGGCGCGCGCAAGGTGTAAAGGCCGGCCAGCATCAATGCGAAACCGACCGCAACCACCAAGTTACCGCCAGTGGTGGACAGCACGCGCTGCCAGCCGTTTTCCGGCTCCCAGGCTTCGGCGTCGTGGGTGTGAGCGGCGGCGCCTTCAGCGTGCACATGGGGCACGACTTCGGCAGCGGCCGGTGCGTTTTCAAAGGTTTCCGCCTGCAGAATCAGCGGGGCGACCCAGAAGCTTTGCAGCAGAGTCAGCAGCAGGGCGGCGAGCAAGCCGGTGAAGCCTGCGGTTTGGGCTATGCGCTTGATCATGTCGGCAGGTCTCAGTGGCACGGGAACGCGGCGCTGTGGCGGGTATCGTGGGCAGCGTTGTGCACCGCCTCGATATGCGAGAAACCGGCGAAATACACCAGGCACGCGCCGAGGATCGACGCACCGATGGCGGCGGTCAGGCGTTGGCTCAGGGTGGCGGTGCTACTGGCGGAGTGCGAGGTGCTGCTGATGATCGACATGGGCGCGTCCCTTCGGGTTTCGGGGTGAAACGAGCGCATGAAAACCCTGCGAGCCGGGCACGCAGGGTTCTGAACAGCGCCCGCCCACCGCGGGTTTGTTATCTGAAATTTTTCGGGCCGGTCTCCGGGCTTGCGAGGGACGCTGGGTCTAAAAAGCATCGCCTTCCCATGCCGTACAGGCACAGTGGTTATGACGCTTCGCTCGCTTACCGTTGCGGGGGCAGCACCGGACTTCTCATGCGCAGGCATAAGTCACCGGTTTCCCGTTTCACCCTGTGAAGGGCACCCGAAACAAGGTGTGTAGGAGAGCATGGGGGTGGGAGGGGAGTCAAATGGGATGTTTGGTGTACATATCCGTTGCTGCGGTCACGGCCACTTAGGGTTCCGCTCTTACAGCGGGTCACTTTTGGCAAACGCCCCAAAAGTAACCAAAAGGTCTTTGCCCCACCACTCGGCACCTCGCTTAGGCTCGGTGTGCCCTCACTCCGGCTTGAATCCGTGGGCCGCCGCGACGGGCCATCCATGGCCCAACACGGCTAACCCGGCGTCCTGCCGGGTTACCCACGGATTCAAGCCTGCGTTCGGCCAGCGTGGTTGACGGGGCCTGTCAGATCAAAGTCAAAAGCAGATCAAAAGCAGAGCACGGCGGCCTGAAAGCCGACCTGAGTGGTTGAAGCAAAAGCGGATCAAAAGCACAGCAACACATCTGTATCTGATGCACTGCGATCCAAATGTGGGAGCGGGCTTGCTCGCGAAGGCGGTGGGTCAGTTAGCTCATGTGTAGCTGACACACCGCCTTCGCGAGCAAGCCCGCTCCCACAAGTTGACCGAGTTCAGCCTCCACCACCGCAGTGCATTGCTTTTGCTTTTCTGTGGGAGCTGGCTTGCCTGCGATGCAGGCACCTCGGTGTGTCAGGTACACCGGGTTGATGCCATCGCAGGCAAGCCAGCTCCCACATTTGATTGAGTTCAGCCTCCAAGATCAGGCCGGCTGTCAGGCCGCCTCGCGTCCGCTTTTGATCTAACCACTCAGGTCGGCTACCAGGCCGCCGTGCTCTGCTGTTGATCTTGATCTGCTTTTGACTTTGATCTTAGGCGCCCCGTTAAACCACGCTGGCCGAACGCAGGTTTGAATCCGTGGGTAACCCGGCAGGACGCCGGGTTAGCCGTGTTGGGCCATGGATGGCCCGTCACGGCGGCCCACGGATTCAAGCCTTCGTTCGGGCACACCGAGCCTAAGCGAGGTGCCGAGTGGTGGGGCAAGAGCCCTTTGGTTACTTTGGGGCTTTTCCAAAGTGACCCGCTGTAAGAGCGGAACCTATAGCCGCCGTGACCGCAGCAACGGATGTGTACACCAACCAACCAACCAACCAACCAACCAACCCAACCCAACCCAACCCAACCCAACCCAACCCAACCCAACCCAACCCCATCATTGACCATCCCCCACGCACTGCGTAGCCTTGCACCCTCGAGGTTCTTCGGCCCACGCCGAAGCTAAGAAGGGAACGCGGTCCAAGCCGCGGCTGCCCCCGCAACTGTAAAGGGTTCAACTGCCTGCCACGCCACTGCCATTAACCCATGGCGGGAAGGCGCAGCCAGCGCCGGTCGCAAGACCCGCAAGCCCCAAGCCAGGAGACCTGCCTCGTAACCGATTTTCTACTTCAACCGGGCGGGGTGATCCGGTGACGAAATCCGCTCCTGCGCGCCGCCGCAGGGCCTATCGTCCCGTATGCCCGCCCCAAAGGGCATCCGATGAAAACACTGGCCAAACTCCCCGTCACCATCGTTACCGGCTTTCTCGGCTCGGGCAAAACCACCTTGCTGCGCCACATGCTCGACAACGCCCAGGGCCGTCGCATCGCCGTGATCGTCAACGAGTTCGGCGAGTTGGGCATCGACGGTGAAATCCTCAAGCAGTGCTCCATCGGTTGCACCGAAGAAGAAGCCAACGGCCGCGTCTACGAACTGGCCAACGGCTGCCTGTGCTGCACCGTGCAGGAAGAATTCTTCCCGGTCATGCGCGAACTGGTCGCCCGTCGCGGCGACCTCGACCACATCCTCATCGAAACCTCAGGCCTGGCCCTGCCAAAACCGCTGGTGCAGGCCTTCCAGTGGCCGGAAATCCGCAGCGCCTGCACGGTTGACGCCGTGATCACCGTGGTCGACAGCCCAGCCGTGGCCGCCGGTACCTTCGCCGCGTTCCCGGACCAGGTCGACGCCCAGCGCAAACTCGACCCGAACCTGGACCACGAGTCGCCACTGCACGAACTGTTCGCCGACCAACTGGCCAGCGCCGACCTGGTGATCCTCAACAAGTCCGACCTGATCAGCCCTGAAGACCTGGCCCGCGTGCGCCTGGAAGTCGCCGAAGAGCTGCCGCCCGCGGTGAAAATCATCGAAGCCAGCAGTGGTCGCCTGCCACTGGATGTGCTGATTGGCTTGGGCGCCGGCTCCGAAGAACACATCGACGGCCGCCACAGCCATCACGATCATCACCACGACGGTGAAGACGACCATGACCACGATCACGATGCCTTCGACTCCATCTCCATCGACCTGCCGCAAGCCGACGAAGCGCTGCTGCTCGACGCCCTGACCCAGCTGGTGGTGCAACACGGCATCCTGCGCGTCAAAGGTTTTGCGGCAATCCCGAACAAGCCGATGCGCCTGTTGATTCAAGGCGTGGGCACGCGTTTCGACAAACATTTCGACCGCGCCTGGGGCGCCGACGAAGCACGCATCACGCGCCTGGTGCTGATCGGCCAGGAACTGGATGCGGCGGGTCTTGAAGCGCAACTGCGCGCCGCCCTCAGCGTTTAACCCATGCACCTGCTCAGGACCCAGCCCGGTGGTTTCGTCTCGGACGACAATATCGCCGACTTAGGCCAAACCCCCGCTGAACTGGTGATCCTGTGCAGCGGCGACTCCAGCCTGGCGCTGCTGGCCGAAGCGGCTCAGCAGCTGCCCGACGACTACCCCAGCGTTCGCCTGGCCAACCCGATGCAGGTGCAAAACCATGCCTCGGTCGACCTGTACGTCGATGAGGTGCTGCGCCACGCCAAGGTCATCCTGATTTCGCTGCACGGCGGCATCGGTTATTGGCGCTACGGCATTGAACGCCTGGTGGAGCTGGCCGAGCGCGGCGTGCAGCTGATTCTGGTGCCGGGCGATGATCGCCCAGACCCGGAACTCAGCGGCTTGAGCACCGTAGATGCTCAAGCGCGCGATCGGCTCTGGCACTTCCTGCGCCAGGGCGGCCTTGGCAATGCGCTGGATTTCTATCGCTGCCTGGCGAGCAGCTACCTGGGCCGCGACTACGCCTGGTCCGAGCCGCAAACCCTGCCGCGCACCGCGATTTATCACCCGCACAAAGCCAATGCTCGCCTCAATGATTGGCTGGCGGACTGGCAGACCGATGTTCCGGTGGCGGCGGTGCTGTTCTACCGCTCGCATTTGCAGGCGGCCAATACCGGTTTTATCGACGTGTTCTGCCAGCGCTTGCAGGCGGCAGGCCTCAACCCGTTGCCGATGGCGGTGGCCAGTCTGAAAGAGCCCGGCTGCCTGAAAGTGGTCGAAGACTTGCTGGATGAAGTGCAGGCGGCGGTGATTCTGAATACCACCGGCTTTGCCCAATCCAGCCCCGAAGCGCCGCACCTGCGCCCGTTTCGTCGCAATGTCCCGGTGATCCAGGCGATTTGCGCCCAGGACAACCAGCCCGGCTGGGAGGCCAGCGAACAAGGCCTCGGCCCGCGCGACCTGGCCATGCACATCGCTCTGCCGGAGCTGGACGGGCGCATCATCAGCCGGCCGATCAGCTTCAAGGACCTGGCCTGGCGCAGCGAGCGCAGCCAGTCCGACGTGGTGTGCTACCGCGCCGCGCCCGAGCGCATGGATTTTGTCGCCGAGCTGGCACGGCGCTGGGTCGAGCTGGCGCGGGTGCCGAATGCACAAAAACGTATTGCGCTGATCCTCGCCAACTACCCGACCCGTGACGGCCGCATCGGCAATGGCGTGGGGCTGGACACGCCGGCAGCAGCGCTGAATATCCTGCGCGCGCTGCAAGCCGAAGGTTACCCGGTGCCGAGTGAGTTGCCCGACAGCGGCACCGCGCTGATCCATGAACTGCTCGGTGGCGTCACCAATGACCTGGACAGCCTCGACCTGCGCCCGTGCCATCAAAGCCTGGGCCTGGACGACTACGAGGCAATGTTCAAACGCTTGCCCGAGGCCAATCGCCAAGCGGTCATGGAGCGCTGGGGCACGCCGCACAACGACCCGATATGCCGCGACGGGCGCATGATGATCGTCGGCCTGCGCCTGGGCCAGACCTTCGTCGGCATCCAGCCCGCGCGCGGTTATCAGGTCGACCACAGTGCGGTGTACCACGACCCGGACCTGGTGCCGCCGCACGGCTACCTGGCGTTTTACTTCTGGTTGCGCCACACCTACGGCGCCCACGGCGTGATCCACGTCGGCAAGCACGGCAACCTCGAATGGCTGCCGGGCAAAGGCGTGGGACTGTCGGAAAATTGCTGGCCCGATGCGCTGCTGGGGCCGCTGCCGAACATCTATCCCTTTATCGTCAACGACCCGGGCGAGGGCGCCCAGGCCAAGCGCCGCACCCAGGCGGTGATCATCGACCACCTGATGCCGCCGCTGACCCGCGCCGAAACCTACGGCCCGTTGCGCAACCTTGAGCTGTTGGCGGACGAGTACTACGAAGCGCAATTGCTCGACCCGCGCCGCGCGCTCGAACTGCAAAAAGACATCCTCAAGCTGGTACGCGAAACCCGTATCGACCAGGAACTTGAGCTGGATAACGACGCCGACGCCGCAATCTGGCTGCCGCGCCTGGACACCTACCTGTGTGACTTGAAGGAGTCGCAGATCCGCGACGGTCTGCATATCTTTGGCGAGTCGCCCGACGGCCGCTTGCGCATCGACACCTTGTTGGCCTTGCTGCGCATTCCGCGCGGCGATGGCCGTGGCCCGCAATCGAGTTTGCTGCGCGTATTGGCCAAGGCCTTCGAGCTGGGTTTTGACCCGCTCGATTGCGCCCTGGCCGAGCCCTGGACCGGGCGCCGACCCGAGGTCTTGCAAAAGATCGATCAACAGCTGTGGCGCACCGCCGGTGATACCCGCGAGCGCCTGGAGCTGTATGCCGCGCGTTTGATCGAACAGGCGCTGGAAGGGCCGCTCGAGCAGCTTGAAGAGCCCGGCTGGGAAGACGTCAAGTCGGTCATCGAGAGCCTGCGCATCGTCGTCGCGCCGCGCCTGGACGCCTGCGGGCCGGCGGAAATGCGCGGCTTGCTGGATGCCTTGAGCGGTCGCTTCGTACCGGCCGGCCCCAGCGGCGCGCCGAGCCGTGGACGCCTGGACGTGCTGCCCACCGGGCGCAATTTCTTCAGCGTGGATGTGCGCAACCTGCCCACCACCACGGCCTGGCGTATCGGCTTCCAGTCCGCCAACCTGATCCTTGAACGGCACCTGCAGGACCACGGCGATCACCTGCGCCAGCTTGGCCTGTCGGTATGGGGCACCGCGACCATGCGCACCGGCGGCGACGATATCGCCCAGGCCATGGCGCTGATAGGCGTGCGCCCGGTCTGGGCCACGGGCAGCCAGCGCGTGGATGACTTTGAAATCCTGCCGATCAGCCTCCTGGACCGTCCGCGCGTTGACGTAACGCTGCGCGTGTCCGGGTTCTTCCGTGATGCCTTCGCCAACCTGATCCGCCTGTTCGACGCGGCGGTGCAGGCGGTGGCGGCGCTGGATGAACCGGATGACATGAACCCGCTGGCGGCCAAGGTGCGCAGCGAACGTGAGGCACTGCTCAGCGCCGGTCTGGATGAGAGCGCCGCTGCAAAACAAGCCGGCTGGCGCATCTTCGGCGCCAAACCGGGGGCTTATGGCGCAGGCGTCCAAGGCGCGATTGACGCACGGCTGTGGCAGAGCCGCGAGGATTTGGCCGAGGTCTACTTGAACTGGGGCGGCTACGCCTACGGTGGTTCCGATGAAGGCACCGCCGCCCGCGAACAGTTCGCCCAGCGCCTGAGCCAGGTGCAGGCGGTCTTGCAAAACCAGGACAACCGCGAGCACGACCTGCTCGATTCCAATGACTACTACCAATTCCAGGGCGGCATGCTCGCCGCCGTGGAAACCCTGAGCGGCGACAAGGCCGCCAGTTACCATGGCGACCACAGCCAGCCGGACTTGCCCAAGATCCGCACCTTGAAGGAAGAGCTGAACCGGGTGATCCGTGCCCGCGCGGCCAACCCCAAGTGGATCGAAGGCGTGAAGCGCCATGGCTATAAAGGTGCGTTCGAAATGGCCGCGACGGTAGACAACCTGTTCGCGTTCGATGCCACCACGGCGCTGATCGATGATCACCAATACGCTTTGCTTGCCGACGCTTACCTGCTTGACGCTGACACCCGAGCCTTCGTGCAGCAGCACAACCCTGACGCGTTGCGCGACATGACCGAACGCATGCTCGAAGCCCAGCAACGTGGCCTGTGGCAAGAACCCGGCGCATACCGCGAGGCGTTGGAAAACCTGTTGCTGGACATAGAAGAAGACAGCTAGCGTACGAGCACCGACTGTTGTCGCGAGCAGCTTTGTTGTGGCAAGCAGACATGTGGCGATCGGGCTTGTGGCAAGCGGGCTTGTTGTGGCGAGCGGGCTTGCCCCGCATTGGGTCGCTAAGCGGCCCCAAAACCGCACGCCCGGTTCTTTCAGAAAAACCGCGTTGTTTGTATTAGGGCTGCTTCGCAGCCCAACGCGGGGCAAGCCCGCTCGCCACAACGAGCGCTAGCCACGATAAGCCCGGCCACCTCAGGGGATTGCCTGTGCCGCAGAATTTAACGAGAACTTGCATGACCGACATTCCACATTTCCCGCTGTCCGCCGTGGTCGGCGCCGATGAACTGAAACTGGCGCTGTGCCTGACCGCCATCGACCCGAAAATCGGCGGCGTGCTGATCGAAGGCCCGCGCGGCATGGCCAAGTCGACGCTGGCGCGTGGTCTGGCGGACCTGCTCGCCAGCGGCCAGTTCGTCACCCTGCCGTTGGGCGCCACCGAAGAACGCCTGGTCGGCACGCTGGACCTGGACGCCGCATTGGGCGAAGGCCGCGCGCAGTTTTCCCCTGGCGTACTGGCGAAGGCCGACGGCGGTGTGCTGTACGTCGATGAAGTCAATTTGCTCGCCGATCACCTGGTGGACCTGCTGCTGGACGTCGCCGCCAGCGGCACCAACCTGATCGAGCGCGATGGCATCTCGCATCGGCATTCGGCGCGCTTTGTGCTGATCGGCACCATGAACCCGGAGGAGGGCGAGTTGCGCCCGCAACTGCTCGACCGTTTCGGCTTCAACGTGGCGTTGAGCGGGCAAACCCTGCCCGCCGAGCGGGGGCAAATCATTCGTCGGCGCCTGGATTTCGACAGCGACCCCGCCGCGTTCTGCGCCCAATGGGCCGAGCAGCAAGGCGCCTTGCGTGAGCGTTGCACGCAGGCGCGGGCGCGGCTCGACAGCATTGAGCTGGATGACCAATCCCTGGCGCAGATCACCGAGCGCTGTTTCGCCGCCGGTGTCGACGGCCTGCGCGCGGACCTGGTGTGGTTGCGCGGCGCACGCGCCCATGCCGCCTGGCGTGGCGCGAGCGCCATCGCCGAGCAAGACATCGAAGCCGTGGCCGAGTTTGCCTTGCGCCATCGGCGGCAAGAGCAATCCCCACCGGCGAGCCCGCCCAATCAAGGCCAGGCTCCCAAACCTTCCGACTCTTCACCCGGCCAGGGCCAGTGGGGCGACATGCCCGCGCCAGCCTTGCCCACGGGCGCACGCCGGGAAGTCCCTGCCTGGCCAAAAAAGCCTTAGGCATTCGCCCTCGTCCTGACGCGGGGGCGGATGCCCGGCCCAAGGCGGGGCGACTGGACAACGGCAGGCACGGCAAGGCGCGCAGCGCAAAACACGGCACGATCAACTGGCCGGGCACCTTGCTCGGCGGGCGGCCGCACTGCCGTGAGGATGTGCGCTACCACCTGCGCACCCGCGCGGCCCACGAGTTGTGGCTGGTGATCGTCGATGCCTCGGCCTCCACGCGGCGCCATGGTGCGTTGAGCGACGCCAAAGGCCTGCTCGCGCAGCTGTTCGACGATGCCTACCGCCAACGTGCGCGCATGGCATTACTCACGGCCAGCGGGCCGTCGCCCACCTGGCAAGTGCAGGGCTTGAAGGCCGCCAAAGGCTTGACCGGATGGCTGGCGCAACTCGGCGCGGGTGGCGGCACGCCGTTGCTGGCGGCGCTGTCCGAGGCGGGGCATTGGCTGCAGGCGCGACGCCAGCGTTACCCCGCCGAGCGACAGCGTCTGCTGGTGATCACCGATGGCCGGCTCAAGGATATTGCCGGTTTGCCAGCGCTCGATTGCCCGGGGCTGCTGGTGGATATCGAGCGCGGCCCGATCACACTTGGGCGAGCAGCACAGCTGGCGCTGGCGCTGAACCTGGACTATCGGCATATCGACAGTCTTTAGCGTCAATAAAACTGAACTCTGGCCGATTTCCGCTTGTCCCCGCTTCCCATGTCACCCCCCGCCTGCCAAATCCCTTAATTTTCCAAGCCTGCCGGAAGCCTCTTCAGGCTTGCGGCTGCGCCTGCTTTTTATCAGGCGCCCAGCACACCCGATCCTAACGGCAGCTGAAAACGGACTTTCTCCTTCACCGTGACTTATCAGGCAGGTTACCCCCATGCAGTTCAGCGAATTATTGGCAGCGATTTCCACCCACGCGATCCGTCTGCAACTGGAAGAAGGCGACCTGATCATCCTGGGCGACGACGAAGCGCTGGATGATGCGCTGTGGGATCAACTGATCGCGCACAAGCCGCGCTTGCTTGAGTGGGTGGCCGAGCAGGGCGGCGACTGGCTGAGCCCGGCCTACCGGATTACCCCGGACATGCTGCCGCTGGTCAGCCTCGACCAGCCGGCCATCGACCGTATCGTCGCGGCCATCCCCGGCGGCGCGGCGAATGTGCAGGACATCTACCCGCTGGCGCCGCTGCAGGAAGGCATGCTTTACCATCACCTTTCGGCGCAGCAGGGCGACCCTTACGTGCTGCACGCGCAGTTTGTGTTCGACAGCCGCGCACGCCTGAGCGCCTTTGCGCAAGCGTTGCAATGGGTCATCGACCGTCACGATATCCTGCGCACCTCCATGGCGTGGGAGCGCCTCGACGAGCCGCTGCAAGTGGTATGGCGCAAGGCAAACCTGGTGTGCGAAGAAGCGTACTTCAAGGGCGGCGACGCCCTGGCCCAATTGCTCGCGCGCTACGACGCACGCGCCTACCGCATGGACCTTGGCCAGGCGCCGCTGCTGCGCCTGGTGTTTGCCGACGACCCGGCCAACAGTCGGGTGGTGGCGATGCTGCTGTTCCACCACACCATCCTCGACCACACCGCCCTTGATGTGGTGCGCCATGAAATCCAGTTGTACCTGGCCGGCGAGCAAGCCCAGGCGGGTGCGCCGGTCGCGTTTCGCGGCTACATCGCCCAGGTGCGCCACGGCGTCAGCGAGCAGGCGCACGAGGCGTTCTTCCGCGAAATGCTGGCCGATATCGATGAGCCGACCTTGCCCTTCGGCTTGCAGGATGTGCAAGGCGATGGGCAGGGCATCGACGAGGCACGCATCCCCGTGGACAGCGCCCTCAGCCGGCGTCTGCGCAGCCTGGCGCGACCATTGGGCGTGAGCGTGGCGAGCATGATGCACCTTGCATTGGCGCGTGTATTGGGCGTGGTGTCCGGTCGTGATGCGGTGGTGTTCGGCACGGTAATGCTTGGCCGTATGGGCGCCGGCGAAGGCGGTGAGCGGGCCCTGGGCATGTTCATCAATACCTTGCCGTTACGCGTGGATGTGGGCGAGCAGGGCGTGCGCGCCGGGGTCAAGGCCACCCATGCGCGTCTGACGGCTTTGCTCAACCACGAACATGCGTCCCTGGCCCTGGCTCAGCGTTGCAGTGGTGTGGCGGCGCCGACACCGCTGTTCAGCGCCATGCTCAATTACCGTCACAGCGCCGCTACCGATATGGCCGCTGTCATCGACGTGGCCGAAGGCATCCAGGTGCTCGGTGCCCAGGAGCGCACCAACTACCCGCTGACCGTCAACGTGGATGACCTGGGCGAAGACTTTGCACTGACGGTGATGGTCGATGCCGTCATCGGCGCACAACGTGTCGCAGCTTACCTGCACACCGCGCTGCACAGCCTGGCCGATGCGTTGGAGCAGCGACCGGATCAGCCGCTGAGCGGCCTGAACATCCTGCCTGACACCGAGCGCCACCACCTGCTGCACCGCCTCAATCAAAGCCCCGCGCACTACGCCGACACCGCCCTGATCCATCAGCAAGTCGAAACCCATGCCGCCGCCCGTCCCGAAGCCATCGCCGTGCGCTTCGACACTCAGCGCCTGACCTATCGCCAACTCAATGAACGCGCCAATCAGGTCGCCCACCGTTTGCTTGCGCAGGGGGTGCGCCCGGATGACCGCGTGGCGATCTGCGTTGAACGTGGCCCCGAGATGATCATCGGTCTGTTGGGCATCCTCAAGGCCGGCGCCGGTTATGTGCCGATTGACCCGGCCTACCCGCTGGAGCGCATCGCCTACACCCTGGCTGACAGCGAACCGCTGGCCGTGCTGGTGCAAGCCAACACCCGCCACTTGGTGGGCGAGCTCGCGCAGATCGACCTCAACAGCCTGCGCGGCGAATCCATCGTCAACCCGCGCATCTCCCTCAGCCCGGCGAACCTGGCCTACGTGATCTACACCTCAGGCTCCACCGGCCTGCCCAAAGGCGTGATGATCGAACATCGCCAGGTCGCACGGCTGTTCACCGCCACTGACCACTGGTTCGGTTTCAATCGCAATGATGTATGGGCGCTGTTCCATTCCTTCGCGTTCGATTTCTCGGTGTGGGAAATCTGGGGCGCGCTGATGCACGGCGGCCAATTGCTGATCGTGCCGCAACTGGTCAGCCGTTCGCCGGATGAGTGCTACGCGCTGATCTGCGACGCGGGCGTGAGCATTCTCAACCAGACGCCCAGCGCGTTCCGCCAGTTGATTGCGGCCCAAAGCGCCCAGTCGCACTCCTTGCGTCAGGTCATTTTCGGCGGCGAAGCCCTTGAGCCCGGCATGCTCAAGCCGTGGTACGCCCGCGCCATCAACGCCGGTACGCAACTGGTCAACATGTACGGCATCACCGAAACCACCGTGCACGTGACCTATCGCGCGCTGGAGGCCGCGGACGCGCAGTTGGTCGGCGTCAGCCCGATTGGCGTGCGCATTCCCGACCTGCAGCTGTACGTGCTGGATGAGCGTCGCGAGCCGTTGCCGTTTGGTGTGGTCGGCGAGCTGTACGTCGGCGGCGCCGGGGTGGCGCGGGGTTACCTCAACCGTGACGCGCTCAATGCCGAGCGTTTCCTGGCCGACCCGGCCACCGGCCTGCGCATGTACAAGACCGGTGACCTCGGCCGCCTGCTGCCCGACGGCAGTGTCGAGTACCTGGGCCGCAACGACGACCAGGTGAAGATCCGTGGTTTCCGTATCGAGCTGGGTGAAATCCAGGCGCGCCTGGTCACCGCCGACGGCGTGCGTGATGCGGTGGTGATTGCCCGTGAAGACGCACCGGGCGACAAACGCCTGGTGGCCTACGTGATCGCCGAGCGTGAACTTGGCGCTGCCGAGCTGCGTGATCACCTGTTGCTCAGCCTGGCCGAGTACATGGTGCCCAGCGCCTTCGTACGGCTGGATCAATTCCCGCTGACCACCAACGGCAAACTCGACCGCAAGGCCTTGCCCGCACCGGACGCCGACGCGCTGGCGCGGCGTGACTATGCCGCCCCGCAAGGTGCGGTTGAAGCCGCCATCGCCAGTATCTGGCAGCAGTTGTTGAAGCTCGACAAGGTCGGCCGCGACGATAATTTCTTCGAACTCGGCGGCCACTCGCTGCTGGCGGTCAAGCTGATCGAACGCATGCGCCAAGTGGACTTGAGCTGTGATGTGCGCGTGCTGTTCGGCCAACCCACGTTGGCTGCACTGGCCGCGGCGGTGGGCGGGCAGCAGGAGGTGCAGGTGCCGGCCAACCTGATCGTAGACCCCTGCGAGCGCATCACACCGGACATGCTGCCTCTGGTGGCCCTGGACCAGGCCGCTATCGACCACATCCTCGAAAGCGTGCCTGGCGGCATTGCCAACGTGCAGGACATCTACGGTCTGGCGCCGTTGCAGGCCGGCATTCTTTACCACCACCTGGCAACCACCGAGGGCGACCCCTACGTGTTGCAGGTGCAGTTGCGCTTTGCCGACCAGGCGGCGGTGGATGCGTTTATCCAGGCGCTGCACAGCGTGATTGAACGCAACGACATCCTGCGCACCGGGATTGTCTGGGAAGGCCTGGATGAACCGGTGCAGGTGGTGCTGCGCCAGGCGCCCTTGGCGGTTGAGCGCATTGACGCGCACGGCCTTGATGCACTGGCGCTACTGCAACAACGCTTCGATCCACGCCATTATCGCCTCGACCTGTCGCGCGCTTCACTGATGCACTTTGGCTACGCCGAGCAGCAGGGCGGTTACGTCGGCATTCTGCTGCTGCACCACATCCTGCTCGACCACACCGCCTTGCAAGTGCTGGTCGAAGAAATGAGCGCCAGCCTCGCCGGCACCAGCGCGCAGCTGCCGGACGCGGTGCAGTACCGCAACTACGTGGCCCAGGCGCGCTTGGGGGTGACGCAGGCGCAACACGAAGCCTTCTTCAGCGACATGCTGGGCGATATCGACGAGCCGACGCTGGCGTTCGGTTTGCACGACGTGAATGGCGACGGCAGCGGCATCGTCGACGCGCACGTACCACTGGAGCCGGCGCTCAGTCACGGCCTGCGCGAACAGGCGCGACAACTTGGCGTGAGTACCGCAAGCCTGGTGCACCTGGCCTGGGCCCAGGTGTTGGCGCAGGTCTCCGGCCAGCAGGACGTGGTGTTCGGTACCGTGTTGCTGGGCCGTATGCAGGGCGGCGAAGGTGCCGACCGTGCGCTGGGAATGTTCATCAATACCTTGCCGCTGCGCGTCAGCCTTGGCGCCGTCAGTGTGCAAGCCGGCGTGCGCGCCACCCACGCACGCCTGGCGCAGTTGCTTGGGCATGAGCATGCCTCGCTGTCGCTGGCACAGCGTTGCAGCGGCGTACCGGGTTCGTTGCCGCTGTTCAGCACGCTGCTCAATTACCGCCACAGCGCGCCGGGCGAAGCCCCGGGAGACAGCCCGTTCGCCGCGTCCGGGATCGAGATTCTCAGTTCGCAAGAACGCAGCAATTATCCGCTGGTGCTGAACGTCGATGACCTGGGCAGCGGGTTTTCCCTGACCGTGCAGGGCGTGAACAGCCTGGATGTACAGCGCGTGGGCGCCTACATGCTCACTGCGTTGAGCCATCTGGTGACCGCGCTGCAACAAGCGCCGACCACACCCTTGCAGGCCGTGTCGATCCTGCCGGCTGCCGAACGCCACCAACTGTTGGTGGCGTTCAACGCCACCGCGCGTGACTACCCGTCGCAGCTCACGGTGCACCAACTGTTCGAAGCTCAGGCGCTGGCCCGTCCCGACGCTGTGGCGGCGGTGCAGGGCGCGCTGTCGTTGAGTTATCGCGACCTCAATCGCCGTGCCAACCGCTTGGCCCACCACCTGATCAGCCAGGGCGTGCAGCCGGGCGAAAGCGTGGCGATCGCACTGCCGCGCTCGCTGGATTTACTCGTGTGCCAACTGGCGATCCTCAAGTGCGCGGCGGCGTATGTGCCGCTGGACGTCAATGCGCCGGTCGAGCGCCAGGCTTTCATGGTGCAGGACAGCGGTGCGCACCGCGTGCTCAATACCCTGGCCGACCTGAACCTGGACGCGCAGTCGCCGCGCAACCCCGACCTGGCCCAGTCGGCGCAAAGCGTGGCGTACATCATGTACACCTCCGGTTCCACCGGTGCACCCAAAGGCGTGCAAGTGCCGCACCGCGCGATCTCGCGCCTGGTGCTGAACAACGGCTATGCCGACTTCAATGAGCGCGACCGCGTGGCATTCGCCTCCAACCCGGCCTTCGATGCCAGCACCCTCGACGTGTGGGCGCCGTTGCTCAATGGCGGTTGTGTGGTGGTGGTCGAGCATGCGGTGCTGCTGTCCCAGGCGGCGTTTGCCTCGCTGTTGCAGGAGCAAGCCGTCAGCGTGTTGTGGATGACCGCAGGCCTGTTCCATCAATACGCCGATGCGTTGCTGCCGGTGTTCCGCCAACTGCGCTACCTGATCGTCGGCGGCGATGTGCTCGACCCGCAGGTGATCGGCCGTGTGCTCCAGCACGGCAAACCCCAGCACCTGCTCAATGGCTATGGCCCGACCGAGGCCACCACGTTCTCCACCACCTTTGAAATCACCGCGCCGGGTGCGGGCAGTATCCCGATTGGTCGCCCCATCGCGAATGCCCAGGCCTACGTGCTCGATGCGCGCCAGCAACCGCTGCCGCTGGGTGTGGTTGGCGAGCTGTATATCGGCGGCGCCGGTGTGGCCAACGGGTATTTGAACCAGCCGCAATTGACGGCAGAAAAATTCATCCCCAACCCCTTCGGCGAAGGCCTGCTGTACCGCACCGGCGACCTGGCCAGCTGGCAGGCCGACGCTACCTTGCTGTACCAGGGGCGTAACGACCTGCAAGTCAAGATCCGCGGTTTTCGTATCGAGCCGGGCGAAATCGAAACCTGCCTGGCCGCGTTCCCCGGCGTAAAAGACGCGGTGGTGCTGGCCCGCGAAGACGAGCCGGGCGACAAGCGCCTGGTGGCGTATTACACCGCCCAGGCACCCTTGGACATCCAGGCACTGCGCGCTCATCTGCAAGGCCGGTTGCCGGACTACATGGTGCCGTCGGCCTACGTGTGGCTGGCACTGTTGCCACTGACCGCCAACGGCAAGCTCGACCGCAAGGGCCTGCCCGTACCCGATCAGAGCGCGCTGCTCAGCCGGGGTTACGAGGCGCCGGAGGGCGAGGTGGAAACCTTGCTGGCACAGATCTGGCAGGACGTGCTCAAGCTCGAGCGTGTCGGCCGGCATGACCATTTCTTCGAGTTGGGCGGGCATTCCTTGCTGGCGGTGAGCCTGATTGAGCGCATGCGTCAGGTGGGCTTGAGCGCGGATGTGCGTGTGCTGTTCAGCCAGCCAAGCCTGGCGGCGCTGGCAGCGGCAGTCGGCAGCGGGCGTGAGATCGAGGTGCCGGCCAATGGCATTCCAGCCGGCTGCGCCCAGATAACGCCGTCGATGCTGACCCTGGTGCAACTCGACCAGGCGGCGATCGAGCGTATCGTCGCCACCGTGCCGGGTGGCGCGGCCAATGTGCAGGATATCTACCCGCTCGCGCCGCTGCAGGAAGGCATTCTTTATCACCATATCAGCGCCGAGCAGGGCGACCCGTACCTGCTGCAGTCGCGCATGGCGTTTGACAGCCTTGAGCGTTTGCACGCCTTCATGGGCGCGCTGCAACAGGTGGCGGCCCGTCACGATATCCTGCGCACCGGCGTGGTCTGGGAAGGTCTGGACAGCCCGGTGCAAGTGGTCTGGCGCGAGGCCCGGCTGGTGGTGCAAGAGGTTGTTCTGGACCCGGCTGAGGGCGGCGTCATCGAGCAACTGCACGAACGTTTCGATGCCCGCCACTATCGCCTGGACATCACCCAGGCGCCGCTGCTGCGCATGGTCTATGCCCAGGACCCGGCGAATAATCGGGTCGCGGCAATCCTGTTGTTCCATCACCTGGCGCTCGACCATACCGCCATGGAAGTGGTCGGCCAGGAGATGCGTGCGTTCCTGTTCAACCAGGCCGAGGCACTGCCCGACGCTGCACCGTTTCGCAACTACGTGGCCCAGGCGCGACTCGGTGTCAGCGTGGCGGAACACGAGCAGTTCTTTTGCGACATGCTCGCCGATGTCGATGAACCGACCTTGCCCTTTGGCGTGCAGGACGTGCAGGGCGACGGCCGCGCTATCGAAGAGGCCGAACAGCCGCTGGACGCCGCGTTGGCAATGCGGGTGCGTGAACAGGCGCGGGTGCTGGGGGTGAGTGCGGCCAGCCTGATGCACCTGGCGTGGGCGCAAGTGCTGGGGCTGGTGTCCGGGTGTGATGAGGTGGTGTTCGGCACGGTGCTGATGGGGCGTATGCAGGCGGGTGAGGGCGCTGACCGTGCGTTGGGCATGTTCATCAACACCTTGCCGTTGCGCGTCGATGTGGCGTGCGCTGCTGCGGCGGCCGTCAAGGCGACTCATGCCCGCTTGAGCGCGCTGCTGGGGCACGAGCATGCGTCGTTGGCCCTCGCCCAGCGTTGCAGCGGCGTACCGACGGCCGTGCCGTTGTTCAGCGCCTTGCTCAATTACCGTCACAGCACCCCCGGCGAAATGGCCCGCGATGGCCATGGCATCTGGGAAGGCGTGCAACTGCTGGGCGGTGAGGAACGCAGCAATTACCCGCTGACCCTCAGCGTCGATGACTTCGGCACAGGCTTTGGCCTGAGCGTGCTGGCACTGCCGCAGATCGGCGCCCAGCGCTTGTGTGGCTACATGCACGGCGCCGTGGAGCAGTTGGTGGCGGCATTGGAACGCTCGGTGAGCACCCCGCTTAATCAATTGCCAGTGCTGCCGCCGGCAGAGTGCGAAACCCTGCTGCGCGAATTCAACGCAACGGCCGCAGACTTCCCGACCGGGCACACCGTGCACGGCGCCTTCGAAGCCCAGGTCGAACGTCAGCCTCACGCGATTGCCGTGCAGCAGGACGGCGAGGTCCTGACCTATCAGCAGCTCAATCAACGCGCCAACCAGGTGGCCCACCACCTGTTGACACTCGGCGTGCAGGCGGATGACCGTGTCGCGATCTGCTGTCGCCGTGGACCGCAGATGCTGGTCGGGCTGCTGGGCATTCTCAAGGCCGGCGCCGGCTACGTGCCTATCGACCCGGCTTACCCCGCCGAACGTATCGCCTACCTGTTGCAGGACAGCACGCCAGTAGCGGTCTTGGCCGAGGCAAGCACCCGTGACCTGCTGGGCACGCAGGCCACTGTCGACCTGTTCGACGAGTGCTTGCGGCACCACGCCGTCAGCAACCCGCAGCTGGCCGGCCTGACCCCGGCGCACCTGGCTTACGTGATCTACACCTCCGGCTCCACCGGCCAGCCCAAAGGCGTGATGGTCGAACACCGCACTGTGGAAAACCTGGTGCATTGGCATTGCGAGGCCTTCGGCCTGGACGCGCGCAGCCACACCAGCAGCGTCGCCGGGTTTGGCTTTGACGCGATGGCCTGGGAGGTCTGGCCGGCACTCTGTGCAGGCGCGACCTTGCACGTGCCGCCTGCGGAGGTCGGCAATGAAAACATCGACGAATTGCTCGCCTGGTGGCTGGCGCAGCCACTGGACGTCAGCTTCCTGCCCACGCCAGTGGCCGAGTACGCCTTCAGTCAGAACCTGCACCACCCGACCTTGCGCATCCTGTTGATTGGCGGTGATCGCCTGCGTCAATTCACCCAGGAGCGGCGCTTTGCGGTCATCAACAACTACGGACCTACCGAGGCCACGGTGGTCGCCACCTCCGGCCGCGTGCGCGCCGGGCAGGCGTTGCATATCGGCCGGCCCATCGCCAATGCCAGCGTGTACGTGCTCGACGCACAGTTGCGCCCGGTGCCGGTGGGTGTCGCCGGTGAGCTGTATGTGGGTGGCCGTGGCGTGGCGCGGGGGTATTTGAACCGCCCGCAGATGAGCGCCGAACGCTTCCTGCAGGACCCGTTCAACCCTGGGCGCATGTACCGCACCGGTGACCTGGTGCGCTGGCTGCCCGATGGCAATATCGAGTACCTGGGCCGTAACGACGACCAGGTCAAAGTGCGCGGTGTGCGCGTCGAACTCGGCGAAATCGAAAGCCGCCTGGCCGCGCTGGACGGTATCCGCGAAGCCGTGGTGCTGGTGCGCGAGGGGCGTCTGGTGGCCTGGTTCACCGAACACTGGCCGCTGGCGATTGAAACCGTGCGTGCGCAACTGCAGCAACAGCTACCCGACGCGCTGGTGCCAGCAGCCTACGTCAGGCTCGACACGCTGCCGCTGACCGCCAACGGCAAGCTGGACCGCAAGGCCTTGCCGCAACCCGACCAAGCCGCCTTGCCGAGCCGCGATTACGCAGCGCCGGAAGGCGCGGTGGAAACCACCCTGGCGCGGATCTGGGCCGAGGTGTTGCAGGTGGAGCAAGTCGGCCGGCATGACCACTTCTTCGAACTCGGCGGCCATTCGTTGTTGGCGGTCAGCCTGATCGAACGCATGCGCCAGGTCGGCCTCAGTGCTGACGTGCGTGTGCTGTTCAGCCAGCCCACGCTCGCGGCGTTGGCCACCGCCGTGGGCAGTGGCCGCGAAGTGCAGGTACCGGCCAACCGCATCACCGCCGACTGCCAGCGCATCACCCCGGACATGTTGCCGTTGGTGGAACTCGACCCCTCAACCCTCGACGACGTCGTCAGCCGCGTACCCGGCGGCGCTGCCAATGTGCAGGATATCTACCCGCTGGCGCCGTTGCAGGAGGGCATTCTCTACCACCACATCACCGCCGAGCAGGGCGACCCGTACCTGCTGCAATCGCACCTGGCGTTCGACAGCATTGAGCGCCTGAACGCCTTCGCCCAGGCGCTGCAACAGGTCATCGACCGCCATGACATCCTGCGCACCGGCGTGGTCTGGGAAGGCCTGGCGCAACCGCTGCAAGTGGTGTGGCGCAAGGCTGAACTGCCGCGTGAAGAGCTGCACCTGCAAGGTGATGTACTGGCCGGCCTGCATCAGCGTTTCGATGCGCGACGCTATCGCCTGACGCTCAGCCAGGCGCCGTTGATCAGCCTCAAGTACGCCCAGGACCCGGCCAACCAGCGTGTGGTGGTGGTGTTGCTCTATCACCACATCGCCCTCGACCACACCGCATTCGACGTGGTGCTGCGCGAAATGCAGGGCCACTTGCTTGGCCACGCCGCGCCAACAGCGGCGCCGATGCCGTACCGCAACTACGTGGCCCAGGCGCGTCTGGGCGTAAGCGAACAGGAACATGAAGCGTTCTTTCGCCAGATGCTCGGTGACGTCGATGAACCGACCTTGCCGTTCGGCTTGCAGGATGTGCGCGGCGACGGCAACGCGATCCAAGAACACCGCTTGCGCCTGGACACTGACCTCAACCGCCGGCTGCGTGCCCAGGCGCGCTTGCTGGGGGTAAGCACAGCGAGCCTGTTCCACCTGGCGTGGGGCCAGGTACTGGCGGCCACCTCGGGTCGCCACAGCGTGGTGTTCGGCACGGTGCTGGTGGGTCGCATGCAAGGCGGCGAGGGCGCCGACCGCGCGCTGGGGGTGTTCATCAATACCTTGCCGCTGCGCCTGGACATCGACGCACAAGGTGCGCGCGCTGCGGTGCGGGCCACCCATGCACGGCTTACCGCGCTGCTGGGGCACGAACACGCGTCGCTGGCGCTGGCCCAGCGCTGCAGCGGCGTGGCAGCCCCGGCGCCGTTGTTCAGCTCAATGCTCAACTACCGCCATCGCGGCGCCGCCACGCGGTCGGCCGAGGCGCAGCAGGCCTGGGAAGGCATGCAGACGCTGGTCAACGACGGGCGCACCAACTACCCGCTGACCCTGAACGTGGATGACCTGGGCGATGGTTATGACGTCACCGCCCTGGCGCAAATCGACGCGCAACGCGTGTGCGCTTACATGCAGACCGCTTTGTCAGGGCTGGTTGAAGCCCTCGAGCAGGCGCCGCATCAGCCGCTCAATCGCCTGCCGATTGTGGGCAGTGAGGAACGGCAAAAACTGCTGGTGGAATTCAACGCCACCGACGTCAACTACAACCTCGACCAAACCCTGCACGGCCTGTTCGAAGCCCAGGTCGAGCGCACGCCGCAGGCCGTGGCGGTCAAGTCCGGCGATCAGCAACTGACCTACAGCGCGCTCAACGAGCGCGCCAACCGCCTGGCCCATCACCTGCGTGAAAGGGGCGTGCAGCCGGATTCGCGCGTAGGCATCTGCGTGGAGCGCGGCCTGGACATGGTCATCGGCCTGTTTGCGATCCTCAAGGCCGGCGGCGGCTATGTGCCGTTGGACCCGGCCTATCCTCGCGAGCGCCTGGCCTACATGCTGCAAGACAGCGCGCCGGTGGTGGTGCTCGCGCAAGACACCACCCGCGCGTTGCTGGGTGAGGTGCCGGTGATCAACCTGGACCACGCCACCTGGCAGCACCAACCCGCTGGCAACCCCCACGTGCCGGGCCTTACCGCCCGGCACCAGGCCTATGTGATCTACACGTCCGGCTCCACCGGCCAGCCAAAAGGCGTGATCAACGAGCACGCCGGGGTGGTCAACCGCCTGCTGTGGATGCAGGACGCGTACGGTCTCAAGGCCAGTGATAGCGTGCTGCAGAAAACCCCGTTCAGCTTCGACGTGTCGGTGTGGGAGTTCTTCTGGCCGCTGTTCACCGGCGCACGCCTGGTCATGGCGCGCCCAGGTGGCCATAAAGAGCCTGAGTACCTGTGCGAAGTGATCGAGGCCGAACAGATCACCACGCTGCATTTTGTGCCCTCGATGCTTGACGTGTTCCTGGCCCACGGCGATGTCAGCCAGGCGGCCGGCCTGGTGCGCGTAATGTGCAGCGGCGAAGCCTTGCCGGGCAGCCTGGTGCGGCGCTTCAAGCAGCAACTGCCGGGCATCGGCCTGTACAACCTGTACGGCCCCACCGAAGCGGCCGTGGACGTGACCGCCTGGAACTGCGCGCGTCCCGAGGTGCCGGACAACACGCCGATCGGCAAACCGATTGCCAACACGCGCATGTACCTGCTGGATCCGCAGTTGCAGCCGGTGCCGTTGGGCGTGGTCGGCGAGCTGTTTATCGGCGGCGTGCAAGTGGCGCGTGGCTACTTGAATCGCCCCGAGCTGACTGCCGAACGCTTTCTCAAGGACCCCTTCACCCATGGGCGCCTGTACCGCACCGGCGACGTTGGCCGCTACTTGCCCGACGGCAATATCGAGTACCTGGGCCGCAACGATGACCAGGTGAAAATCCGCGGCCTGCGCATCGAGCTGGGGGAAATACAGGCGCGACTGCTCGAACATGCGCAGGTCAACGAGGCTGCGGTGGTGGCCCGCGAAGACCGGCTGGTCGCTTACTACACCGGCGTACCCACCGACATCGAGCAACTGCGCGCGCACCTGCTGCAGCACCTGCCGGACTTCATGGTGCCCGCGCTGTTCATGCACCTTGACGCGCTGCCGCTGAGCCCCAACGGCAAGCTCGACCGCAAGGCCTTGCCTGCGCCGGGCATGGACGCGCTGATCGTGCGCGAGTACGCGGCGCCAGAGGGTGATACCGAGATCCTCCTGGCCAGGCTGTGGGCCGAGTTGCTCAACGTCGAGCGGGTCGGGCGCCATGACAACTTCTTTGAACTGGGCGGGCACTCGCTGCTGGCCGTGAGCTTGATCGGACGCCTGCGCCAGGAAGGCCTGGAAGCCGATGTGCGGGCGTTGTTCGAACAGCCGACGCTGGCCGGCTACGCCGCCATAACCGAACGAATGGAGATCGTCCTGTGAGCATTTCTGAGCTGTTGGCGACGCTGAAAACCAAGGATGTGCAACTGGCGCTCAAGGGCGAACAGTTGTCGGTGCAGGGCAATAAACAGGCGCTGAGCGACCCGGCGATTCTTGCCGCGTTGCGCGAGCACAAGCCGGCGTTGATCGAGTTGATTAAGGCCGGTGAGTATTCGCCGACCAAGGCCGGTGAAGTGACGGTGCCGGCCAATGGCATCCCGGCGGGCGCCGAGCGCATCACGCCGGCCATGCTGACCCTGTCGACCCTGAGCCAGGACGAGATCGACCGCATCGTCGCCATAGTTGATGGCGGCGTGGCGAATATCCAGGATATCTACCCGCTGGCGCCGTTGCAGGAAGGCATTCTGTTCCATCATGTCAGCGCCGAGCAGGGCGACCCGTACGTGATGCAGTCGCAGTTTGCGTTCGACAGCCTGGCGCGTTTTGAGGCCTTTGCCCACGCCCTGCAAAGCGTGATGAACCGCCACGACATCCTGCGCACCGGCGTGGTCTGGGACGGGTTGCAGGAACCGTCGCAAGTGGTCTGGCGCCAGGCGCAACTGCCGGTGCAGGTGTTGGCGCTGGACCCGGCTGACGGCGATATCGCCGCGCAGTTGCACGCGTTGTTCGATGCCCGCCACTATCGCCTCGACGTGACCCAGGCGCCGCTGCTGCGCCTGGTGCGTGCCGAAGATCCGGCCAATCAGCGCATCGTCGCCACCTTGCTGTTTCACCACATGGCCCTCGACCACAGCGCCCTGGAAGTGGTGTGCCATGAAATGCAGGCGTGCCTGCTGGGGCAGGGCGCAGCGCTGGGCCAGGCGGTGCCGTTTCGCAACTATGTGGCGCAGGCGCGGTTGGGGATCAGCGAGCAGGAGCACGAAAGCTTCTTCCGCCAGATGCTCGGCGACATCAGCGAGCCGACCTTGCCATTTGGCCTGCACGACGTGCAAGGCGATGCCCGCGGGATTGCCGAAGTCAGCCTGCCGCTGGCAGCACAGCTGGGCCAGCGCCTGCGTGCGCAGGCCCGGCAACTGGGGGTGAGCGCCGCCAGCCTGTTCCATATGGGCTGGGCACAGGTGCTGGGTGTACTGGCCGGTAAAGAGCACGTGGTGTTTGGCACCGTATTGATGGGCCGCATGCAGGGCAGCCATGACACCGATCGGGCACTGGGCATTTTCATCAACACGCTGCCGTTTCGCGTGGACGTGGGCGCCGAGGACGTGCGCGCCGGGGTCAAGGCCACCCACGCGCGGCTGACCACCTTGCTGCGCCACGAACACGCCGCGTTGGCCCTGGCCCAGCGCTGCAGCGGCGTGGTCGCGCCGACGCCGCTGTTCAGCGCGTTGCTCAATTACCGCCACAGTGCCCCGGCCGCCAGCGCCGCTGCCGTGTCGGCCTGGCAAGGTATCGCGGCGCTCAGCGCCGAAGAACGCACCAACTACCCGCTGACCCTGAGCGTGGATGACCTCGGCGAAGGCTTTGCCTTGAGCTTGCTCGCCAGCACCCAGGTGGACCCGCAGCGCGTCTGCGCCTACCTGCAAACCGCGCTGGAAAACCTCGTGACTGCGCTGGAGCAGGCGCTACAGACACCGCTCAATCAAGTCTCGGTCGTGCCCGCCGCCGAACAACAACAAGTGCTGGAGCAGTTCAACGCGACCCACGCCGACTTCCCTCAAGGCACCACGTTGCACGGGCGTATCGAAGCTCAGGCGGCCTGCACGCCCGAGGCCATCGCCGCCGTGCAGCAAGGCCGCCAACTGACCTACGCCGAGCTGAACCAGCAAGCCAACCTGTTGGCCCATCACCTGCTGGCGCTGGGGGTCAAGCCCGACGACCGCGTGGCCATCGTCGCCCGCCGTGGCCTGGATACCCTGGCCGGGTTGCTGGCGATCCTCAAGGCCGGCGCCTGCTATGTGCCGGTGGACCCGTCCCACCCGGCCGAGCGCCTCAATTATTTGCTCACCGACAGCGCGCCGGTGGCGGTGCTGACGCAACAGGGGCTGCTGGACCGACTGCCCGCGCTGCCAGTGCCGGTGATCAACCTGGACCGCTTTACCTGGCAGCATCATTCGGCGAGCAACCCCACGGTCGATGTCACGCCCTCCAACCTCGCCTATGTGATCTACACCTCCGGTTCCACTGGCCTGCCCAAAGGCGTGATGGTCGAACACCACACCGTGGCCAACCTGGTGGACTGGCATTGCCGCGCCTTTGACCTGTGTGCCGGGCGCCACACTGCCAGTGTCGCCGGTTTCGGCTTTGATGCGATGGCCTGGGAAGTGTGGCCGGCGCTGTGTGTCGGCGCGACCCTGCACCTGCCGCCGGCCCATGACGGCACCGAAGACATCGACGCCTTGCTCGCGTGGTGGTGCGCGCAGCCGTTGGACGTGTGCTTTTTGCCCACGCCGGTGGCCGAGTACGCCTTCAGCCAACAGATCGAACACCCGACCTTGCGCACCTTGCTGATCGGCGGTGATCGCCTGCGCCAGTTCGCGCGGACCCAGCGTTTTGAGTTGATCAATAACTACGGGCCTACCGAGGCCACGGTGGTCGCCACGTCCGGCAAGGTGGAGGCGGGCCAGCCGCTGCATATCGGCAAGCCTGTCGCGAATGCCACGGTGTACTTGCTGGATGAGCAGCAACGGCCGGTGCCGCTGGGGGTTGCCGGCGAGCTGTACGTGGGCGGCAAAGGCGTAGCGCGCGGTTACCTGAACCGCCCTGAGCTGACGGCCGAGCGCTTCGTGCAAGACCCGTTCAACGCTGGGCGCATGTACCGCACCGGCGACCTGGCGCGCTGGCTGCCGGACGGCAATCTCGAGTACCTGGGGCGTAACGACGACCAGGTGAAGATCCGTGGCGTGCGTATCGAGCTGGGCGAGATCGAAACCCAGCTCAACCAATTGCCGGGTATTCAGGAAGCGGTGGTGCTGGTCCGTGAGGACCGGCTGGTGGCGTATTTCACTGAAAACCCGTCGTTCGCGCCGTTGGCGGTTGGCGATATCCGCGCCCATCTGGTGGCGCAGCTGCCGGACTACATGGTCCCGGTTGCCTACGTGAAGCTTGAGGCATTGCCGCTCACCGCCAACGGCAAACTCGACCGCAAGGCCTTGCCCGCGCCGGACATGGCTGCGGTGTTTACCCGCGAGTACGAGGCGCCCCAGGGCGAGATCGAAAGCGTGCTGGCGCAGATCTGGGCCGATGTACTGCACGTGGCGCGCGTCGGGCGTCGCGACCATTTCTTTGAGTTGGGCGGGCACTCGTTGCTGGCAATGCGCATGGTTTCCCAGGTGCGCCAGCGTCTGGGTGTCGAGCTGATCCTTGGCGACCTGTTTGCCAATGCCGAGTTGGCGGCGGTCGCCGAAGTCCTGGCCCAATCGGGGCGCAGCACGTTGCCGGATATTCTCCCGGCCAGCCGCGATGAACCCGTGCCACTGTCCTTCGCCCAGCAGCGCCTGTGGTTTCTGGCACTGATGGAAGGCGCCAACACCGCCTATAACATCCCCATTGGCCTGCGCCTGCGTGGGCAGTTGCATGTCGAGGCGCTGCAACGGGTGCTGGCGCGGATTGTGGCGCGCCACGAAACCCTGCGCAGCCGCTTTGCTCAACACGGCGACGACGCCCAGGTGCTGATTGTGCCGGCCGAAGACGTGCTGCCGCTGCAAGTGCAGGACCTGCGCCGCCACCCGCAACCCCAGCAGGCGCTGGATGCCTTGATTCATGGCGAAGCCTCGGCGCCATTCGACCTGGAGCGCGGCCCGCTGCTGCGCGGGCGGCTGGTGGTGATGGCCGACGATCACCATGTGCTGTTGCTGACCTTGCACCACATCGTCTCCGACGGTTGGTCGATGGGCGTGCTGACCCGTGAGCTGATGGCGCTGTACCAAGCCTTCAGTCACGGTCTGCCCGACCCGTTGCCGCCGCTGGCGATCCAGTACGCTGACTTCGCCGTGTGGCAACGCCTGTGGCTGAGCGGCGACGTGCTGCAGCGCCAGAGCAGCTATTGGCAGCAGGCGCTGGCAGGCGCGCCGGCCTTGCTGACGTTGCCCACCGACCGCCCGCGCCCGGCGCAGCAGGATTACGCCGGCAGCAGCGTCGAAGTGCGCCTGGATGAACGCCTCACCGCCGGGCTCAAGGCCTTGAGCCAACGCCACGGCACCACGCTGTACATGACCTTGATGAGTGCCTGGGCCTCGCTGCTGGCGCGGCTGTCCGGGCAACACGACCTGGTGATCGGCTCGCCGGTGGCCAACCGCACGCGCAGCGAGGTTGAAGGGCTGATCGGCCTGTTCGTCAACACGCTGGCAGTGCGCATCGACACCTCGGGCGAGTTGAGCACCGAGGCGCTGCTGGCGCGGGTCAAGGCGTTGACGCTGGAAGCCCAGGCCCATCAGGACCTGCCGTTCGAACAGGTGGTGGAAATCACCCGGCCGCCGCGCAGCCTGGCCCACAGCCCGTTGTTCCAAACCCTGTTGACGTGGCAGGACAGCAGCGCACCGACCCTCGCATTGGGCGACCTGGCCCTGGAAGGCATCGTCGAAAACAGCCACTTTGCCAAATTCGACCTGTCGCTGAACCTTGGCGAAGTGCAGGGCAGCATTCTTGGCGCGCTGGAATATGCAGTGGCGCTGTTTGATGAGTCGACCGTGCAGCGTTACGTCGGCTACTTCACCCGCGTGTTGCAGGCGATGGTCGAAAACGACCAGGCGGTGCTTGAGCATGCGTCGCTGGTCGATGAGCGTGAGCGTCAGCACCTGCTGTTTGATTTCAATGCCACCGAGGTCAATTACAACCTCGACCAGACCCTGCACGGGATGTTCGAGGCGCAGGTCAAGCGCACCCCGGACGCGATTGCAGTCAAGGCCGGCGAACGGCAGCTGACTTATGCCGAGTTGAATGGGCAGGCCAATCAGTTGGCCCATCACTTGCTGGCGCTGGGTGTGCAGCCGGATTCGCGCGTGGCCATTTGCGTGGAGCGCAGCCTGGAAATGGTCGTGGGCCTGTACGCCATCCTCAAGGCGGGCGCCGCGTATGTGCCATTGGACCCGGCCTACCCGCTGGAGCGTATTGCCTACATGCTGCAGGACAGTGCGCCGGCAGTGGTGTTGGCTCAAGGCTCTACGCGTGAGTTGCTGGGTGCGGTGCCGGTGGTCGATCTGGACCACCCTTGCTGGCAGCACCAGCCGCTGGATAACCCGAAAGCAGTGGGCGTGACGGCGTATGTGATCTACACCTCCGGTTCCACCGGCCAGCCCAAGGGCGTGATCAACGAACACGCCGGGGTGGTCAACCGCCTGCTGTGGATGCAGGACGAATATGGCCTCAAGGCGCAGGACTCGGTGCTGCAGAAAACCCCGTTCAGCTTCGACGTGTCGGTGTGGGAATTCTTCTGGCCACTGTTGACGGGCGCACGGTTGGTGATGGCGCGCCCTGGCGGGCATAAAGAGCCTGAGTACCTGTGCGATGTGATCGAGGCTGAGCAGATCACCACGCTGCACTTTGTGCCGTCGATGCTGGATGTATTCCTGGCCCATGGCGATGTGCGCCAGGCGGCGGGGCTGGTGCGTGTGATGTGCAGCGGCGAAGCCCTGCCGGGCAGCCTGGTGCGGCGCTTCAAGCAGCAGTTGCCGGGCAGTGAATTGCATAACCTGTATGGCCCGACCGAAGCGGCGGTGGATGTCACGGCGTGGAATTGCGCGGGCGCAGTGACGCCGGACAACACACCAATCGGCAAACCCATTGCCAACACGCGCATGTACCTGCTCGACAGCCAGTTGCAGCCCGTGCCGTTGGGGGTGGTCGGCGAGTTGTTCATCGGTGGCGTGCAAGTGGCGCGCGGTTATCTGAATCGGCCTGAGCTGACGGCCGAGCGCTTCCTGAATGATCCCTTTGCCCGCGGACGCATGTACCGCACCGGTGACGTCGGGCGCTACTTGCCGGACGGTAATATCGAATATTTGGGCCGCAATGATGACCAAGTGAAGATCCGCGGTTTACGCATCGAGCTGGGCGAGATCCAGGCCCGCCTGACCGAGTATCCGTCGATCAATGAAGCGGCCGTCATCGCCCGCGAGCAACGCCTGGTGGCTTACTACACTGGCGCGCACTGCGAAATCGACGTGCTGCGCAGCCATCTGTTGCACCACTTGCCGGAGTTTATGGTGCCGGCGATTTTCGTCCATCTCGACGCCTTGCCTCTGAGCCCCAACGGCAAGCTCGACCGCAAAGCCTTGCCGGAGCCAGGCATGGAGTCGGTGGTGGTGCGCGAGTACGAGGCGCCCCAGGGTGATACCGAGATCGCCCTGGCCAGCCTGTGGGCCGAGCTGCTCAATGTGGAGCGTGTGGGCCGTCACGACAACTTCTTCGAGTTGGGCGGGCACTCGTTGCTGGCCGTAAGCCTGATGGGGCGCATGCGCCGCCTCGGGTTGTCGGCGGATGTGAAGGTGCTGTTTGGCCAGCCGACCTTGTCGGCCTTGGCGGCGGCGCTGGGCAGCGGGCGTGAAGTGGCGGTGCCGGCCAATGGCATCGCACCCGGCTGCACGCACATTACGCCGGACATGCTGCCCCTGATCCAGCTGGATCAGCCGGCCATCGAGCGCATTGTCGCCCGCATTCCCGGCGGCGCGGCCAATGTGCAGGACATCTACCCGCTGGCGCCGTTGCAGGCCGGCATTCTCTATCACCACCGCGCCGTACTCGAAGGCGATGCGTACCTGCTGCAGGCGCAGTTTGCGTTCGACAGCCGGGTGCGCTTGCAGGCCTTTGCCCAGGCGTTGCAGGCGGTGATCCAGCGGCATGATGTGCTGCGTTCCTCATTCTATTGGGATGGCCTTCATGAGCCGGTGCAGGTGGTTTGGCGTGAAGCCTCGTTAAGCGTCGAAACAGGGCCGTTGCCGTCGCGTCTCGATGTGGCTCAAGCGCCGCTGATGCGCCTGGTTTACGTGCAGGAACCGCAGCGCGTGGTGGCGACCTTGCTGTTTCATCACCTGGTGATGGACCACATCGCGCTGGACATCCTGCAGCACGAAATGCAGGCGTTTCTGTTGGGTCGCGACGCGGCGTTGGGCGCTGCAGTGCCGTACCGCAATTACGTGGCCCAGACCCGTTTGGCGGTTAACGATCACGAGGCGTTTTTCCGCGACATGCTCGCTGAGATCGACGAGCCCACCGAGGTCGAAAACCTGGGTGTCGATGAAAAAGCGCATCTGATCATCGACCCTCAGTTGAGCCAGCGCCTGCGCACCCAGGCCCGTCAAGCGGGCGTGAGCGCCGCCAGCCTGATGCACCTGGCCTGGGCCCATGTGCTGGGCAAGGTCAGCGGCCGCGAGCGTGTGGTGTTCGGTACCGTGATGCTCGGCCGTCTGCAGGGCGGCGAAGGCGCCGAGCGCGCCATGGGCGTGTTTATCAACACCTTGCCGCTGCGGGTCGATCTGGGTGAGCACTCGGTGCGTACGGCGTTGCGTGCGACTCATGCTCGCCTGACCCAACTGCTCGGCCATGAGCACGCGCCGCTGGCGCTGGCCCAGCGTTGCAGCGCAGTGCCGGTGGCGACGCCGCTGTTCAGCGTGCTGTTCAACTACCGCCACAGCGCGGCGCAAACCGGCGGCGTGGCGCAGGCCTGGCAGGGCATCGAGTTGCTCAAGGCCGAGGAACACACCACTTACGGGCTGTCGGTGAGTGTCGATGACCTCGGCGACGGGTTCAGCGTGCACGCCATGGGGCAGGGTGCCCGACGTTTGTGTGGCTACCTGCACCAGGCACTCGAACAGGTGGCGCATGCGCTGGAGCACAACCTTGAAATCGCCATCAGCCGCCTGCCAATACTGCCCAGCGCCGAACGCCAACAGCTGGCGGTGTTCAACGCCACCGCGCGTGCATTCCCCCGCGAGCACACGGTACAGCGCCTGTTCGAAGCCCAGGCGCAGGCGCGGCCTGACGCGCTGGCGGCGTTGCATGGCGAGCAGGCAGTGAGCTACGGCCAATTGAACACCCGCGCCAATCGCCTGGCCCATCACCTGCTGAGCCTGGGCGTGCGGCCCGCCGATAACGTGGCGATCCTGCTGCCGCGCTCGCTCGATCTGCTGGTCAGCCAACTGGCGGTTCTCAAATGCGCGGCAGCCTATGTGCCGCTGGATATCCACGCGCCCGCCGAGCGCCAGGGCTTTATGCTGCAGGACAGCGGCGCGAGCTGGCTGCTGACCCGCAGCGACGCGTCCATCGATTACGCCGCCCGGCGTCTGGACCTGGACACCCTGACTCTTGACCCGCAACCGAGCAACAACCCGGACCTGTCACAAGCCTCGGACAGTGTGGCGTACATCATGTACACCTCCGGCTCCACGGGTACGCCCAAGGGCGTGTTGGTGCCGCATCGCGGTATCACGCGGCTGGTGCTCAACAACGGCTACGCCGACTTCAATGCGGCGGACCGCATTGCCTTCGCCTCCAACCCGGCGTTCGACGCCAGCACCATGGACGTGTGGGGCGCGTTGCTCAACGGTGGGCAGGTACAGGTGATCGACCACGCGACCTTGCTTGACCCGGCCGCGTTCGGCAGTGCGCTGCACGGCGCGACTGTGCTGTTCGTCACCACGGCGCTGTTCAACCAGTACGTGCAGCTGATTCCTCGAGCGCTGGCCGGCTTGCGCATGTTGCTCTGCGGCGGCGAGCGCGCCGACCCGGCGGCGTTCCGCAGTCTGTTGGCGCAGGCGCCAGGGCTGCGTTTGGTGCATTGCTACGGGCCGACGGAAACTACCACCTATGCCACCACCCATGAAGTGCAGGCGATTGCCGATGACGCCGACAGCGTGCCCGTCGGCCGGCCGATTTCCAACACGCATATTCACGTGCTGGATGCCTGGTTGCAGCCGGTGCCGGTGGGGGTGACCGGTGAGATCTGCATCGGCGGCGATGGCGTGGCCAGGGGGTATTTGAACCGCCCTGAGCTGACCGCTGAAAAGTTTGTCGACGACCCCTTCAACGCCGGTGCCTTGATGTACCGCACCGGTGACCTTGGTCGCTGGACCCAGGAGGGTTTGCTGGAGTGCATCGGACGCAATGACGACCAGGTGAAAATCCGTGGTTTTCGTATTGAGCTGGGTGAGATCGAAGCGCGCCTGGCGACCTTCGCGGGTATTCAGGACGTGGTGGTGCTGGCGCGTGAGGACGTGCCGGGTGACAAGCGCCTGGCGGCTTACTTCACCTGGGCTGACGCACCTGTTGACCTCGACAGCGTGCGGGCGCACCTGCAAGGCCAGCTGCCGGACTACATGCTGCCATCGGCCTATGTACCGTTGGCGCATTTGCCACTGACGGCCAATGGCAAGATCGACCGCAAAGCCTTGCCGGTTCCGGCGCTGGACGCGTTGAATCGCCGTGATTTCGAAGCGCCTGGCGATGCGCTGGAACAGCAACTGGCCAACCTGTGGGCCGAAGTCTTGAAGCTGGAGCAGGTTGGGCGACATGACAGCTTCTTCGAGCTGGGCGGGCATTCGTTGCTGGCAATCCGGCTCGTCAACCTGATGGAAGAGGCCGGGTTGCAGGTGTCCCTGGCCGAGCTGTTCCAGCATGCCAGCGTGGCTGGCGTCGCGGCGATGCTGCAGCAGCGCACGCAGGCGCCGGCGCGCGAGACGTCGGTGATTACCGTGCGCAGCAGCGGTTCGCAGCCGCCGCTGTTTCTGCTGCATGAGTTCAGTGGCATGGACGTGTACTTCCCGGCGCTGGGCCAACACCTGCCCGGCGACTATCCCATTTATGGCCTGCCGGGCGCGGCGCTTGGCGAAGCGCATCTGAACACCATGGAAGGCCTGGCCGCGCGCCTGGTCGGGTTGATTCGTCGCATCCAGCCCCACGGGCCCTATCGGCTCGCGGGCTGGTCGTTTGGCGGCGTGCTGGCCTATGAAGTGGCGATGCAATTACTCGGGCTGGATGAGGCGGTGGCCTTCCTCGGCTTGATCGACAGCTATGTGCCGCGCATGACCGATCAGGGCAAGGCGCGCTGGAGCGGGCCGGATGCGCTCAAACGGCATTTGTTGCTGCAGTGCACGGCGTATTGGAAAGCACAGGGAGGTGTGGATGAGCTGGCGAGCCTTGAATACTTGGAGGCGGGCATTGGACAGCTGGACTTTGCGGGTCTGCTGCAACGCTGTCGCGATCAAGGTTTGCTATACGCGCAAATGGCAGCGGCTGCGGACGCGGACCTCTTGAGTTTTATCGAACGGGAGGTCGGGCATGGGCATGCGCTGGCGCATTACAGCCTGTTCCCGTTGCCGGTCGCGGTGCATTTGTTCAGCGCGCAAGAGCGGCCCACCGAGTTGTCGCGGCGCAGTGTTTCGCTGGGGTGGGAGGATGCGTTGGCGCCTGGGCAGTTGCGCCGGGTGGAGGTGCCAGGCGATCACCAGAGCATGATGCAGGCGCCGCATGTTCAGGCGCTGGGGCGGGCGATGAGCGAGGCGTTGGCCGTGTGTTCGCCGGTGGCGCAGGTGGCGCATCAACCGCTGCTGCGCATTCAGAGTGGGCGGGCAGGGTATGCGCCGGTGTTCTGCGTGCCGGGTGCGGGCGATAGCGTCACCGGGTATGTGGGGTTGAGCGAAGCGCTGGGGCGTGACTGGCCGCTGTTCGGCTTGCAGCCGCGCGGGCTCGATGGCCAGGCGGTGCCGCATAGCCAGGTCGAAGCGGCGGCGCAGTGTTATCTGGCGGCGCTTGCACAGGAGTGTCCGCAAGGGCCGGTGCACTTGGTGGGGCACTCGTTTGGCGGCTGGATCGCGTTGGAGATGGCGCTGCGGTTGCAGGCGATGGGCCGTGAGGTGGCGTCGTTGACGGTGATTGACAGCGAAGCGCCGGGCGGCGCCGGGCGGCCTTACACCACCACGGCGGCGATGTTGCGATTGATCGAGGCGATGCAACTGGCCGCCGGCAAGTCGCTGGGTATCGACCGCGTGGACTTTGCCGGGCGTGATGAAGTGGCGCAGCGGCAATGGCTGCATGCGGCAATGGTGGGCGTTGGACTGTTGCCGGGGCGCTCTGCGGTGGATGCCATGGACGGACCGGCGCGCACTTATGCAGCGGCGTTGCGCACGGTGTATCAGCCGCATCAGCGTTACAACGGCGTGGTGCGGTTGGTGTTGGCTGAGGACCCTTCGCTGGATGCGGCGGGCAATCAGCGCGAACAGAGCCTGATGATTGAGGGGTGGCGACGGCAGGGCAGCGGGCTGGAAGTTTGGTATGGGCCGGGGAACCACTTTACGTTGCTTAAAACGCCGAATGTTCAGGGGTTGGCGCAGTGGTGGCTTGAGGGTGTGGTGATTGGGGAGGTGGTGTCGTGAGCGGCATACACCGATCTGAAAGTGGGAGCTGGCTTGCCTGCGACAGCGGTGCGGCAGTGTACCTATCCATTGCTGCGGTCACGGCCACTTATGGTTCCGCTCTTACAGCGGGTCACTTTTGTAAAGACACAAAAGTAACCAAAAGGTCTTCGCCCCACCACTCGGCACCTCGCTTTGGCTCGGTGTGCCCTCATGCAGGCTTTGGAGCGTGGGCCGCCGCGATGGGCCATCCTTGGCCCAACGCGGCTAACCCGGCGTCCTGCCGGGTTACCCACGCTCCAAAGCCTGCGTTCGGCCAGCGTGGTTTAACGGGGCGCCTCAGAGCAAGATCAAGGTCAAAAGCCAATCAAGAGCCGCTCGATCTGTTCCTGACGCGTGGCGCTCCTGAGGTGGGAGCTGGCTTGCCTGCGACAGCGGCGTATCAGCCCGACGTAGGGCGCCAGACACTCAGCAACCACAGGTAATCCAGCGGCCACGCCAGGCCGTTTTCGCTTCAGACCCTCTTCATCTTTTTATGGTCATTTATGGATAAGTCAACGTTTCGCAAACTCGGAATGCTCGCGGTATTGGCGGTTGCCATCGGCCTTGTCGTGTACACGGTGCAAGCGCCCGCCGACACACCGCAATACCTCACCGCCACGGCTGAACGGGGCGATATCGAAAATGCCGTATTGGCCACGGGCGTGCTCGAAGGCATCAAACAGGTTGACGTCGGCGCACAGGTTTCGGGGCAGTTGAAGTCGCTCAAGGTGAAGGTCGGTGACAAGGTCAAAAAAGGCCAATGGCTCGCCGAAATCGACCCGCTGATCCTGCAAAACACCTTGCGCAAAGCCCAGGTCGATGAAGAGAACCTGCAGGCCCAGCGCCGCGCCACGGCGGCGCAGCTCAAGCAGGCCAAGTCCGTCTACGAGCGCTACAAAGGCTTGCAGATCGACGAGTCGGTGTCGCGTCAGGATTTTGAAGACGCGGAATCCACCTTCCAGGTGCAGCAAGCCAACCTGCTGTCCCTGGATGCGCAGATCAAGAGTGCGCACATCCAGATCGACACCGCCAAGGTCAACCTGGCCTATACCCGCATCGTCGCGCCCATTGACGGGGATGTGGTCGGCATCGTCACCCAGGAAGGCCAGACCGTGATCGCCAACCAGCTGGCGCCGGTGCTGCTCAAGCTGGCGGACCTGGACACCATGACCGTCAAGGCGCAGGTGTCCGAGGCGGATGTGATCCACATCAGCCCGGGCCAGCAGGTGTATTTCACCATCCTCGGCGAGGCCGACAAGCGCTACTACGCCAAGCTGCGCGGGACCGAGCCGGCGCCGCAGAACTTCCTCGAAACCCAGACCGCCGGCACGCCCAAGCAGAACACCGCGGTGTTCTACAACGCGCTGTTCGACGTGCCCAACCCTGACCATCGCCTGCGCATCGCCATGACCGCTCAGGTGCGTATCGTGCTCGACACCGCCCAGGCCGCGCTGATGGTGCCGGTGGCGGCACTCGGGTCGCGCAACGCTGATGGCAGCTACCCGCTGCGCGTGCTGGATGCCAAGGGCAAAGCCGTGTCGCGGGATGTGAAGACCGGGATCAACAACAACGTCAAAGTGCAGATTCTGGACGGCCTGGTCGAGGGCGATAAGGTCGTGATCGGTGACGCATCGCCTGTTGCGGCGGGGAACTGACGCATGACCCAACCACTGTTGGAACTCAAGGGCATCACCCGCAGTTTCATGGCCGGCGAGCGCGAATTCATCGCGCTCAAGGGCATCGACTTGACCATCCATGCCGGAGAAATGGTCGCGATCATCGGCGCCTCGGGCTCGGGTAAATCCACGCTGATGAACATCCTCGGAGGCCTGGACTACGCCACCGCCGGCAGCTACAAAATCAATGGCATCGAAACCCGCTCGCTCGGCGATGAGCAACTGGCGGAACTGCGCCGCGATTACTTCGGTTTTATCTTCCAGCGCTACCACTTGCTCGCGCACCTGAGCGCCTTGCACAACGTGGAAATGCCGGCGATCTACGCCGGCACGCCAGAGACGCAACGCCACAGCCGCGCGCGGGATTTGCTCACCCGCCTGGGCCTGGCGGGGCACACCAGCCACCGGCCGAGCCAGCTTTCCGGCGGCCAGCAACAGCGCGTGAGCATCGCCCGCGCGTTGATGAACGGCGGTGAAGTGATTCTCGCCGACGAACCCACCGGCGCCCTCGACACCCACAGCGGCAAGGAGGTGATGCGCATCCTCGCCGAGCTGCACGCCGCCGGACACACAGTGATTATCGTCACCCACGACCCCAAGGTGGCCGCCAATGCCCAGCGCATTGTTGAGGTGTGTGACGGTGAGATTGTCAGCGACAAGGCCAACGACAGCGTCGGCCTGGAGGTGCCCGCTGAGGCGCCCATCGAGACCCGGCGCAGCGGTGCACGGCGTCTGGTGGCGAGCCTGGGGTTGTTCAAGGAAGCATTCAACATGGCCTGGGTGGCATTGATTTCCCATCGCATGCGCACCCTGCTGACGATGCTCGGGATTGTCATCGGCATCACCTCGGTGGTGTCGATCTCAGCCATTGGTGAGGGCGCCAAGCGTTACGTGCTCAAGGACATCCAGGCGATTGGCAGCAACACCATCGATATCTTTTCCGGCACCAGTTTTGGTGACAGCCGCGCCTCCGCCATCGAAACATTGATGCCCTCGGACGTGGAGGCGTTGAACCAGCTGTATTACGTCGACAGCGCCACGCCGGTGGTGGGCCGCAACCTGCTGCTGCGCTTTGGCAATATCGACCTGGATGCGCAGGTCAATGGCGTCAGCGACCGCTACTTCAAAGTGAAGGGGTTGAAGCTGGAAGCCGGGATTGCCTTCAGCGAAAGCGACGCGCGGCGCCAGGCCCAGGTGGTGGTGATCGACCACAACACCCGACATCGCTTGTTCGGACCGAATGTGGACCCGTTGGGCCAGGTGATCCTGGTCGGCAATCTGCCGTGCACGGTGATTGGTGTGACGGCCGACAACAAAAACATGTTTGCCGCCAGCAAGGCGCTGAACGTGTGGGTGCCTTATGAGACGGCGGCGGGGCGTCTGTTGGGCCAGCGCCATCTGGACAGCATCACCGTGCGCATCAAGGACGGCCAGCCGAGCAAAGTGGTGGAAGAAAACGTCAATAAACTCATGCTGCAACGTCACGGCACCAAGGATTTTTTCACCAATAACCTCGACAGCATCATGCAAACGGTGCAGAAAACCAGCCGCTCGCTGGCGCTGCTGTTGTCGCTGATCGCGGTGATTTCGTTGCTGGTGGGCGGTATCGGGGTGATGAACATCATGTTGGTGTCGGTGACCGAGCGGACGCGCGAGATTGGTATTCGCATGGCTGTGGGCGCGCGCCAGTCGGACATCCGCCAGCAGTTTCTGGTGGAAGCGGTAATGGTGTGTCTGATCGGCGGGATGATCGGGATCTCGTTGTCCTTTGCGATCGGCTATCTGTTTTCATTGTTTGTGAAGGAATGGGAAATGGTGTTTTCCCTGGGCTCGATCATCACCGCGTTTGCGTGTTCGACCCTGATCGGCATTGTGTTTGGCTTTGTCCCGGCCAGGAATGCGGCGCGGCTGGACCCGATTGAGGCGTTGGCCAGGGACTGACGGCAGCGGTCAAATGTGGGAGCAGGCACGCCAGCTCCCACAGGTTTTTGGGTGATTCACAGGGTGGTGAGCGTGCCTTCCTCGGTCGCGTACATCCACCGCAACAACGAATGCCGCCCGCTGATGCCCAGCTTGATCGCCGCGCGTTTGAGGTAGCTCTCGATGGTGTTGACCTTGAGTGCCAGTTGCTCTGCCAATTGCGGTGCGGTGCGCCCGGCCAGCAGGCCGACGCACACTTCGAGTTCGCGGTTGGAAAGCGTCAGGCCCGATTGCACCAGGCGTTCTTCAATGCGCCGGCGCAGGGTTTCGATGCCCTGGTTTTCCGGCATCAGCGGTTCGCTGGTCGGGCGGCAAGGCTGGATCGCGGTGATGTGTTTTTCGACCATGGGCAGCAGCAGCGTGGAGAAGTCCTGCAGCATGCTGCGTTCCTGCGGCGAAAAGCTTTCTGACTGGTGCGAGCGGTACACCGACAGCACATAGCGCACATCGTCCCTGCGGCGCGTGAGGTGCAGTTGAGCGGCGGGTTGTTCTTCACCCAATGCGGCTACCGAATCGGTGTAGACCGGGCTGATCCTGCGGCGGGTGTGGCCTTCGGCACTGACCCGCAATTGCGTGATATGGGTGGCGTCCACTGCCAGTTGAGTCAGGATAAGGTCATGCAGCATGCGTGGGAAATGGCGACTGCCGGTGCTGGCGATGACCTTGCCTATATGTGGGAACAGGTGTGAGTTCATCAATTCGTCCATGAGTTTCGAGTGCAGGTATTCAGCCTTATCGCGACGGGATTTAAGAAGGTAACCAGGGTGAATAACCTGCAGTGATAATGCACCCGTCGAGAACCTATGCTAGTACAGCCTGGCGAAAGCATGGGGATCCAATCTGGAAAAAATCAGATTAAAAACGCATAACGATGGTCAGACCAGTCCGACCACCGTTTGTAGGAAAGCGTTGGTGGGTGCCCAAGGCTTATTTCACGCTGTGCTCTTCAACTTGGGCACGGCGGGGTGCGACGGTGCGGGTGCATTTGGCCAGGGCTTGATGGACATCCTCCAGGAGGTCGGCGATGTCCTCCAGCCCGACCGATAAACGCACAAGGCCTTCGCTGATGCCGTGTTGCGCACGTTCTTCAGGCGTGTAGGTGGAATGGGTCATGCTGGCCGGGTGCTGGGCCAGTGATTCGGCATCGCCCAGGCTGACCGCACGGGTGAACACGTTGAGGGCGTTCATGAAGCGGCGGCCGCTTGCAATGCCGCCCTTGAGTTCAAAGGCGATCATGCCGCCGGACTGCTTCATCTGCCGCGCCGCCAATTCGTATTGTGGGAAAGAGCGCAACCCGGGGTAGGTCACCCACTGCACGGCCGGGTGTGCCTGCAGCGCCTCGGCCACCGCCAGGGCATTGCTGCAATGGCGGTCCATGCGCAGGGCCAATGTCTTGAGGCCGCGCATCAGCAACGACGCATCCTGCGGTGACATCACCGCGCCGGTCAGGTCCTTGAGGCCTTGCAGGCGAATGCGCTGCGCCAGGGCCTGGTTGCTCACGGCGATACCGGCGGTGATATCGCCATGGCCACTGAGGTACTTGGTCGCCGAGTGCACCACCACGTCGGCGCCCAGTTCCAGAGGCCGTTGCAGGTAGGGCGTGCAGTAGGTGTTGTCGACCACCACGGTAACGTTGGGCTGCTGGTGGGCAAGCGCGGCGACCGCCGCAATGTCCACCAGGCGCAAGTTGGGGTTGGCCGGCGTCTCGCAGTAGATCATGCGGGTCGCGGGGCAAAGCGCCGCGCGCAAGGCCGCCAGGTCGGTCAGGTCGACGTGACGCACCTTGATGCCGAATTCGCCGATGCCATGGTGCAGCAGGGCGAACGTGCAGCCGTAGAGGGTCTGGCTGACAATCAACTCATCGCCGGGACGCAACAGGGTCCAGAACGTCGCGGCAATCGCGCCCATGCCGGAACTGAACGCCACGGCGGCCTCGCCGTTTTCCAGGGTGGCCATGCGCGACTCCAGCAGCGCCAGGGTCGGGTTGGAGATGCGCGTATAGAAGTGGCCGCTGGCTTCACCGGCAAAGCAGGCCGCGCCGTATTCGACCGTGGGGAATGCAAACGTGGCAGACAGATAGATCGGCGGCACCAGGGCGCCGTGGTGGTCCTTGGGGTCATAGCCGTGGTGGATGGCGCGAGTGGAAAAGCCGAATGCAGTGTGTTTATTGTTCATGTCGCACGCTCCTTATTTCCTACGATGCTATGCTCATAACCAAAGATGAACGTTGCAAAGTTTGCTGGTAATGCGCGGGTTAAGGGTCGAAACGTCGATAAAAACAATGAATAGAGGCACATTATGCCCGTGAGTCTGGATCGCACCGATAAAGCACTTTTAAACGCGCTGCAAGGCAATGCCCGGCTGACGGTGGCCGAACTGGCTGACCGGGTGGCGCTGACTACCTCGCCCTGTTGGCGCAGGGTGCGCAGCCTGGAAGAGAGCGGGGTGATCAGCGGCTACCAGGCGATCCTGTCGCCCAAGGCGCTGGGGTATGGGGTGACCGCATTTGTGAGCATCATGATGGAAAGTCATACCCAGGAAATCGCCCGCGCGTTTGAGCAGCGGCTGTTGGAAATTCCCGAGATTGTGGCGTGCCATAACGTGTCCGGGCGTTATGACTTTTTGCTTGAGGTGGTGGCCAAGGACCTCGAGTCGTTCGGGGAGTTTGCGCGCGAGGTGTTGCAAACGTTGCCTTGCGTCAAGGAGATCTATTCGAGCTTTTCGTACAAGTCGGTCAGGCGGCTGCGGGTGATTCCGTTGCCGGGGTGATCGTTTACCTTCCCGCACGGGCGCCACATTGGCCACCCAATCTTCCCCGCAATTGGATATTTCTCCAGGCACTCACGGTGACTACTCTAGCCATCAATCCCCACCGTTCTGGAGTATCACCATGCAAACCCGTACCGATTTCTACACCGCTTCCCCGGATGCCATGAAAGCCATGCTCGCCCTGGAAGCCGCTGTCGGCAAACTGTCCCTGGAACTCCCGCTGCTGGAACTGGTGCGCCTGCGCGTCTCGCAGATCAACGGCTGCGCCTTCTGCCTCGACATGCACACCGCCGACGCCCGCAAGGGCGGCGAAACCGAGCGCCGCTTGTACACCGTGTCGGCCTGGCGTGAAACACCGTTTTTCACCCCACGTGAGCGTGCCGCCCTGGCCTGGGCCGAAAGCCTCACCCTGATCAGCCAGACCCACGCCGCAGACGAAGACTACAACGCGCTGGCCGCCGAGTTCAGCGCCCAGGAACAGGTCGATTTAAGCGTGGCCATCGCCACCATCAACAGCTGGAACCGCTTGGCCGTGGGCTTTCGCAAGATGCCCAAGTAAACCTTCAGCTTGATTTGAAATACCCACGTGGCGTGGTGCCGGTCATGCCCTTGAAAAAGGCGATCAACGCACTGTCACTGGCAAAGCCCAGCGCGAAAGCGCAGTAACCCAGGCTGCGCCCGGTGGCGAGCAGTTCGATGACCCGCATCAAGCGCCACTGCTGGCGCCATTGCTGATACCCCAGGCCGGTTTCCCGCAGGAAAATCCGGCCGATGGTCTTGGTGCTGGCGCCAATTTGTGTTTCCAGCGCTTGCAGCGTTGGTGGCAACCTGTCGAGATCGGCCAGCAACGGGGCCAGGCGCTTGTCCTGCGGCAAGGGCAGGAGCATCGGTTGCTCGGCGGCTTGCTGGATTTCATCCAGGCACAACCCCAGTAGGTGGGCATGCCGACCGGCGTGCCAATCGGTCTCAAACGGCGCCATTGCCATGGGCTCCAGCACCGCCCGCAGCAAGGCGCTGACTTCGATGACCCGCACCTGTTTGGGCAACTGATCAGCCAATGCCGGGCTCAGGTAGACCGACCGGTAATCCACGGTTTTGTGCATCACCGCGCGATGGGGCACACCGCAGGGGATCCATGCCGCGCGGGAGGGCGGCAGCAGGCACAGTTGGTTGTCGAGGGTGATGCGGGTGCAACCCTGTTGGGTAAACAACAGTTGCCCGCGCTGGTGGCGATGCAGGCCGGAGTCGTGGTCGCCGAGCAGCGCGGCGATGCCGATGACCGGCGCCGGGAGGCGGTCGGGGTCGAAAGACGCGTCGGCGGCAAGCCAGGCCATAGGTTGTCCGATTTGATCGATAAAATGGCGAAGTTTGGATAATACCCCAGTTGCCGGTCCTTAAACTCCTCGCGTTGTTCATACGAGGGAGTCGTCAATGAAAGTTCAAAACCTGCTGGTGCTGACCGTGGCGTTGCTGATGTTTCCGCAATTGGCCCAGACCCTTTACAGCCCGGCACTGGGTGATATCGGCGAAGCGTTTGCGGTGGGCCCCGAACGGGCAGGGCAGACCTTGTCGGTGTATTTCCTGGCGTTTGCATTCGGGGTGGTGGTGTGGGGCCGGCTGTGTGATCGCTGGGGGCGGCGGCCGGTGATGTTGGCCGGATTGGCCTTATACGTGGCGGCGTCGGTATTGGCCTTGAGTGTGACCACGTTCAATGCCTTGTTACTGGCCCAGGCGCTGGCGGCGTTCGGTGCGGCGGTCGGCTCGGTGGTGACGCAGACCGTGCTGCGCGATCGTTTCCACGGTGCGCAGTTGGCCCAGGTGTTTTCGATAATGGGCATTGCTCTGGCTGCGAGTCCTGCGCTGGGTTTGTTCAGTGGCGCGACGCTGGTGCAGTACTTCGGTTATCGCGGCATGCTGGCCGGGTTGCTGCTGGCGGCGCTGACGTTGTGGGGCTGGTGCCTGTGGGCCTTGCCCGAGACGCGTCCTGCCTCAGTGTCGACGGCGTCGCTGCCCGAAACGCTGGGCCTGATGCTCAGGGACGCAGGAATCTGGCGCTCGGTCGGTCTGGTAGCGGCGTTCAATATTGCGCTGTTCGGCTATTACAGCGTGGGGCCGTTTATTTTTGCGCGGCTGGGTTTGTCCGCTGCCCAATTCGGTTACAGCGGCGTGCTGCTGGCGCTGGGTTCGGGGCTTGGGGCGTGGCTGAACAAGCGATTGCTCAAGCGTGGCATGAACGGTGAGCAGTTGGTGCTGACCGCCGCCGGCCTGGCGGCACTGGGGGGCTTGCTCGTCGTGCTGCTGCAAGGCAGCTGGCTGTTTGTATGGCCGATGCTGTTGGTGGTGCTGGCATTCGGCATGGCAATCCCGAATGTGCTGGGTGCCGCACTGGTGCGCTATCCCGACCGGCTTGGCACGGCCGCCGCAGTGTTCGGCTTGCTGTATTACTTGATGATCGGCGCCGGGCTTGGGTTGGTGGCCTGGGCCCAGAACCTGGGCTGGAGCCTGTTGATCTGTGGCGTGGCGGCGCTTTGTCTGGCAGCGCCGCGGGTGTTCAGAAGTTGACCGAAGCACTCACGCGCGCCGTCAGCGGCGCGCCCTGGAACAGGTAGTCATCGCCCATGTATTCGCCGGCGTCGCGCCAGTAACGCTTGTCGAACAGGTTGTCGACGCTCAGGCGAAACACGGTTTCATAGCCGTCGACTTTGGTGGTGTAGCGGCTACCGACATTGACCACTGCATAATCCCCTACCTCAACATTCCCGGTGCGGTTGGCGTATTTCTTGGCGCTGTATTGCACACCGCCGAGCAGCGCCAGACCGTTCACCCATGGCAACGCGTAGTCGGCGTACACGCTGGCGCGCAGCGTGGGCACGTTGATCGCTTGATGGCCTTCGTATTCCGGCGTGCCGCTGTTGCTCACGCGCGCGCGAATCGCCGCCACGCTGGTTGCGATTTGCAGGCGGTCGGTGGCCCAGCCGTTGGCGGAGAGTTCCAGGCCGGTATTTTTCTGTTGGCCTTGTTGCACGTAGGTGAACTTGCCATCTTCCGGTTTGGCGTACTGATAGGCCTGATGAGTCTGGAATACGGCGGCGGCGAAGCTAATTCGGCGCCAGTCGTATTTCACGCCGGCTTCGATTTGCCGTGACACGGTTGGAGCCAGAGTTTCGTCGGCGTTTTCAGCGAACCAAGGCGCCGTGCCGCCCAGCGACAGGCCTTTGCTGTAGCTGGTGTACAGCGAGATGTTTTCCACTGGTTTGTAAATCAACGAAGCTTGAGGAAGGAACACGTATTGCTGGGTGTGGCGAGCCTGGTTGCCATTATCGTCATAGGCTTTTTCATCCAGGCGCACTTCACGGCCGCCAAGAATGGTTTGCCATTGCTCGTTGAAACGGATGCGGTCGGTGACGAACAGCCCGTACTGGCGGCTGTCGAGGTTGCGGTGGCTATCATTGAGCGGCACGTCAGTGGGCGTGAATGTCGGTGAGTCGGCGTCGATGTTGCTGGTGCCAATGTACTCATTGACCGATTTGCGCTTGTCGATCACCCGGCGAAACGCGCTGGTGCCCAAGGTCAGCTCATGGCCGATGCCTGCGGTGTCGAACAGCCCGGTCATCGCCGCCTGCACTTCATCGTCGCGGCGGGTGTCGTCGGGGCTGTGATAGTCGTAGACGTCGTAGTTGCCTTCGGGGCTGAAATGGTTGGGCACGCTCGATGAACTACAGCTGGTCGAGCCATAACAGCCCCAGGCAAACGCGCTGTAGTCATCAATCACCACCTTGCTGCGCGCGGCGCTGAGAGTGCCTTTCCACTGATCGCTGAAACGGTATTCGAACTTGCCGTTGAGGTTCAGCGAGTCGATGCCCACCTGTTTGGAACCACTCTGGTGCCCCAGCAGTTTTTTCGGCGAGGCATCGTGGGGCACCTCGGTTCCGCCCAGCAGTTGATAACCCGGCACCGAGCGCTGTTGCTTGTTCTGGTATTCCGCATCCAGTTGCAGCACGGCGTCGGGGCTGATAGTCCAGTCGAACGCCAGGGACACGAAATCGCGCTGGCCATTGGCGTGCTCCACATAGCTGTTGAGGTCTTCATGGGCCACGTTGGCGCGCAGGCCAAACTGCTGCTCGCTGCCGAACCAGCCGCCGACATCGGTGGCTATGTAACCGCTGCCGCGATCGTCGGTGGACACCGTGACCGAGCGCACGTCTTGCGGGCGTTTGGTCACGTAGTTGATCACTCCGCTGGGCTCGGCAATGCCGCTCTGCAAACCGGCCAGGCCCTTGAGCACTTCCACTTGCTGTTTGTTTTCGAGGGCGACGTTCTGCTCGCCGGTGATGGTACGCCCATTGATCTTGTAGCTGCTTGCCGCATTGAGCGAGAAGCCGCGCACCACGAAGTTTTCGTAATAACCAATCGGTGCATAGCTGTCGCCGACCGAGGCATCGTTGCGCAGCACTTCGCTGAGCAGGCGCGCTTGCTGGTCCTTGATCAGCGCGGCGTTGATCACCGTGATCGAGGCCGGGGTGTCCAGCAACGGCGCCTCATCGAAGCCGCCGACCGATGCGGTTTCGCTGCGGTAGCCGGACTCGTCCTGGCCCTGGACGTTCACCGCCGGCAGCTCAATTTCAGCCGCCAGGCTGCTACCGATGCCGCCGCTGAGCAGCAGGCCGAGGGCGAAACGTGAGTGAACGGCAGGACGAAAACGCAAAACCATGGAGGCAGGGCCTTATAGCGCAGGACGGGGGGCGCATAAGCTAGGGGGAAGTGCGGGGTTTTACAAGTTACTGAGAACGGTTCTGTCGTCCCATCTTTCAGCTGGAGCGCTTCAGGGTTTCACTGGGCAGTTCCTTGAACAATGCGCGGTAGCTATTCGAAAACCGCCCCAAATGCCAGAACGACCAGTTCATCGCGACTTCGGCCACGGTGGTGTCGGCTGCGGTTAACAGCTCGCGCCGCGCCCCGTTCAAGCGGCGCAGCCGCAACCACTGCGCCGGGCTCATTCCGGTGTAGGTCTTGAAGCCTTGCTGTAACTGGCGCAGCGGCACACCGGCGATTTGCGCCAACTCCAGCAAGTTGACGGTTTCATCCGGCGCATCCGCTGCCCACTCGCCGATGCGCGCCATCAGCAGGCGTTCTTCGCTGCGTCGCTGCAATGAGCCGCGGTCCAGGCACACGCAGGCGTTGTCGAGGATGAACAGGCAATCGTCGAGCAACTGCTGAGTAAGGGCATCGCGGCTGATCGGGTCGAGTGTGGCGGACAACCGCGTCAGGGTGCCGCTGAGCCAACGGGTGAACAGCGCGTTCTGCTGACAGGTCAGCGGGGCCATGAACAGGCCTTCGAGTTTGGCCACATCCAGGCCATGGCGCTGCACGAACTGCGGGCCGAACACCACGGCCACTTCGCGGTAGTTTTCCGGGGTGATCCAGGTGTTGCGGCTTTCGCCATTGAGCAGGTACAGCGCGTTGTCGCTGCCATCGAAACAGAACGCCAATGCACCGGGCGGCGCGTTGAAGTTCTGCTCCACGCGCGTGTTCATGCACTCTTCGTACACCTGCACGCCTTGCAGGTCGAGGTAACGGATCTGCCCGGCAAAATGCCCCGGGGACATCTGCTGATACTGCTGCACCCAACCGGGTGTCGCACTGCATTGAGCGGCCACATCACCGGTAGTGAAAGCCTGTACGCGCAAAGCTGTTGCCTGTGTCATGGGTAACCTGGGCGCACTCTATTGGTGCGTTGTGGTTGGTGCAAAGTGGATAGATGCCGCAGGGCGGCGGCATCAAGATAGACCTCAATGCGCCGCGAGTACAAGCCGGCGCATGCCCCCAACCCATGACGAGGTCCTTATGAACGCCCCCTTCGATCAGCTGTCCGCCTGGCTGAAAGAACACAAGATTACCGAAGTCGAATGCGTGATCAGTGATTTGACTGGCATCGCACGCGGCAAGATTGCGCCCACCAACAAGTTCCTGCATGAGCGAGGCATGCGCCTGCCGGAAAGTGTGTTGCTGCAAACGGTGACCGGGGACTTTGTCGACGACGATATCTATTACGACCTGCTCGACCCGGCCGACATCGACATGATCTGCCGCCCGGTGTCCAACGCCACGTACGTGGTGCCGTGGGCTATCGAGCCCACCGCGATTGTGATCCACGACACCTATGACAAGCAGGGCAACCCGATTGAGCTGTCGCCGCGCAACGTGCTGAAAAAGGTGCTGCAACTGTATACCGAGCAAGGCTGGCAGCCGATTGTGGCGCCGGAAATGGAGTTCTACCTGACCCAGCGCTGCGAAGACCCGGACCTGCCGTTGAAAACCCCGGTGGGACGCTCCGGTCGCGCCGAAACCGGCCGCCAGTCATTTTCCATCGACGCCGCCAACGAATTCGATCCGCTGTTCGAAGACGTCTACGACTGGTGCGAGCTGCAGGGCCTGGACCTCGACACGTTGATCCACGAAGACGGCCCGGCGCAGATGGAAATCAACTTCCGCCACGGCGATGCCCTGCACCTGGCCGACCAGATCACCGTGTTCAAACGCACCCTGCGCGAAGCCGCGCTCAAGCACAACGTGGCCGCCACCTTCATGGCCAAACCGGTGGCCGACGAGCCCGGCAGCGCCATGCACCTGCACCAGAGCGTGGTGGACATCGCCACCGGCAAACCGGTGTTTGTCGATGCCGACGGCACGATGAGCCAGCTGTTCTTGCACCACATCGGCGGGTTGCAGACGTACATCCCAAAGCTGCTGCCGATGTTCGCGCCGAACGTGAATTCGTTCCGCCGCTTCCTGCCGGACACCTCGGCGCCGGTCAACGTGGAGTGGGGCGAAGAAAACCGTACCGTCGGCCTGCGCGTGCCCACTTCCAGCCCCGAGGCAATGCGCGTGGAGAACCGTTTGCCGGGCGCGGACGCCAACCCATACCTGGCAATTGCGGCCAGCTTGTTGTGCGGCTACCTGGGCATGATCGAAAAGATCGAGCCGAGCGCCCCGGTGGAAGGGCGCGCCTACGAGCGCCGCAACCTGCGCCTGCCGTTCACCCTCGAAGACGCGCTGGCGCGGATGGAGGATTGCGACACGGTCAAGCAGTACCTGGGCGAGAAGTTCGTGCGCGGCTACGTGGCAGTCAAACGCGCCGAGCATGAGAATTTCAAGCGGGTGATCAGTTCCTGGGAACGTGAGTTCCTGCTGTTGAGCGTCTAAAAAAACTCAAAAGGGGTGTCGATATGCGTCTTGTGAAAAAGCTTCTCCCGCTGGCCCTGGTGGCCGCGTTCAGCAGTGCCAGCCAAGCCGCGCCGACGGTCAGCGTCTACAACTGGACCGACTACATCGGTGAGACCACCTTGGCTGATTTCCAGGCCAAGACCGGGATCAAAGTGGTCTACGACGTGTTCGATTCCAACGAAACCCTGGAGGGCAAGTTGCTGGCGGGGCGCACCGGCTATGACGTGGTGGTGCCGTCCAACCACTTCCTGGCGCGCCAGGTGAAGGCCGGCGCGTTCCTCAAGCTCGACCGCTCGCAGCTACCCAACTTCAAGAACCTCGACCCCAAACTGCTCAAGCTGCTGGAGAAAAACGACCCGGGCAATGCGCATTCGGTGCCCTACCTGTGGGGCACCAATGGCATCGGCTACAACGTCGACAAGGTCAAGCAAGTGCTGGGCATCGACCATATCGATTCGTGGGCGGTGCTGTTCGAACCCGAGAACATCAAAAAACTCCACGAGTGCGGCGTCGCCTTCCTCGATTCGGCGGACGAGCTGTTCCCGGCGATCCTCAATTACATGGGCAAGGACCCGCGCAGCGAGAACCCCGAGGACTACAAACAGGCCGAAGCCAAGCTGCTGACACTGCGCCCGTACATCACGTACTTCCATTCCTCCAAGTACATCTCGGATCTGGCCAACGGCGATATCTGAGTGGCCTTCGGGTATTCCGGCGACGTGTTCCAGGCCGCCAACCGCGCCAAGGAAGCCAAAAACGGTGTGAACATCGCCTACTCAATTCCCAAGGAAGGCTCCAACCTGTGGTTCGACTTGCTGGCGATTCCGGCCGATGCCAGCAACCCGAAAGAAGCCCACGCGTTCATCAACTACCTGCTCGACCCCGAAGTGATCGCCAAGGTCAGTGCCTCGGTCGGCTACGCCAATGCCAACCCCGCCGCCAAGCCGTTCATGGCGCCGGAACTGGTGAACAACCCTGAGGTGTACCCGTCGCAGGAAGTGCTCGACAAACTCTACATTTCCACCACGCCGACCCCGGCGACCATGCGCCTGATGACCCGCGCCTGGAGCAAAGTGAAGACCAACAAATGATTTCATCCAGTGACCACGCCCGGTCCTATTACCGTGCTTCGGCCAATGCCATGCCTGAGCGTCCATCGCTGGGCACCGACCTGAGCGCCGATGTGTGCGTGATCGGCGGCGGTTTTACCGGGGTCAACACGGCCATCGAGCTGGCCCAGCGCGGGCTCTCGGTGATTCTGCTGGAGGCTCGGCGCATCGGCTGGGGCGCCAGCGGGCGCAATGGCGGGCAGTTGATTCGTGGCATCGGCCATGACGTGTCGGGGTTCGCCAGGTACGTAGGCGAGGAGGGCGTGCGTTACCTGGAGCAGGCCGGGATTGATTCGGTGGCGCTGGTAGGCGAGCGCATTCGTCAGCACAGCATTGACTGCGATCTGCGCTGGGGCTTTTGCGAACTGGCCAATACCACGGCGCAATTCGCTGCGTTCAAGGGCGAGCAGCAACGCCTTGCGGCGCTTGGGTATGCCCATGAAACTCGGCTGGTCGAAGCGCAGGACATGCAGCAGGTGGTCGGTTCGATGGTCTATGCCGGTGGCTTGGTGGACATGGGCTCTGGCCACCTGCACCCGCTGAATCTGGTGCTCGGCGAGGCGCAGGTGGCCGAGTCGCTGGGGGTGCGGATTTTCGAGCGCACCCAGGTCGTCGAACTGATCCACGGCGACACCGTGCAAGTGCGCTGCGCCGCTGGCACGGTGCGCGCCGCCCACTTGGTGCTGGCGTGCAATGCGCACCTGGATGAACTGGAACCGCGTTTGAGCGGCAAGGTACTGCCGGCGGGCAGTTACATTATCGCCACCGAGCCGTTGTCCGAGGCAGTCGCCAAGCAATTGATCCCGCAGAACCTGGCGCTGTGTGACCAGAAAGTCGGGCTGGACTACTACCGACTTTCCGCCGACCGCCGACTGTTGTTCGGCGGTGCGTGCCATTACTCCGGGCGTGATCCGGTGGACATCGCCGCGTATATGCAGCCCAAGATGCTCAAGGTATTCCCGCAGTTGGCGGGTACCGCCATCGAGTTCCAGTGGGGCGGCAAGATCGGCATTACCGCCAACCGCTTTGCGCAAGTCGGGCGGCTCAAGCAGCACCCGAATGTGTTCTATGCCCAGGGCTATTCCGGGCATGGACTGAACGTGACCCACTGGTGCGCAACGCTTTTGGCCGAAGCCATTCACGCGGGCCACAGCCAGGGCCTGGATATTTTCAGCCAGGTGCCGCACATGACGTTTCCGGGCGGCAAGGCCTTGCGCTCGCCGCTGCTGGCGCTGGGGATGTTGTGGTTGCGCCTGCGCGAGAGGTTTGGCTGACCCGGGTGGGAGCGGGCTTGCTCGCCAAAACAGGGTGTCAGGCGATGCATGTGCTGGCTGACCCACCGCGTTCGCGAGCAAGCCCGCTCCCACCTTTAAGGCATTGTCAGCCTTCGGGTTCGGTGAGCACTTTGCGGAAGGTTTCCACCAGCGGGCGCAGGTTGACCCGATGCCACGCCGCCCACAACGGTGTGGTGTAGGTCATCCACGGCAGCTCGCGCAGCACCACGCCGGGTGGGGCATTGCGGCTCAAGCCTTTTTGCACCATGGCCACGCCCAAGCCCGAGGCCACCAGGCCCAATGCGGTGAACGGCTCGCTGGCTTCCATCGGGATTTGCGGGGTAAAACCGGCCCGAATGCAGGCCGCGACGAAATCATCGGCAGGGTTAGCGCCGGCTTTGCGTTGCACGCCAATCCATTCCTGATCGGCCAGATGTTCGGGCAGCAGTTCGTTGTGTTTGGCCAGCGGATGATGCTCAGGCAGGGCCAGCAGCATGGGGTCGTCCAGCACTTGCAACGCGGTCAGGTCCGGGTCATCGGCGGCCGGTGGCTCGCTGACCAGGGCGATATCCAGGCTGCGCTGGCGCAGGCCTTCGAGCTGTTCGAGCGACGGCAAGTTGTACAGCTTGATATGCACGGTGGGGCGGTCGTCTCTCAACACGCGCAAGGCGTTAGGCAGCACACCGGCGTGCATGGCGTTTTCGATATAGCCGATGCACAAACCGCCTTCTTCACCGCGGCCCAGGCGTTTGCCCAGGGATTCCAGGCGATTGGCGTGGGTCAGCAGCGCCTTGGTTTCGGCCAGAAACGTCTGGCCGTCGCGCGTCAGGCGGATGCGCTGCTGGCTGCGTTCGAACAGGGTCAGGCCCAAACGCTCTTCGAGCTGGGCGATCTGCCGGCTCAAGGGCGACTGGGAGATGTGCAAACGTTCGGCGGCACGGCCGACGTGTTCTTCTTCGGCAACGACTTCGAAGTAGCGCAATTGGCGCAGATCAATCATGTAAGACCTCGCAGGACTCAAGTTGGTCGCAGTATGTCTTGGACGGTCCGATCTATGCAATCTAGGATCTGCTCAACGGTCACAGCGACCCTGAACCCGATTGAGGATCCACCATGAGCTTGAAAGACAAACTGCCCGGCCAACTGGGCTTTGGCACCGCACCGCTGGGCAACATGTTCCGCGCCATTCCCGAAGACGAAGCCCAGGCCACCGTCGAGGCCGCCTGGAACAGCGGCGTGCGTTATTTCGACACCGCGCCGTTCTACGGCTCGGGGTTGTCGGAAATTCGCCTGGGCCAAGCCTTGTCGCAGTACAACCGCGATGACTTCGTGCTCAGCACTAAGGTCGGCCGCGTGATTCTCGACGAAGTCGAAGAAAGCGCCCGCGACCTCGGCGAAAAAAGCGGTGTGTTCGAACATGGCCGCCCGAACAAGATGCTCAACGACTACAGCGCCGACGCCACCCTGCGCTCCATCGAAGACAGCCTGAAGCGCCTGCAGACCGACCGTCTGGACATCGTGTGGATTCACGACATCGCCCAGGATTTTTACGGCGACCAGTGGCTGGACTTCTTCAACCAGGCCCGCACCGGCGCCTTCAAAGTGCTGACCCGCTTGCGTGAAGAAGGCGTGATCAAGGCCTGGGGCCTGGGCGTGAACCGCGTCGAGCCGTGCGAGCTGACCCTTGACCTGACCGAAGCGCAGCCCGACGGTTTCCTGTTGGCCGGCCGCTACACCCTGCTGGACCACGAGCGTGCCTTGCAACGCTTGATGGACGCAGCCCTGGCGCAGAACGTCGAAATCGTCGTTGGCGGCCCTTACAGCTCGGGGATTCTGGCCGGTGGCGCGCACTTCGAATATCAGAAGGCCAGCCCGGCGATTATCAGCAAGGTCGAGCAGATCAAAGCGATTGCCCAGGCGTTTGGCGTGAGCGTGAAAGCCGCAGCGCTGCAATTCTCCCTGGCCCACCCGGCGGTGGCCGCAGTGATTCCGGGTGCCAGTCGTCCGGGGCGGATTGCCGAAGACGTCGCGGCGTTGTCAGAGAAGATTCCGGCAGCCTTCTGGCAGGCCTTGCGCGACGCACAGTTGATTTCGGCCCGCGCACCTCTGCCGCTTTAACCCGAGGATTCAACCATGAAAATTGATGTGAGCGGCAAAGTAGCCATCGTCAGCGGCAGCACAGCGGGGATTGGCCTGGGCATCAGCCAGGCGCTGGCGGCATCCGGCGCCACCGTGGTGGTGATCGGGCGTGAGTCGGGCAAGGTCGATGACGCCCTGGACAGCATTCGCCAGGCGGTGCCGAACGCTGACCTGCGCGGGCTGGTAGCGGACCTCGGCACAGCTGAAGGTGCTGAAAAACTGTTCGCTGCCGAACCGCGCGCCGACATCCTGGTCAACAACCTGGGCATCTTCAACGATGTGGATTTCTTCGACGCACCGGACAGCGAGTGGACGCGCTTCTACGAGGTCAATGTGATCTCCGGCGTGCGCCTGGCGCGCCATTATGTGCCGGGCATGGTCGAACAGGGCTGGGGGCGGGTGATCTTCCTGTCTTCGGAGTCCGGGGTGGCAACGCCGGCGGACATGATCAACTACGGCGTGACCAAAAGTGCCAACCTGGCGGTCTCCCATGGTTTGGCGAAGCGTCTGGCCGGCACCGGTGTGACGGTCAATGCGGTGCTGCCGGGGCCGACCTTTACCGACGGCCTGGAGCAGATGCTCAAAGACGCCACCGCCAAGTCCGGGCGCAGTGCGCGGGAAGAGGCGGACGTGTTTGTGCGCAATGCGCGGCCCACGTCGATCATCCAGCGCGCGGCAAATGTGGATGAAGTGGCCAACCTGGTGGCGTACATTGCTTCACCCTTGTCTTCTGCAACCACGGGCGCCGCACTGCGCGTCGACGGTGGTGTTGTCGACAGCATGGCGATCTGAATTCCTGTCATTTTTTTGGAGTATTTATTGTGGCGACAGCTTCTTCTGTGATTGAGGTTCCGGTTTCGGCCGATCAGGTCTGGCAATTGATTGGTGGCTTTAACACGCTGCCCGATTGGCTGCCGTTTATCGTCAAAAGCGAGGCGAGCGACGGCGGGCGTGTGCGTCACTTGCAAACCGCGGACGGCGGTGTGGTGGTCGAGCGCTTGCAGAGCTTTGATAACGTGGCACGCACTTACAGCTACACCATCGAGCAGTCGCCGTTTCCGGTGAGTGCCTACCTGGCGACGTTGCAGGTTGAGGCGTTGACCGATGCGTCGGCGAAAGTGACGTGGTCCGGCGTGTTCACCCCGGCGGCGGGGACCACGGACGCGGCGGTGGAGGAGTTGTTCACCGGCGTGTACAGCGGTGGGCTTGAGGCGCTGCGCGCCAACTTCCCGGCTTGATCTGCCAGGCCCCACAGGCCCAATGTGGGAGCGGGCTTGCTCGCGAAAGCGGTGGGTCAGTCGATGAATCTGTTGACTGACACACTGCATTCGCGAGCAAGCCCGCTCCCACATTTTTTGACCGGGGTTTTCTTCAGGCTTCAGGCATCAATTGCTGCCGACACTCCAGCAGCAGGCACGCACCCCCGCATTGGCTGTTGCCGACTTCCAACTTGAACCCATGCAGGTTGATGATCGCCGCCACAATCGACAAGCCCAACCCGAACCCGCCTTGCTGGTCGCTTTCATCCACGCGGTAGAAGCGCTGGAATACTGCGTCGCGCTCCGCGGCCGGAATGCCCGGGCCGGAGTCGTGCACTTCGATACGCGTGCTGCCGGCATCATTGACGCCACGCAGGATCACCTCACCGTTGGGTGGCGAGAACTTGATCGAGTTGCTCAACAGGTTGGCCAAGGCTTCGAACAACAGTGCGCGGTCGCCGGTGATCCACGGCAGCGAGTCGGGCACTTCGAGGCGTAGCTGCAATTCGCCTTCTTCCGCCAGGGGCAGGTAAAAGTCATGCAGTTCGCGCAACAGCGGCAGCGGATCCATCACCAGGAAACCCGAACGGCGCTGGTGGTCTTCCAGTTCCGAGATGCGCAACAGCCCGCGAAAGCGCGCCATCAGCGTATCGGTTTCGGCAATCGCATCGTCCAGTTTCACTGCGTAGACGGAGTTTTCCTCTGCCTCTTGTTTGATGCGGTAAAGCTGCGCGCGCAAGCGCGTCAGCGGCGTGCGCAGGTCGTGGGCGATGTTGTCGCACACGCCCTTGACCTCGTTCATCAGCTTCTCGATGCGGTCGAGCATGGCGTTGACGATGGCGGCGAGCATGTCCAGTTCGTCGCGTCGGTCAGACAACGGCAGGCGGTGCGTCAGGTCACCGGCGACGATGGCCTCGGCGCTGGCCTGTATGCCGCGGATGCGCCGCAGCGGGCGACGGCGTAACAAATGCCAACCGGCAGCACCGGGGATAATCGTCAGGGAAAGTGCCCACAGCAGCGCATGCCAGATGATCCGGGTCACGCCAAACAGTGAACCGTTGGCGCGCACGAGTACCAGCCAGCGGCCGTCTTCGGTGTGGGTGGCCACTGCATCGCAGCTGTCCTTGGGCAATTTAGGGTCGTCGGAGTCGACACAGTTGGCCAGGGCGTGGATCTTGCCGTCCAGCGGCAGGTCCGGTGGCACTGCGCGGATCGGCCCGCTCAAAGGGCGAAACTGCTCATCAAACAGGCCATAGGCGTCTACGCCTTTCATGTCGAAGGTCATGCTGGTGGTGAGGGCTTCCACCAGTTCTTCACCGTCGAAGCGTTGAAACAGGTGCTGGCGCTGCATCAGCGAGTGACGCGACAGGTCACCCAGGTAACCCGAGACCTCGTAATACAGCACCCCCATGAGGATGCAGCTCCAGGCCACGAACAACGAACTGTAAAGCGCCAGCAAGCGGCTGCTGGAGGAGCGCCAGCCTTTAGAGGGGTTCAGCAATGACATAACCGGAACCTCGTACCGTGCGGATCAGCGGCGTGAGGCCCGGCGGGTCGATTTTTTTGCGCAGGCGACCGATGTGCACGTCGATCAGGTTGGTGCCCGGGTCGAAGTGATAACCCCAGACTTCTTCGAAGATCATCATTCGCGAGAGGATCTGCCCGGTATTGCGCATCAGGAATTCGAGCAGCTTGTATTCGGTGGGCAGCAGGCTCAACGGCTGATCGGCGCGGCTGGCTTCGCGGCTGATCAGGTTCAGTTCGAGGTCGGCCACGCGCAGGGCGGTTTCGAACTCCTTGACCGTGCTTTTGCGCCGCAACAGCACTTCGACGCGGGCGGCCATTTCGTCGGACGCAAACGGCTTGGTCAGGTAGTCATCGCCGCCGGCCCGCAGGCCGCGTACCCGCTCGTCGACATCGGAGAGGGCGCTGATCATCAGGATCGGCGTCGACACCCCAATGGTGCGCAGGGTCGTGACGATGGCCAGGCCATCGAGTTCCGGCAGCATACGGTCGAGGGTGATCAGATCGTAATCACCACTCACAGCGCGGACCAGGCCTTCACGGCCGTTGTCCACCCAATCTACATCCAGTCCATGGCTACTCAGCTCGGCGACGATCTCGCGGGCTGTAACGGCGTCATCCTCGATGGTCAAAATACGGGTCATAGGATTACCTGGTGAGCGATTCACACTAGAAGTGGGGGCATTTTGCCAAGAAATGCCTGAACGCTTCCTAAATTAAACTTCATCTTGGCAAAACTGACACAACTTTCATGCCGCCCAGCGCCGACACAGGCCGTGGGCGTTGGGGGATTGCATAAAGCACGCTGTTTTCGATCATTTCTTGCAACTTGCATGGTTTAAGTTAGTTCAATTTTTGTATCTTGTTGAAATTTAACGAATTTATTTTTTCGCCCGGCTGGCATGGTGCCTGCACTGTCCCTTTTGAGAGTTGTAACACTATTTTTCCTGCCGGGAGCAAAACAACAATGATCACATCGTCATCCACGCTGCAAGAATCGAGCTCGCACTCTGGGGTTTCCTGGGGGGCGATTTTCGCCGGGGCCGCTGCGGCGGCCGCACTGTCGCTGATCCTGGTGCTGCTGGGCTTCGGCCTGGGCTTTTCGGCGGTGTCGCCGTGGGCCGACAGCGGTATCAGCGCCAAGGGGCTTGGCATTTCCACAATTGTCTGGCTGGCGTTCACCCAGATCGTCGCTTCGGGCCTGGGCGGCTACATTGCCGGCCGCTTGCGTGTGAAGTGGGCCAACATGCACGGTGACGAGGTGTACTTTCGCGACACCGCCCATGGTTTCCTCGCTTGGGCAGTCGCTACGCTGGTGACCGCGGTACTGGTCGTCGGCTCGGTGAGCAGTGTGGTCAGCGGCGGCGTTAAAGCCGGCGCCGGTGTCGCCTCGAGCGCCGCCAGTGGCCTGACTCAGGCAGCCGGCAGTGCAGCCAAAGGCGCCAACAGCGGCGACTTTGACTACTACGTCGACAGCCTGTTTCGCGATGATCGCCCAGCCGCCGTCAGCGATGACGCCGTGCATGGCGTGGTAGCGCGCATCTTCACTCGCACCCTGAGCAACGATGGCCAACTGGCCCCTGAAGACCGTACCTACCTCGCTCAGCTGATCAGCCAGCGCACCAACCTCAGCCAGGCTGACGCCGAAGCGCGTATCGACAAGGTGTACGGCGATGCCCGCAAAGCCATCGAAGACGCCAAGGTCAAAGCCAAGCAAGCTGCCGACACTGCCGCCAAAGTGGCTGCCTACACCTCGCTTTGGACCTTCATTGCGCTGTTGATCGGTGCCTTCTTTGCCAGTTTCGCTGCCACCTTCGGCGGTCGTCGTCGTGACGCCGTGGTGTACGTCGAAACTGAAAACTACGTTCGTTAATCAAGGAGAACAACATGCGCTCATTACTGCTTTGGTTCCTCGGTGTGCCTATCCCGGTCATCATTCTGATCGCGATCTTCATGCACTGATCCTGATCGCGCTTCACCCAAGCCGCGCCTGACCCACAGGCGCGGCTTTTTGTTGCAAGGCCCACCAACCTGCAACCAGCAATGCGCTCGCCACTGACGTCGTGATCACCAGGGGTTGCGAGGTGCCGTCCGAGAGCCAGCCGGTGGCCCAACTGCTCATGGCCGTCAGGAACATCTGGATAAAGAAGAACAACCCCGAAGCCGTCCCGGCAATCGCGCCGTAGGGCTGCAACACCGACAGCTGGCAGGCCGGAATCACCATCCCCACCGACACCATGATCACCACCATCGGCAGCACAATCGCCAACCAGGCCTGCGGCAGGGCGACCGTGGCCCCTGCGAGCATCACGCAACCCAGTACATTCAAGCCGATGGCGGCACTGATCAACTGATCGGCTTCAACGCGCAGCACGAGTCGGCGGAACAGGTTGGCGCCGAGCATGTAGCCACTGATCGTCGCGGCAAACACCAGCGCGTAGGCCGTGGCAGACAGGTGAAAGCCGCGTTGCAGCAGAGCCGAGGACTCGCTGATAAATGGGAAATACGTGCTGTACACGCAGCCGATCGCCAGGGAGTACCGCAGAAAATAACGGTCGCGCAGCAGCTGGCCGTAGAGGCGCAGCAGGTTGCTCGGCGGCGCGGCGGCGACTTCCGGTGGACGGGTTTCCGGCAGCCGGCGAAACACCACCAGGCACAGCGCCACGCCGATCACGGCCAATACGATGAACAGGCCGCGCCAATGGATGAACGGCAGCATCAGGCTGCCCAGCACCGGTGCGGCCATCGGCGAAATCGCCATGGCCATGGAGATCAGGCCAAGCAGGCGTGCCTGTTCATCGCGGGCGAAGTAATCGCGCACGATCACCCGGCCGATGACCGTGGTGCAGCAGCCGCCGAGGGCCTGGAACAGGCGGGCGACGATCAGCACACCAATGCTGTCGGCCAGCGCGCAGGCCACGGTGGCGACCGCGTACACACACAACCCGCTCAGCAGCACCGGGCGGCGCCCGAAGCGGTCGGTCAACGGGCCGCTGACCAGCAAGGAAATGGCCGAGCCCAGGGCGTACAGCGTGAGGGTCAGCTGCAACTGGCTGTCGCTGGCGTGGAAGTCGTCGGCCATGGCCGGCAGGGCTGGCAGGTGCATGTCCAGGGTGATCCGTGGCAGGCCGATGAGTACGGTCAGTAGCACCAGCCAGAACCCGGAGGAGAGGGCGCGTTGCGTCATGGGAAGCTTCTTCGCAGGGAGTCGAGTTCGAACTCTAGCGGGTATGTGGTTTAATCCTCAGGGCCACTTGTGCCTCTAACCAATGGACCACTATGAGCCGAGGAAAAGCCGCCGCCCACCTGGACCTGCCGCGCCCCGATAGCCTGGACGCCGGCAAGCAGCAGGGCGCCTACGACGCATTGCGCGCCGCCATCCTGAATCGGCAATTGCCCGCCGGCAGCCGCTTGCCGTCGACCCGCAGCCTGGCCGAACGCTGGCTGGTGTCGCGCGGCACGCTTGAAGCGGCGTTCGAGCGCTTGCACAGTGAAGGTTACGTGCAGCGCGTGGCGGGTTCGGGCACGCGCGTCAGCGCGGTGATCCCCGAGCAATTCATTGCGGCGCCGGCGCCCAGCGCACGTCCACGCCGCGCGGCCATACCGGATCAGCCCGACGCGGGCGTGCAAAGCCACGTCCCTTTTGTCGCGCGACGCCCGGACGCCAGCCTGTTCGACCTCAAAACCTGGGCGCGGTGCATCTCCCGAGGCTTGCTGTCTGCGGGGCCAGGGGTATTGGAGGCCGCCCACCCGGGCGGCTTGCCCGCGTTGCGTGAACAGATCGCCGACTACGTGCGCAGTTATCGCGGCATGCACTGCGAGGCGGACGAAATCATTGTCACCACCGGTATTCGCCATGGCCTGGACCTGATCGCGCGCACGCTGCTCAAACCCGGTGACACCGCGTGCGTGGAAGACCCCGGTTATACACCGGCACGCCGCCTGTTCAGTCTGGCCGGTGCGCAGGTCGTGCCGGTCCCGGTGACAGCCGAAGGCCTTGATACCGCGCAGCTCCCCGACACGGCGCGCCTGGCCTATGTGACACCGGCGCATCAGGCGCCGCTGGGCATGACCCTGTCGGTGTCACGCCGCCTGGCGCTGCTGGATTGGGCCGCCCGCGCCGACGCCTGGGTGATCGAAGACGACTACGACAGTGAATACAACTACAACAGCGCGCCACTGGCGGCGCTCAAAGCCCTGGATTCCGGCGACCGGGTGATCTACTGCGGCAGTTTCAACAAGAACCTGTTCCCGGGCCTGCGCGTGGGTTTCATGGTGGTGCCCAAGGCGTTGCGCCCCGCGTTGCTGCGCACCCTGCAACTCACCGGGCATTCGGTGGGCGCGACGGATCAGTTGGGGCTGGTGGAGTTTCTCGCCAGCGGCGCGTTTGTGCGGCACCTGCGGGCTTCGCGCCAGGCTTATCAGGCGCGCCGCGATGCGCTGCTCGGCTGTCTGCCGGACGAATACCCGGTGAGCGGCCAGCAAGCCGGGCTGCACTTTGTGCTGTGGCTGCCAAGCGGCGTCGAGGAAACCGAATTTTGCACCCGCGCCGCCGCCGCCGGGCTGACCTTGCAGCCACTGGGCAAGTTCTGCGTCGCGGCGAGCTTGCCGCCGGCGGTGATCATCGGCTACACCGCGCTGACCCTGGCGCAGATTCGCTATCACGGCCGAATGCTCACGCAATTGTTAATAGCGGCTTAACCCGCGCTTGGCTAGACTCGCGCCCCATGAGCCGTCTTCTGCGTTTAATCCTGGTCATGCTGTTAAGCCTCACGCTTCCCCTGACCGGGATGGCGGGTGTGCCGTCGAGCACCGAGCCGTGCCCGATGAAAATGTCCGACATGCAGATGATGTCGGACATGGCCCCGGACTGCTGCCAGGACGCTGCCAACCCTGGCAAAGCCTGCAAACCGGGGCAGGAATGCAAGACCGGCAGCCTGCTGCAACTGTCGATGCCGGTGCTCAAGGCACCGCTGACCCTGGCCCATCCGCTGACGGCCAGCCTCTCTTCTGACTTCATCCCCGACCGCACGCCGTCCGGCGTCTGGCGCCCACCCCGTTACTGATTTCTGTTGAACCTCAAGCTTCATCCCGGATTCGGGATGGCCTTGCTGTGGGCCGCGTAAAGCGGCACGCAGTGCAACAGATCAGGAATCTTGACGATGAATTCCCTCTACAGGCGCGCCCTGGTGGTGGGCGTGCTGACATGGCCGGCGCTTGCCTCTGCGTTGACCCTGGATGACGCCCTGCGCCTGGCGCAGAACAACGCGCCGTCCCTGAGCGCCGAATCGGCCAGGCTGCAAGCGGCAACGCAAGCTGCCATCCCGGCCGGTGAACTGCCCGACCCGAAACTGCTGGTAGGCCTGCAGAATTTTCCCGTCGGCGGGCCCAATCGCGGCACCTTGTATGGCGACGACATGACCGATCAGATGGTCGGCCTCCAGCAACAGGTGCCCAGCCGCGACAAGCGCAAGGCCCGAGTTGAGCTGGCGGATGCCACGGTGCAGCGCACGGCGGCCGAAGGGCAAATCGAGCGCCTCAACGTGCGCCAGGCCACGGCGCAGGCGTGGATTCGCGCCTACGCGGTGGAGCGCAAGCAGGCCTTGTTCGCGGACTTCTACGAAAACAATCGCCTGCTGCAAGACAGTGTGCGGGCGCAATTGGCCGGAGGCCGCGGGCAGGCCGCCGATACGGTGATCCCCCGACAGGAAGCCGCCGAGCTGGCCGAGCGCGAAGACGAATTGACCCAACAGCGCGCCCAGGCCCGCGCCGCCCTCAAGCGCTGGATCGGCGCAGCCGCCAACGAAGCACCCAGCGGGCAATTGCCCAACTGGCACATCGACAACCGCGGCTACAGCCACAACCTGCATCAGCATCCCGAGTTGCAAGCCTTCGTGCCGCGCACGCGCGAGGCCCAAGCGCGCTTGCAGGAAGCCAAGGCGCAGAAAACGTCGGATTGGAGTTGGGAGGTGGACTACCAGCACCGCGGCCGTGAATACGGCGACATGGTCAGCCTGCAATTGAGCGTTGATCTGCCGATCTTCCCCGGTCGCCGCCAGAACCCGGGCATTGCCGCCAGGCTGGCCGAACTCGATCAACTGGATGCCGAACGCGAAGCTGCCACCCGTGAACATACGCAGAGGCTGGATGACGACCTGGCGGTTTACCAGCGCCTGGACCGCGCCGTGCAACGCAGTCAGGACAGCCTCGTGCCGCTGGCCGAAGAGAAGGTCGCACTGAGCCTGGCCGGTTATCGCGCGGGCAAAGGCGATTTGATCAGCGTGGTCAGCGCCCGCCGGGAACTGGTTCAAGCCCGTTTCAAACACATCGATGCCATCGAACAGCGTGCCCTGGTCGGCGCGCAGCTGTACTTCGCCTACGGGGAGCCCACGCATGAATAATCGAATCGCAGCCGCGGTGTTGTTGCTCGGCCTGGGTGCGGGCTACGGATTGGCGCAGTTGCACCCCGCAACCTTGGCGCCTGTCAGCGACGACAAGCACGCGTTGTACTGGTACGACCCGATGTACCCGCAGCAGAAGTTCGACAAGCCCGGCAAGTCGCCTTTCATGGACATGCAATTGGTGCCGCGCTACGCCGAGGGCGCCGCAGCGGATACCCCAACGCTGCAGATCGATCCGCGCCAGGCTCAGACCATCGGCGTGCGCCTGGCCACAGTCACCCGTGGCGTGATGACGTCCTCGCTGGATGTGTCGGGCATCCTGGCCTTCAACGAGCGTGATGTGGCAGTGGTGCAGGCCCGGGCCGGTGGTTTCGTCGAGCGGGTTTACGCGCGGGCGCCGGGTGATGTGCTCAAGGCCGGCGCGCCGTTGGCAGACATCCTGGTGCCCGAGTGGGCCGCCGCCCAGGAAGAGTTCCTTGCGCTGCGTCGCAGCGCTGACAGTGGCCTGTTGGCGGCCGCCCGCCAGCGTCTGCGCCTGAGTGGCATGCCTGCCGGGCTGATCTCGCAGATGGAGCGCAGTGGCCGGGTGCAATCAGTGATGACCGTCACCACGCCCTTGAGCGGCGCGCTGCAGACCCTTGAGGTGCGCGACGGCATGACCGTGGTAGCCGGGCAAACCCTGGCGCGGGTCAATGGCCTGGAGCAGGTGTGGTTGCAGGTCGCCGTGCCGCAGGCGCAAGGCGCGGCGTTAGCCGTGGGGCAACGCGTGGTGGCGCACTTTGCCGGTTTGCCGGGCGAGGCCATCAACGGCACCCTCAGTGCGATCTTGCCGGCCAACGCCCTGGACAGTCGCACCGTGCAGGTTCGCGTCGAACTGCCCAACCCCGACGGCAGCTTGCGCCCTGGCATGACCGCCCAGGTGCGCCTGGCGCAAACCAGCGGGCAAGCGGTGTTGCAGGTGCCCAGCGAAGCCCTGATTCGCACCGGCAAGCGTGTGCTGGTGATGCTGGCCGAGGAGGGCGGGCATTATCGACCGCTGGAAGTCGAGGTGGGGGCCGAGAACCAGGACCAGACCGTAATCCGCAGTGGCTTGCAGGAAGGTCAGCAGGTGGTCGCGTCCGGGCAATTTCTGCTGGACTCTGAAGCCAGTTTACGCGGGTTAATAGCGCCAGCGTCCGACACGTCTGAAATGAGCATGCAACCGGGAGCCCGGCCATGATCGCGCTTTTGATTCGCTGGTCGGTGGCCAACCGGTTTCTGGTGTTGCTCGCCACACTGTTCATCACCGCATGGGGCGTTTGGGCGCTGCAGAACACGCCGGTCGACGCATTGCCGGACCTTTCGGATGTGCAGGTGATCATCCGCACGCCGTACCCGGGCCAGGCGCCGCAGATCGTGGAAAACCAGGTCACTTACCCGATGACCACCACCATGCTCTCGGTGCCGGGCGCCAGGACCGTGCGTGGCTTTTCTTTCTTTGGCGACAGCTACGTGTACGTGCTGTTCGACGAGGGCACCGACCTGTATTGGGCGCGGTCGCGGGTGTTGGAATACCTCAGCCAATTGCAGGCACGGCTGCCGGCGTCGGCCAAGCCGTCGCTGGGGCCGGACGCCACCGGCGTTGGCTGGATCTACCAATACGCGCTGGTTGACCGTACCGGCCAGCACGACTTGGCGCAATTGCGCGCCTTGCAGGATTGGTTCCTCAAGTTCGAGCTCAAGACCCTGCCGAATGTGGCGGAGGTGGCGACCATTGGCGGCCAGGTCAAGCAATACCAGGTGCAGCTTGACCCGCTGGCCATGGCCAGTCGCGGCATCACCCAGGCCCAAGTGGCGGACGCTGTCGGCAAGGCCAATCAGGAAACCGGTGGCTCGGTGCTGAACCTGGGTGAATCCGAATACATGGTGCGCGCGTCCGGTTACCTGAAAACGCTCAATGATTTTCGCGCCATTCCACTGCGTCTCGACCGCAACAATGTGCCGGTGACCCTCGGCGATGTGGCCACGATTCAACTCGGCCCGGACCTGCGTCGGGGTATCAGTGAACTCGACGGCGAAGGCGAGGCGGTCGGCGGCGTGGTGATCCTGCGCAGCGGTAAAAATGCGCGTGAGGCCATTGCTGCGGTGAAAACCAAGCTGGAGCAGTTGAAAAGCAGCCTGCCGCCTGGCGTAGAGATCGTCACCACCTACGACCGCAGCACACTGATCGACCGCGCCGTAGATAACCTCAGCCACAAACTGCTCGAGGAATTCCTGGTGGTGGCGCTGGTGTGCGGGATATTCCTGTGGCACCTGCGCTCGTCGCTGGTAGCGATCATCTCGTTGCCGGTGGGCGTGTTGATCGCGTTTATCGTCATGCGCTTCCAAGGGATCAACGCCAACATCATGTCTCTGGGCGGTATCGCGATAGCCATCGGCGCGATGGTGGATGCGGCCGTGGTGATGATCGAAAACGCCCACAAGAAAATCGAAGCCTGGCACCACGCCAATCCCGGACGCGATCTCAAAGGTGAGGAGCATTGGACGGTGATGACGCAGGCGGCGGTAGAAGTCGGGCCGGCGCTGTTTTTCTGCCTGCTGATCATCACCCTGTCGTTTATCCCGGTGTTTACCTTGCAAGCCCAGGAAGGGCGGCTGTTCGGCCCGCTGGCCTACACCAAGACCTACGCCATGGCGGCGGCGGCCGGGTTATCGGTGACGTTGATCCCGGTATTGATGGGCTACTGGATTCGCGGGCGCATCCCCGACGAGCAGCGCAACCCGCTCAATCGCGGGTTGATCAAGCTCTATCAACCGGCCCTCGAAGCGGTGCTGCGCTGGCCGCGCGCGACCTTGCTGGTGGCGCTGCTGATGGTCGCCAGCGTGGTGTGGCCGCTGTCGAAGCTGGGCGGCGAGTTTTTGCCGCCGCTGGATGAGGGGGACTTGCTCTACATGCCTTCGGCGCTGCCGGGGCTGTCGACGCAGACGGCGGGCGAACTGCTGCAACGCACCGATCGCCTGATCAAAAGCGTGCCGGAAGTCGCCCATGTGTTCGGCAAGGCCGGCCGCGCCGAAACCGCCACCGACCCGGCGCCGCTGGAGATGTTCGAGACCACTGTCGAGTTCAAGCCCCGGGACCAATGGCGCGCCGGCATGACCCCGCAACAGTTGGTGAAAGAGCTGGACCGCGTGGTGCAGGTGCCAGGCTTGACCAATATCTGGATTGCGCCGATTCGCAACCGCATCGACATGCTTGCCACCGGGGTAAAAAGCCCGATTGGCGTGAAGGTGGCAGGTTCCAGCCTGATGCAGATCGATGCCGTGACCCAGGCTGTCGAGAAGGTCGCCAAAGGCGTGCCGGGGGTGAGTTCGGCGCTGGCTGAAAGGCTGACCGGCGGGCGCTACATCGACGTGGACATCGACCGTGGCGCCGCCGCGCAGTACGGGCTGAACATTGCCGATGTGCAGTCGATCGTGTCAGGGGCGATTGGCGGCGAAACCATTGGCGAGACCGTGGAAGGCCTGGCGCGTTTCCCCATCAGCCTGCGGTATCCGCGGGAATGGCGCGACTCGGTAACGGCCTTGGAAACCCTGCCGATCTACACGCCGCAAGGCAGTCAGATCACGCTTGGCACGGTGGCCAGGCTCAAAATCAGTGACGGGCCGCCAATGCTCAAAAGTGAAAACGCGCGGCCTTCCGGCTGGGTCTACATCGACGTGCGCGACCGTGACCTGGCGTCGGTGGTGAAGGATCTGCGTGAGGCGATCAACCGGCAAGTGCAGTTGCAGCCGGGCATGAGCCTCAGTTATTCGGGGCAGTTCGAATTTCTTGAACGCGCCAATCAACGTCTGAAACTGGTCGTGCCGGCGACTGTGCTGATCATTTTTGTGCTGCTCTACCTGACCTTCCGTCGTACGGATGAGGCGCTGTTGATTCTCGGGACGTTGCCGTTCGCACTGACCGGCGGCGTATGGTTGCTGTACGGGCTGGGCTTCAACCTGTCGGTGGCCACGGGCGTGGGCTTTATCGCGTTGGCGGGCGTGTCGGCGGAGTTCGGCGTGATCATGCTGCTCTACCTGAAAAACGCCTGGGCCGAGCGCAAGGACGGTGACCTGCTGGCAGCCATCACCGAAGGCGCCGTACTGCGAGTGCGCCCCAAAGCCATGACCGTGGCGGTCATCATTGCCGGCTTGCTCCCGATTCTATTGGGCGACGGCACTGGCAGCGAAGTCATGAGCCGCATCGCCGCGCCAATGATCGGCGGCATGCTCACCGCGCCGTTGCTCTCCCTGTTCGTCATCCCTGCGGCCTACCACCTGATGCGCCGTTGCAAAGCCAAACACTAACCAAACGACAGGAACTGGCTTTATGTGGGGGCGGGCTGCTCGCGAAAGCGGTGTGTCAGTCAACCTATCTGATACTGACACACCGTATTCGCGGCAAGCCCGCTCCTACACAAGCCGGCGCCCACAGGGAACCTGCCGTGCCAGAAGATCAGTCGTCGAACCCCACCTGTTCATGAATCTCATCGACCTTCAACTCCAACCGATACGCCACCGCAATAAACAATGCCTGGCACAGGCACAAGGTGGCGCTCAGCGAGCGAAACGCAAACGACGACCCCTCATTCACCAACAGCACCGCATTCGCCCGCTTGGCCAGGGGCGACAGGTTGCTGTCGGTGATGATCAAGGTCTTGGCCTGATGATGCTGGGCAATACGCAGGCAGTGCTGAGTCTCTTTGCCATAGGGCGTAAAGCTGATGGCGATCACCAGGTCATTGGCACGCACGCTGCGCATCTGCTCGCGGTAACTGCCGCCCAAACCGGAAATCAAGTGAATGCGCTTGTTGGTGTGCTGCAGGTTGTAGACCAGGTAATCGGCCACCGCGAAGGAGCGGCGCACGCCGACCACGTAGATATTGTCGGCATTGACTACCAGGTCCACGGCTTTCTCGAAGGCCACATCATCGAGTTCCAGCCCCAGGCGCTCGATGCCGGAGAGGGTGGCGTTCACGCATTCGCGCGCCAGGTCGCCGCCGCTGGCCTTCTGCGACTTGTTGGCGATCATGCTGCGGATGCGTTGCTGGTAGTTCTGCACCGGCGTGGTCTTGTGGGTGTAGGCCTCGCGAAACAGCGCCTGCATCTCACTGAAACCACTGAAACCGAACCGCTGGGAGAACCGCACGATGGCCGAGGGGTGCACTTCGCACTCGCGGGCGATGTCGCTGATGCGGTCGACCATGATCCGGTCGCTTTGCTGGCTCATGTAGCTGGCGATGCGTTTGAGCTGGCGTGGCAGGCTTTCGTATTCGTCGGTGATCAGCTGCAACAGGCGCTCGGCATTGATCGGAGGGCTGGCAATAGTCTCTTCCAGGGTGGTCTCGGGATCGGTGCGGGACATGGGCAATCCTTCTGGCGTGTTCTTCTGATGCGCTGATGGGTGGGCGCAAGTCTACAGGGTAGGCGCAAAAAAATACCCCGGCATCACGGCAGCCGTGGCCTGCTGAAACGATGCAGGAGGGCTGGCAGGCCATTATGCTGGCGTATTGGAAAAAATATTCCACTAAAAATAATTATGGAATAAATATTGATTGCGGCCGCCGGACGTTCTAGTCTGCTTTCACCAAGAGCGTGTGCCGCCACCACGGCGGCACCACGCAGGCTGATAAAAATAACAGGAGCCAGCATGGGCCAGACTCGTTTTGCCAGTGGGCGTCAATTGGATCTGATTTGCCTCGGACGCCTGGGCGTCGACCTTTACGCACAGCAAGTGGGTGCGCGACTTGAGGACGTGTCCAGCTTCGCCAAGTACCTCGGCGGGTCCTCCGCCAATATCGCCTTTGGCACCGCGCGGCTGGGGCTCAAGTCGGCGATGTTGAGCCGGGTCGGCGACGATCACATGGGCCGCTTCCTGGTGGAATCCCTGGCCCGCGAAGGCTGCGATGTCAGCGGTATCAAGGTCGACCCGGAACGCCTGACCGCGCTGGTGCTGCTGGGCCTCAAGGACCGCGAAACCTTCCCGCTGGTGTTCTACCGCGAAAACTGCGCCGACATGGCCTTGCGCGCCGAAGACATCAGCGAGGCCTTTATTGCCTCCAGCAAAGCCTTGTTGATCACCGGCACGCATTTCTCCACCGATGGCGTGTACAAGGCCAGCCTCCAGGCCCTGGACTACGCGGCCAAACACAACGTCAAGCGCGTGCTCGATATCGACTACCGTCCGGTGCTGTGGGGCCTGGCGGGCAAGGCCGACGGCGAGACCCGGTTTGTCGCCGACCAGAACGTCAGCCAGCACGTACAGAAAATTTTGCCGCGCTTTGACCTGATCGTCGGCACCGAAGAAGAGTTTCTGATCGCTGGCGGCAGTGAAGATTTGCTCACCGCGCTGCGCACCGTGCGTGAACTGACCCCGGCCACCCTGGTGGTCAAGCTCGGCCCGCAGGGCTGCACGGTGATCCACGGCGCGATCCCCGCGCGGCTGGAAGACGGCGCCATCTACCCCGGCGTGCGCGTTGAGGTGCTCAATGTGCTGGGCGCCGGCGATGCGTTCATGTCGGGCTTTCTCAGCGGCTGGATCAACGATGCCAGCGACGAGCGTTGCAGCCAGTTGGCCAACGCCTGTGGCGGCCTGGTGGTGTCCCGCCACGCCTGCGCGCCGGCCATGCCCACGCCTGCCGAGCTGGATTACCTGTTCAACAGCCCGGTGCCCATCACCCGGCCAGATCAAGACGTCACCTTGCAGCGCCTGCACCGCGTCACGGTGCCGCGCAAAGCCTGGAAGCAGCTGTTCGTGTTTGCCTTCGACCATCGCTGGCAACTGGTGGACCTGGCGCAAAAAGGCGGCCAGGCCCCAACCCGCATCAGCGACATCAAGCAGCTGTTTATCCAGGCCATCGAACGCGTCGAAGCCAAACTGCGCGAGCAGGGCGTCGACGCCGATGTGGGCCTGTTGGCCGACCAGCGTTTCGGCCAGGACGCACTCAACGCCGCCAGCGGTCGCGGCTGGTGGATCGCGCGCCCGGTGGAAGTGCAGAACTCGCGGCCGCTGGCGTTTGAACACGGGCGCTCGGTGGGCAGCAACCTGATTGCCTGGCCCCAGGAGCAAATCATCAAGTGCCTGGTGCAATACCACCCCGACGATGAGCCGATGCTGCGCCTGGAACAGGAAGCGCAGCTCAAGGCGGTGTACGAGGCTTCGCTGGTCAGCGGCCATGAGCTGCTGCTGGAAGTCATCCCGCCCAAGGATCACCCGTCCACCTATCCCGATGTGCTCTATCGCAGCCTCAAGCGCCTGTACAACCTGGGCATCTACCCGGCGTGGTGGAAGATCGAGGCGCAGTCGGCCGAAGACTGGAAAAAACTCGACGAACTGATCCAGGAGCGCGACCCGTACTGCCGTGGCGTGGTGCTGCTGGGCCTGAACGCTTCGGCCGAATGCCTCGCCGACGGCTTCCAGCAAGCAAGCCAAAGCAGCACCTGCCGTGGGTTCGCGGTGGGCCGCACGATCTTCCAGGAACCCAGCCGCGCGTGGATGGCGGGGGAGATTGATGATGAAACGCTGATCCAACAGGTGCAACACACCTTCGAACAGCTCATCAATGCCTGGCGCAGCGCTAGAAGTTAAACACGGTCAAATGTGGGAGCGGGCTTGCCTGCGATGCAGACAACTCGGTCTATCAGCTACACCGGGCTGATGCCATCGCAGGCAAGCCAGCTCCCACATAAAGCAGATCTCATGCAACTTTGAAAACAATAAAAGGTGCAGCCATGCCCGCAATCCGAATTGGCATCAACCCGATCTCCTGGAGCAACGACGACCTGCCGGCCCTGGGCGGTGAAACGCCCTTGAGCACCGCGCTGAGCGAAGGCAAGGAGATCGGCTACGAAGGTTTTGAACTCAACGGCAAATTCCCCAAGGACGCCCAAGGCGTCGGCGACGTGCTGCGCCCCTATGACCTGGCGCTGGTCTCCGGCTGGTATTCCAGCCGCCTGGCACGGCGTTCGGTGGCGGAAGAAATCGAGGCCATCGCCGGCCACGTCGAGCTGCTCAAACTCAACGGCGCCAGGGTTCTGGTCTACGGCGAAGTCGCCGATTCGATTCAGGGCGCCAGGGTGCGCCTGATCGAACGTCCGCGTTTTCACAGCGAACACGCCTGGCAGGCCTACGCTGACAAACTCACCGAGCTGGCGCGTTTCACCCTGTCCCAAGGCGTGCGGCTGGCCTACCACCACCACATGGGCGCCTACGTCGAATCCCCCGAAGACATTGACCAGTTGATGCGCCGCACCGGCCCGGAAGTCGGCCTGCTGTTCGATTCGGGCCACTGCTACATGGGCGGCGGCGAGCCCGTCGAGGTGCTGCGCAAACACATCGAGCGCGTCTGCCACGTGCATTTCAAGGACGTGCGCAAACCGGTGGTGCAACTGGCGCGCAACCAGATGTGGAGCTTTCCAGACTGCATCGTCAACGGCACCTTCACCGTGCCCGGCGACGGCGATATCGACTTTGCCGAGTTGCTCGACGTGCTGTTGGCGGCCAAGTACGAGGGCTGGCTGGTGGTGGAAGCCGAGCAGGACCCGGCCGTGGCGCCCAGCTATATCTACGCGAAAAAGGGCTACGACACGTTGCGCACGCTTCTCAGCGAGAGGACTTAAGTGATGAGCTTGTTGGTCAAAAGCAGCAAACGCGGGCAAACCATGGTTGCCCTGGATGAAGGGCGCCTGGAGTACGTAGGCTTTGCCGCCTACCGCCTGAGCCTGGGTGAAACCCTGCCGGTCACCGCCGGCGATAAAGAGCTATGCCTGGTTCTGCTCAGCGGCCGGGTGAATATCGAGGGCGAAGGTTTCAACTGGCAGAACCTCGGTGATCGCCACTCGGTCTTTGAAGACAAATCACCCTTCGCCGCCTACCTGCCGCCCGGCACCGATGCGCAGGTGACCGCGTTGAGCGATGTGCAAATTGCCGTGTGCGCTGCACCCGGTGCCACAGGTTTTGAACCGCGCCTGATTCGTCCTGAACAGTGCAAGCGCAGCGTGCGCGGCAAGGGCGCCAACACCCGGTATGTGTGCGACATCCTGCCCGACAGCGAGCCGGCCCATTCGCTGCTGGTGGTGGAAGTGCGCACGCCGTCCGGGCACTCGTCCAGCTACCCGCCGCACAAGCACGACACCGATGACCTGCCGCACCAAAGTTTTCTCGAAGAGACCTACTACCACCAGATCAACCCGCCCCAGGGCTTCGTGTTCCAGCGCGTGTACACCGACGATCGCAGCATCGACCAGGCCATGGCCGTGGAAAACAGCGACCTGGTGGTGGTGCCCAAGGGGTATCACCCGGTCAGTGTGCCGTATGGCTACGAGTCGTATTACTTGAACGTGATGGCCGGCCCCAAGCGCGCCTGGCATTTCCATAACGACCCGCAGCACAGCTGGCTGCTGGACCTCTGACTGGTTTGAACGGAGAACAACAACAATGAAGTCGCCGCTACGTTTTGCCCTTAACCGCATGGTCGCGCCCGACCTTTCCCTGCCGGATTTCATCCAGTTGGCGGCGGCCCTCAAGTGCGATGCCATCGAGATTCGCAACGACCTCAAAGGTGATGAAATCGAATACGGCACCCCGGCCAGCCGCGTGCGTGAGCTGTGCGCGGTGCAAGGCATCACGGTGCTGTCGATCAACGCGCTGTACCCGTTTGACGTGTGGAATGACGAGCGCCGTGCCCAGGCGCTCAAACTCGCCATCTATGCGCGTGAATGCGGTGCGCAAGGCCTGGTGATGTGCCCGCTGAACGAGCGCGGCGATACCCGCAATGCAGCCCAGCGCGCGGCCGGTTTGCGCACGGCGTTGAGCGAGTTGGCGCCGATCCTGCGCGAGTACGGGATTCTCGGTTTCATCGAGCCACTGGGTTTTGAAGAATGCGCGCTGCGCCGCAAGCGTGTGGCCGTGGATGCGATCCAGGCGATTGGCGGCCTGGATGTGTTCCGCTTGGTGCACGATACCTTCCACCATCACCTGGCCAGCGAGCAGGAGTTCTTCCCGCAACTGACCGGCCTGGTGCATATCTCCGGCGTCGAAGACCGTGACACGCCGCTGAATTCGATCCGCGACGGCCACCGTGTGCTGGTGGGCGAGGGCGATATTCTCGGCAATGCCGCGCAGATCGACACCTTGCTCAGCACCGGCTACGGCGGTTACCTGTCGTTTGAGCCGTTTGCGGAAAGCGTGCATGCGTTGGCGGATATTCAGCAGGCAATCGGGGCAAGCATCGCCCACCTGCAAAACCCTCGAACCTGACACGGGCCAAACTGTGGGAGCGGGCTTGCTCGCGAATGCGGTGGATCAGTAAATGAACTGGGTGACTGACACACCGCATTCGCGAGCAAGCCCGCTCCCACATTGGTTCACTGTTGATCGACAGATTTGCATTCATACAAGGTGCGAACATGACCACAACAAGATTGACCATGGCCCAGGCCCTGGTGAAGTTTCTGGATAACCAGTACATCGAAGTCGATGGTGTGCAGAGCAAGTTTGTCGCCGGGATTTTTACCATTTTCGGCCACGGCAACGTGCTGGGGCTGGGCCAGGCGCTGGAGCAGGACAGCGGCGATCTGGTGGTGCATCAGGGCCGCAATGAGCAAGGCATGGCCCACGCTGCCATCGGGTTTGCCAAGCAGCACCTGCGCCGCAAGATTTACGCGTGCACCTCGTCGGTGGGGCCGGGCGCGGCAAATATGATTACCGCCGCCGCGACCGCCACGGCCAACCGTATTCCGTTGCTGCTGTTGCCCGGCGATGTCTATGCCAGCCGCCAGCCTGACCCGGTGCTGCAGCAGATCGAGCAGTTTCACGATTTAAGCATCAGCACCAACGATGCCTTCCGCTCGGTGAGTAAATACTGGGACCGCATCAACCGCCCCGAGCAGCTGATGACCGCTGCGATCTATGCAATGCGCGTGCTCACTGACCCCGCGGAAACCGGCGCCGTCACGTTGGCCCTGCCGCAGGATGTACAGGCTGAAGCCTGGGATTATCCCGACTACTTCCTGCAAAAACGTGTGCACCGTATCGAACGCCGTCCGCCGACTGAAGCGATGATCGGCGATGCGTTGGCTGCCTTTCGAGGCAAGCGCAAACCGCTGATCGTCTGCGGCGGCGGGGTCAAATACGCCGTCGCGAATGCCGCGCTGCAAGCGTTTGCCGAACGCTTTGACATCCCCTTCGCCGAAACCCAGGCAGGCAAGAGCGCGGTGGTGTCCAGCCATCCGCTGAACCTGGGCGGTCTCGGCGAAACCGGCTGCCTGGCGGCGAACCTGCTGGCCCCGGAAGCGGACCTGATCATCGGTATCGGCACGCGCTACACCGACTTCACCACCTCGTCGAAGTCACTGTTCAAGCACCCCGAAGTGACGTTTCTCAACCTCAATATCAGTCCGTGCGATGCCCTGAAACTGGACGGCGTGCAACTGCTGGCGGACGCCAGGGTGGGCCTGGAGGCCTTGGCGGATGCCTTGGGTGACTACCGTTCCGACTGGGCGGATCAGCCGCGCGACGCCAGGGCGCAGCTGGACGCCGAGGTGGATCGCATCTACCAGGCCGACTACCAGACGGACAATTTCGTCCCGGAAATCAACGACCACATGGACCCGGCCGTGCTGCGCGAGTTTATCGAGCTGACCGGTTCCTGCCTGACCCAAAGCCGCGTGCTCGGGGTGCTCAACGAAACCCTGGCCGACGACGCCATCATCGTCGCCGCCGCCGGCAGCCTGCCGGGCGACTTGCAGCGCAGCTGGCGCAGCAAGGGCGTGAACACCTACCACGTCGAGTATGGCTATTCGTGCATGGGCTACGAGGTCAACGCGGCCCTGGGCGTGAAGCTGGCCGAGCCGGCGCGCGAGGTGTATGCGCTGGTGGGTGACGGCTCCTACATGATGCTGCACTCGGAGCTGGCCACCTCGATTCAGGAGCGTCGCAAGATCAACGTGGTGCTGCTCGACAACATGACGTTCGGCTGCATCAACAACCTGCAGATGGAACACGGCATGGACAGCTTCGGCACCGAGTTCCGCTTTCGCAACCCGCAGACGGGCAAGCTCGACGGCGGTTTTGTGCCGGTGGATTTCGCCATGAGTGCGGCGGCCTACGGCTGCAAGACCTACAAGGTCAGCACGGTGGAGCAGTTGCAGGCGGCGTTGGCCGATGCGCGTACGCAAACGGTGTCGACGCTGATCGATATCAAGGTTCTGCCCAAGACCATGATCCACAAATACCTGTCGTGGTGGCGGGTCGGTGTGGCGCAGGTCTCGACCAGCGCGCGCACTGACGCGGTGGCCAAACAACTCAATGAACGCCTGGCCAAGGCCCGGCAGTACTAATAACAAGAGGAGTGTTTGTATGTCTTTGAAGTTGGGTGTTATCGGTACGGGCGCCATTGGCCGGGACCATATCCGTCGGTGCAGCCAGACCTTGCTCAATAGCCAGGTGGTGGCGGTGACCGACATCAACCTTGAGCAAGCCGCCAAGGTCGTCGCTGATTTGAAGCTGACCGCCGAGGTGTACGCGGACGGCCATGCGTTGATCAACTCGCCGCAGGTCGAGGCAATTCTCGTGACTTCCTGGGGGCCGAGCCACGAAGAATTCGTGCTCGCTGCCATCGCCGCCGGCAAGCCGGTGTTCTGCGAAAAACCTCTGGCGGTGACGGCCGAAGGCTGCCGCAAGATCGTCGATGCCGAAGTCGCCTTCGGCAAGCGCCTGGTGCAGGTAGGCTTCATGCGCCCGTACGACGAAGGTTATCGGGCCCTCAAGGCGGTCATCGACAGCGGCCAGATCGGCGAGCCTTTGATGCTGCACTGCGCGCACCGCAACCCGACGGTGGGCGAAAACTACAAGACCGACATGGCGATCACCGACACCTTGATCCATGAACTGGACGTGTTGCGTTGGCTGCTCAACGACGACTACGTGTCAGTGCAAGTGGTGTTCCCGCGTAAATCGAGCAAGGCGTTGGCCCACTTGCGCGACCCGCAGATCGTGCTGCTGGAAACCGCCAGGGGCACGCGCATTGATGTGGAAGTGTTCGTGAACTGCCAGTACGGCTATGACATTCAGTGCGAAGTGGTGGGCGAGACCGGTATTGCCAAACTGCCTGAGCCTTCGCAGGTGCAACTGCGCAGCGAGGCCAAGCTGTCGAATGCGATTTTGATGGATTGGAAGGACCGGTTCATCGGCGCCTACGACGTCGAATTGCAGGCCTTCATCGACAGCGTACGCGCCGGGCAAGTGGGTGGGCCGTCGGCGTGGGATGGGTTTGCGGCAGCGGTGGCGGCGGATGCGTGCATTGAGGCGCAGCGCAGTGAGCAGATCGTGAAAGTCGGCCTGCCAGAGCGCCCACATTTTTACGGCTAAGCCCAAATCTACATTTGAAATGCATTAAATGTGGGAGCGGGCTTGCCCGCGAATGCGGTGTATCAGTAAGCGAATCAGGTGGCTGACCCACCGCATTCGCGAGCAAGCCCGCTCCCACATAAAGCAAATCCGGGAGCCTCTGAACATGCGTATCGCCTTAGACCCCTACATGTACCGCCATCTGCCCCTTGGCCAGATGGTCGACAAGGCCGCGGAGCTGGGCTACCAGCACATCGAGCTGTCGCCCCGCGAAGACTTCCTGCCGTTCTACAAGGCCGCTCGCGTTGACCGTGCGCGCATCAAGGAATTTCGCAAGGCCTTGAGCGACGCCGGTGTGCACCTGTCATCCCTGCTGCCGATGTACCACTGGGCCGCGGCCGACGAAGGCCTGCGCGTCGCCGCCGTGCGCAACTGGAAGCGTGCGATCCAGATCGCCGTGGAAATGGACTGCGAGCTGGTCAACACCGAGTTCACCGGCCAGTCCGACAACCCGCTGGTGTGCGAAAACCAGTTCATGCGCTCCATGGATGAGCTGATCCCGGAGTTCGAGCGCGAAGGCATCAAACTGGATATCCAGGCGCATCCGTATGACTTCTGTGAGCGCAACAACGAATCGGTGGACATCATTCGCGGCCTCGACCGCGACTGGATCAACTACCTCTACGCCGCGCCGCACACCTTCTTTTATGACGACGGCAAAGGCGATATCGCCTCGATGCTCAAGTACGCCGGTTCCAAGCTCAGCCACTTGATCATTGCCGACACCTATAACCACCGCGCGTCGTCGAACCTGCGCTACATCGTCAACCCGCCGGGCGTTACTGCCACCGTGCATCAGCACCTGGACATCGGTCAGGGCGAGGTCAACTGGGAGGCGTTTTTCGGCACCTTGCGCGAGATCAAGTTCGACGGCATCGCTACGGTTTCGGTGTTTGCCTGGGAAGACCGGCCGGATGAGTCCAACCGGATGATGCTGGAGCGGGTGACCCGCGAGCTGTGCCAATAAGAAATCGATCATTCCAAGGTGGGAGCTGGCTCGCCTGCGATAGCGGTGTTTCAGTGATGGGTTCATTGACTGACACAGTGCTTTGGCAGGCAAGCAAGCTCCCACACTTGATTGGGTTTCCAGTTCCAGAAGGAGTGTATGTATGCGAATCGGACTAGTCGGCTACGGCCATGGCGGCCGCTTCTTTCACGCGCCGTTGATTGCAACGCTGCCCGGCGCAACGTTTGTCGGCGTGGTGACACGCTCACCTGAGCGGCGCCAGCAATTGGCGGCTGACCATCCCGGCCTCAAGGCCTACGACTCCATCGGCCAGATCGTCGAGGCCGGCGTTGATGCCCTGGTGATTTCCACCACCCTCAAAGGCCGCCCGGCCTTGGTATTGGAAGCCATCGAACACGGCGTCGCCGTGGTCAGCGACAAACCGTTCGCCAGCAATGCCGAACAGGCCCAGGCATTGATCACCGCTGCCGAACGCCAGGGCGTGTTGCTCAGCGTCTATCAGAACCGGCGCTGGGATTCGGATTTCCTGACCTTGCGCAAACTGATCGACACCGGCGCGCTGGGCGAGATCACCCGGTTTGAATCGTGTGTGGAGCGCTACAACCCGCAATCGGTAGGCAATGCCAGCGGCGGCGGCTGGCTGCGTGACCTCGGCAGCCACCTGGTGGACCAGGCACTGCAACTGTTCGGCCCGGTGGATCGGGTGTTCGCGCAATTACACTTCAGCGCGGAATACCCGACGCTGGACCACGGTTTTTTCATTTCCCTGACCCACGCCAACGGCGTGATTTCCCACCTGTGGGGCAGTGCGCTGCAGAACAGCCAGGCCCCGCGTTTTCGCGTCAGCGGCACCCTGGGGTGTTACACCGTGGACGGACTTGATGGCCAGGAAGAAGCGCTGATGGCGGGCAAGACGCCGAAAACCGAAGGCGAGCACTGGGGCGCTGAAGAGCACCGACGCTGGGGCTGGTTTGAGCAAGGCGCGGAACGCGAGCGTGTGCCATCGGAGAAAGGCTGCTGGACGCAGTTCTATCGCCAGTTGCACAGTGCCGTGCAAGGGCAGGGAGCGCTGCCGGTCAACGCCTATGACGCACTGGAAACCACCCGTATATTGGACGCCGCACGCCTTAGCAGCGAGCGCCAGCAAGTGGTTTCAACAAAAATAGAATAAAATTCTAAAACAGGTTGATATGGAAATTATTTTCCAATAAAGTCTTTTCCAGGTTGCAAAAAGTACGCTTCGGGCTTGATCCAGGCGACTCAACAAAAACAAGATCAAAAACAACCAGGTACCGTCAGATGAAAATCTTCAACGCTGTACTGCGAGTTTTACGCCCTGCCCAGCAAGCGCCACGCGGTCTGCCCCGCGCCCGGCCGTTTTATTTCTCCTTCCTCAATGTGCTGTGCGTCGAAAACAAAGACGCCCTGGTGTGCTGCATTCCGGGAGCACCGATCGTGCGGCTGCCGACTTCCTCGCTCTGAAAAACGCAACGTCCACAAAACCAACAAGAAATTGGAGACAGACCGTTCATGAAGACCCCGATCCGTTTCACCGCGCTGGCCTTGTCCATGCTGCTTGCCAGCGGTTTTGCCTCGGCTGCCGATATCAAAGTAGGCGTGAGCATGTCCGCCTTCGACGATACCTTTCTGACTTACCTGCGCGAGGACATGGACAAGCAAGCCAAGTCCTACCCCAAGGGCGATGGCGTGCAGCTGCAGTTTGAAGACGCCCGCGCCGACGTGGTCAAGCAACTGAGCCAGGTCGAAAACTTCATCAGCCAGAAAGTCGACGCGATCATCGTCAACCCGGTGGATACCGCATCGACCAAGAACATCATCAGTGCGGCGACCAAGGCGGGCATTCCGCTGGTGTTCGTCAACCGCCGGCCCGATCAGAAAGACTTGCCTAAAGATGTGGTGGCCGTGACCTCTGACGACGTCGAGGCCGGTCGCCTGCAAATGCAGTACATCGCCGACAAACTCGGTGGCAAAGGCAAGATCGTGATCCTGTTGGGCGACTTGGCCAACAACTCCACCACCAACCGCACCAAAGGCGTGAAAGAGGTCCTGGCCAAGTACCCCGGCATCACCATCGAACAGGAACAGACCGGTACCTGGCTGCGTGACCGCGGCATGACGCTGGTCAACGACTGGCTGACTCAGGGCCGCGAATTCAATGCGGTGCTGGCCAACAACGATGAGATGGCCATCGGCGCCTCCATGGCGCTGAAGTCGGCGGGCACCAAACCGGGCAGCGTGTTGATCGCCGGGGTCGACGGCACGCCGGACGGCTTGAACGCGGTTACCAAGGGCGACATGGCCGCGTCAGCGTTCCAGGACGCGAAAGGGCAGGCCGTCGGCTCGGTCGAAGCGGCGCGCAAGATGGCCAGGCACGAGCCGGTCGAGCAGAACGTGATCATTCCGTTCAAGCTGATCACGCCAGACAACGTCAAAGACTTCAAGTAGCCCTTCATAACAACAATAAGCGAGCAGGGCGGCCACGGTCGTCCTGCTGATGGAGTACCCGATATGCTTGCTCAAGCGGTTGTCTCGCAGCCTCCCGGTATCCAGCCCCTGGCGCCGGAAGAACCCTACCTGCTGGAAATCCTCAACGTCAGCAAAGGCTTTCCCGGCGTCGTGGCCCTGGCCGATGTGCAACTGCGCGTTCGCCCTGGCTCGGTGCTGGCGCTGATGGGCGAGAACGGTGCAGGCAAGTCGACGCTGATGAAGATTATCGCCGGCATCTACCAGCCCGACGCCGGTGAAATACGTCTGCGCGGCAAGCCGATCGTGTTTGAAACGCCACTGGCGGCGCAAAAGGCCGGGATCGCGATGATCCACCAGGAACTCAACCTGATGCCGCACATGAGCATCGCCGAAAACATCTGGATTGGCCGCGAGCAGCTCAACAGCCTGCACATGGTCAACCACCGCGAAATGCACCGTTGCACCGCCGAGTTGCTGGCGCGTTTGCGCATCAACCTGGACCCTGAAGAACACGTCGGCAACCTGAGTATCGCCGAACGGCAGATGGTCGAGATTGCCAAGGCGGTGTCCTACGACTCCGACATCCTGATCATGGATGAACCGACGTCGGCCATTACCGAAAAGGAAGTGGCGCACCTGTTTTCGATCATTGCCGACCTCAAGTCCCAAGGCAAAGGCATCGTCTATATCACGCATAAAATGAACGAAGTGTTCGCCATCGCCGATGAAGTCGCGGTGTTTCGCGACGGTCATTACATTGGCCTGCAGCGCGCCGACAGCATGAACAGCGACAGCCTGATCTCGATGATGGTCGGCCGTGAACTGAGCCAGTTGTTTCCGGTGCGTGAGACGCCCATCGGTGAACTGCTGCTGTCGGTGCGCGACTTGCGCCTGGATGGCGTGTTCAAGGGGGTGTCATTCGACCTGCACGCCGGGGAGATCCTCGGCATCGCCGGGTTGATGGGCTCGGGCCGTACCAACGTGGCGGAGACGATTTTCGGCATTACGCCAAGCTCTGGCGGGCAGATCACCCTTGACGGCAAGCCGGTGCGCATCAGCGACCCGCACATGGCCATCGAGAAAGGCTTTGCGCTGTTGACCGAGGACCGCAAGCTCAGCGGCCTGTTCCCGTGCCTGTCGGTGCTGGAAAACATGGAAATGGCGGTGCTGCCGCATTACTCGGGCAACGGTTTTATCCAGCAAAAGGCATTGCGCGCGTTGTGTGAAGACATGTGCAAGAAGCTGCGGGTGAAAACCCCGTCTCTGGAGCAGTGCATCGACACCTTGTCCGGCGGTAACCAGCAAAAGGCCTTGCTGGCGCGCTGGCTGATGACCAACCCGCGCCTGCTGATTCTCGATGAGCCCACCCGTGGCATCGACGTCGGCGCCAAGGCCGAGATTTATCGCTTGATCTCTTTTCTCGCCAGCGAAGGCATGGCGGTGATCATGATTTCCTCCGAGCTGCCTGAAGTGCTGGGCATGAGCGACCGGGTGATGGTGATGCACGAGGGCGACCTGATGGGCACTCTGGACCGTGCGGAGGCGACGCAGGAAAAAGTCATGCAGCTGGCTTCCGGTATGACCGTAGTCCACTGACGAACAGCAGCGCAGGCCTGCGGTTGGCCTGTGCCACAGAACAAGAAGGTGATTGGCTATGAACGCAATAACAGACAACAAGCCTGCCACGGCACCGGTCAAGCACCGCAGGCGCTTGCCCACCGAGCTGAGCATCTTCCTGGTGCTGATCGGCATCGGGTTGGTGTTTGAACTGTTCGGTTGGATCGTGCGCGACCAGAGCTTTCTGATGAACTCCCAGCGTCTGGTGCTGATGATCCTGCAAGTGTCGATCATCGGCCTGCTGGCGATTGGCGTGACGCAGGTGATCATCACCACGGGCATCGACTTGTCCTCAGGCTCGGTGCTGGCGCTGTCGGCGATGATTGCCGCCAGCCTGGCGCAAACTTCGGATTTTTCCCGCGCGGTGTTTCCCAGCCTGACGGATTTGCCGGTGTGGATACCGGTGGCGATGGGCTTGGGGGTCGGGCTGCTTGCAGGGGCGATCAACGGCAGCATTATTGCCGTCACGGGGATCCCGCCATTTATCGCGACACTGGGCATGATGGTCTCGGCCCGCGGCCTGGCGCGTTACTACACCGAAGGCCAGCCGGTGAGCATGCTGTCGGATTCGTACACGGCGATCGGCCATGGCGCGATGCCGGTGATCATCTTTCTGGTGGTGGCGGTGATCTTCCATATCGCGCTGCGCTACACCAAGTACGGCAAGTACACCTACGCCATCGGCGGCAATATGCAGGCGGCGCGCACGTCGGGGATCAACGTCAAGCGCCATTTGATCATCGTCTACAGCATCGCCGGGTTGCTCGCGGGCCTGGCTGGCGTCGTCGCCTCGGCACGTGCCGCGACCGGCCAGGCCGGCATGGGCATGTCCTATGAGCTGGATGCGATTGCCGCAGCGGTGATCGGCGGCACCAGCCTGGCGGGCGGGGTGGGGCGCATCACTGGCACCGTGATCGGCGCGTTGATCCTGGGCGTGATGGCCAGCGGGTTTACCTTTGTCGGCGTGGACGCGTACATCCAGGACATCATCAAGGGACTGATCATCGTGATCGCGGTGGTGATCGACCAGTACCGCAATAAGCGCAAGCTCAAACGATAAATGAATTAAGGCTTGGCGCGGAACCCAATGTGGGAGCGGGCTTGCTCGCGAATGCGGTGTATCAGTGCCAGATGTATTGACTGACACTCGGCATTGCGCGAGCAAGCCCGCTCCCACATTTGAACCTTCTCCAGCCAGTTTCAACCGTCTGTCTTCTATATAGCTCCACAACACTGAATTTCTTGCTATAAACGCACTCCGATGACCATTCGCCAAGCCCGTCCTGGTGCCTTTGGGGGTTAATTGGGAAAAAATGCCTGTCTTTTCAGTTGCTGAGCCCTCAAGTCGGCCTTAGACTGCCGCCCCTCGTAAATTGAGTGCCGGGTGGCGCTTGAAATGGACGGCGCCTTTCCGAGGCCTGCAGAGGTCTGCCGGAACGCTCCCTTATTCGCCTTAATGCACGTATTTTTTATAGAGAAATCAATGACAAAGGAAAAGTTGCTGGCCATGCCGGCGGATGACTACATGAATGCCGAACAGCACGCTTTTTTCGAGCAGCTGCTGCAAGACATGAAAGTGGAACACCACGAGCGCATTGAACAGAACCGTATCGCCATCGAAAGCCTGGATACCCCGGCTGACCCGGCTGACGCGGCTTCCGTTGAAGAAGAGCGCACCTGGCTGGTCAATGCCATCGATCGCGACCAGCGCATGCTGCCGCAGCTTGAGCGTGCACTGGAACGCATCAAGGAAGACTCCTTTGGCTGGTGTGACGACAGCGGCGAGCCTATTGGCCTCAAGCGCCTGCTGATCAGCCCGACCACCAAGTACTGCATCGAAGCGCAAGAGCGCCACGAGCAGATCGACAAGCATCAGCGTCAAGCCTGATGTGCTGAAGTTGGGCGCTGCTGATGCGGCGCTCAAGAGCAATACCGGTTACGCCCCTGTCTATTGATCTGCTGCAAGCTTCCCACTAACGGCCCATGGATAATGGCCCGATAGTGGCGTTTAATGCAGAAACAATAACGACAAGCAGTGGGGTAACGACGATGGCTGGAGACGGATCTCTGATGGGCGCAGCAGTGCCCGTGCACACGCGGGTGCGCGCGCTGCCCGGCTGGCTGACGCCGCTCTTGCAGAGCACCGCCCTGGTGCTGGTTCTGCTGGGCCTGGCGTTGGCTGGCTTGCCGCTGTACCTGTGCCTGCCGCTGGCCTTGCTGGTGATATGGCTGCCCACCCTTAACAGTCGAACGCACCGCGTGGCGCCTGCCCCAGTCGCCGATACGATGGGCGAACTGACTCGCGATCTTTCCTACACCACCAGCCATAACGCGCTGTCTGCTGCCGGCGTGGCCTATTCGGTCAAGCAATTGGCGGCCCGTTTACAATCGCAGTTGAGCGCAGCCAGGCAAATCGTCAGCAGCGCCGAAGTCATGATCGGCACTGAGCAGGTCACCTCCCAACTCAGCCGTCAAGCCTTGGGTGCGGCCAGGCAGGCGCATCAGCACAGTACGCAGGGCCGTGAAGTGCTGGCCGAGTCAATCACGCGCATGCGCCAGCTCAGCCAGCGTGCCGACGCCAGTCGCCAGTTGATTGAAGCCTTGAGCCTGCGCAGTGAAGAAATCCAGCGCGTCACGCTGGTGATCCAATCGATCGCCAGCCAGACCAACCTGCTCGCCTTGAACGCGGCCATTGAAGCGGCGCGAGCCGGTGAGCATGGGCGCGGATTTGCCGTGGTTGCCGATGAAGTGCGCGGCCTGGCTGGGCGTACTGCCACGGCGACCGATGAGGTTGGAGTGATGGTCGCCGATATCCAGCAACGCACGGCGCAAGTGGTGGAGCAGATTCGACAGTTGTCGGCGGACCTGCACACGGGCGTTGAACAGGTGGAACACGCCGGCGAACAACTGGAGAGCATCGCCAGCCTGGCGGCGGACGTGGAAGGGCAGGTGAATGAAATTGCGCAGGGCACCGATACCAACCGCGCGCAACTCGACAGCCTGTTCCATGCGGTGGAGCAGATGCGCAGCGATCTGACCGTGAGCGACCAGCAAACCCGCCAACTGGCCGACGCCGCCGTGCAAATGGAAGGGCAAGCCGAAACCATCAGTGAGCGCTTGGCAGAAGTCGGCCTGGATGACTATCACCAGCGCATCTACGATTTAGCCCGCGAGGGCGCACACCGCATCGCCGAGCAGTTCGAAGCCGATGTATTGCAAAACCGCATCAGCCTGCAGGACTTGTTTGACCGCAGTTACACGCCCATCCCGAATACCAGCCCGAGCAAGTACCACACACGTTTTGACCGTTACACCGATCAGGTTTTGCCGGCGATCCAGGAAGCGCTGCTGCCGCGTCATGAGGGATTGGTGTTCGCCATTGCCTGCACGCCTCAGGGTTATGTACCGACACACAACAAGGCGTTTTCCCACGCGCTCACCGGCGACGCCCGCGTTGATGCGGTGCAGAACCGCACCAAGCGCAAGTTCGAAGACCGTACCGGCATCCGCTGTGGCAGCCATCAACAAGCAGTGCTATTGCAGACCTATACCCGCGATACCGGCGAGTTGATGCACGACTTGTCGGTGCCGATCATGGTCAACGGGCGGCATTGGGGCGGGTTGCGGCTGGGCTATAAACCGAAGGTGGCGAAGCCGGCACGCTAGCGATTGTTGCTGTTTATGCAATGGAGCTATTCCGGGGATAGCTTTTTCCAACTGGAAAAAAACCGTAGCATGGCCAACATTGTTAGGTAGCTAACTAATGTGGCGGAGAGGCTCCATGCAAAACAAAGTCGATGTCGCCGTGATGATCGGCAGTGGTGTGCCCGAAACCCTGCGCTCGCTGGGTCAGAAAGCCTGCTGGGTTGTGCTGCTCAATGGCGAGCAACGCGGCACGGCGTTCGCCAGCCGCGAAGAAGCGCAGGAGTGCAGGGCTGCCTGGGAGGCGTTATTACGCCTGGAGCAATCCGACAGCCTGCATTGAGGCTCGTTAGTGGGGTTGATGCAGGCGCTGGTTCAGTTCGTCCACGGGGATAGCCCATTCGGCGTCCTCACGCAGTTCTTCTTTCAGAAACGCCGCTTGTTGCGGCGTCCAGAAAGGCGCATCGATCAGCTTCACGTCTTCAGCCAACGGGTGTGCATCGATGAATGCGTCGATTGCCTCCGGGGTTGAATCCAGGCCCAATTGTTCAAACAGCGTTTCGAGAGTAGGGATTGGCGCGTCCATAGTGTTCTCCATGCAAGGTGATGGTCGTTGTGCATGTGAGGCGCAGGAGGCGGCAGAGTTCTATCGGATTGTCAGGAATTGAGTGCACCTGAATCCACGGCGGATTTAAGTGCCTTGGCGGCATCTTTTGCCGCCGTTGCAGCGGCATCGACAGTTTTGAACCAACGATCTTTTTCTACCTGGTGTGTTGTGACCGTGGTCAGCGGTGGTTTGGCCCGCATGATGATCACCGCTTGAAACTCACCGTCAACTTCCCTCGCATCGCCATGGATGAAAAATTCGCCAATATCAAATTCCGTCACGTATAGCCTTCCCTTCAAGGTAACTGCACTGATAAAACCTGACCCGATAGGGGCAAACTTCAATGGACGGGCCAGTATGGCAGTTGTTGAGGGGCGGCGGCGCAGTAAACTCATCCAGATGACGAAACGATTCCCGGGTGAAAGGTCAGCGGGTTGGCTTCCAGCTTTTTAGCCAATTCGCAGGCCCGGATGTGGTTGCTGCGAAAGCCTCTGATCCTGCCGCTGGTCACTTCCAGAATATGAAAGAAATCGCGGCCCGCCGGTACAACTTGGTAAAGAACGGAATTGGAGTACCCGTCGGGGCTGTCCAGGCAGTAGTATTGACGCTCGTCTGGACATGATGAACGAGTGCGGGAAGACGTAGCATTGAGTTGACGTGTGTGCATGGCCGGCTCCTGTCGGTCGATCTTGTTTGACTTGCCCGCAGCGTTTTCAGGTGGTTTTGACCCGCGTTGCTGTTTTAGTATTGTCGTCCACAGCGTTGGCCTGGTTCCATGGCCAGGTATTTTGTGATGTGTAAGCTGTCGGAAACTGCGTTTTTAATTGGGTTATTCTCTGAAGCTGATCGGCCTGTATTCTCAGGTCCTTGAACCTGTGATTTCCTGTGGCGCCTGATGACTTGCATAAGGTCCATCGCGCATCTGTGTACTAGTCTTACAGCGCAGCAGCGGGTTCTCTTCAGTTTTTTAATGAATGTGTGATCGAGCCGTTACGGCCGTTTTTTGTGCTGTCCGCTGCGGCGGTCCGTGCTTTTTTGATGTGGGGGCGTTTCCTTGGCAGTCAGTAATCTGGATATGCACGCGTTATTCGTGCTGGGTGATTTGCGCGCAAAGTTGGTCAAGCAGTTTCAATCCCGTTTTGTTTACATCACCGAACAGACGCCGGAAGGCATCTACATTGCCGAAATCGACACCGAAGCGGCGATGGTGGTGGATGACAAGCCGCGCCTGGAGCTCAAGGTCGGCGACCATTTTCGCGCGGCGGTGCTGCCGAGCCGTGAAGGCGGTAAATTCGAATTGAAGTTCCGCGATATCAAATTGACGGTGTATGGCCTGGGCGATTACGCCTTTGTTTCTTCAGCCGAAGGCCAGGGCATCGTATTCAAGGAAGGCCACAGCGTAATGCTGGTGTTTGCCGCTCACGAACAACTGCAGGAAAACCTCACCAAAACGCTCAAGGCCGTGACCGGCAAGGCCGCCAAGTGGCGCAAGGGTGAACTGGTGACCTTCAAGGCCAGTGAGTAGTCGATAAACCTCGCGTGTATTTCTGCTCTTCCGGAACCTCTACTACAGTTGAGTTGACTTAACTAATCAGAGGCTTCGCGCATTGGCAGCAAAGCCGTCCGCTATGGCTGCGAAAACGCGAGGTGCAAAAGGCATGAAAGGATTGAGAACCCTGTTGGCAGCGTCCCTGACGGCGCTAAGCCTGTCGGTGGCTTCATTGCCGGTATCGGCCGCCCAGGCTCCGGTGCATTTCGCCGACCTGAACTGGGAGAGTGGCAGCCTGATCACCGAGGTGCTGCGCTTTATCGTTGAGAAGGGCTATGACCTGCCCACCGATACCTTGCCCGGCACTACCATCACCCTGGAAACCGCGCTGGCGAAAAACGACATCCAGGTAATTGGCGAAGAGTGGGCCGGCCGCAGTCCGGTGTGGATCAAGGCTGAGGCCGAGGGCAAAGTGGTAGGCCTGGGCGATACGGTCAAGGGCGCCACCGAAGGCTGGTGGGTGCCGGAGTATGTCGTCAAGGGCGACCCTGCCAAGGGCCTCAAGCCTCTGGCGCCAGACCTCAAAAGCGTCACAGACCTGGCGCGTTACAAGGATGTGTTCAAAGACCCGGAATCTCCAGGCAAGGGGCGCTTCCTCAACAGCCCCATCGGCTGGACTTCGGAAGTGGTCAACAAGCAGAAGCTCAAGGCCTACGGCCTGGACGACAGCTACGTGAATTTTCGCAGTGGTTCGGGCGCCGCTCTGGATGCCGAGATTGCGTCATCGATCCGTCGTGGCAAACCGGTGTTGTTCTACTACTGGTCGCCGACGCCGCTGATGGGGCGTTACAAACTGATCCAGCTGGAAGAGCCGCCGTTTGATGCCGATGCCTGGAAGACCCTGACCGACGCGGATAACCCCAACCCGAGGCCCACTCGGTCATTAGCGTCCAAGTTGAGCATTGGCGTATCGACGCCGTTCCAGCAGGCAAACCCGCAGATTGCCGAATTTTTTACCAAGGTTCAGTTTCCCATCGAGCCGCTGAACAAGGCCTTGGCGACCATGAGCGAGAATCATACGGCGCCACGCGAAGTGGCTCAGGCGTTTCTCAAAGAGCATCCTGAAGTGTGGAAGGCGTGGTTGACGGCGGATGTGGCGCAGAAGGTTGAGGCGAGTCTGAAGTAAGCCGACAATCTTTCTATTCGATGCAGATTCAAATGTGGGCTTGTGTGGGAGCCGGGCTTGCCCGCGATGCAGGCACCTCGGTTTATCAGGTAGACCGAGGTGATGCTATCGCAGGCAAGCCCGCTCCCACATTTTTATTGTATTTCAGGCTTAGAACTTGGTTTGAACGGCCACCTCGAAGGTCCTTGGCGACCCTAGGTAATACGCCGGCGACACATGTGCAAACTCCGCATACACCTGATTCGTCAGGTTGCGCACCCGGCCGGTGACCGAGGTGTGTGAGTTCACCTTGTAGCGCAGGAACGTCCCGAACAGCGTGTAGGCCGGCACCGTCAGGGTATTGGCATTGTCCGCATACACCTGCGCGACATACCGCGCATCCACGCCGCCTTGCCAGTCTTGCGTAAAGTCATAAGTCAGCCACACGTTGCCCACGCGCTTGGGTACGTTGGTGGGCGTATTGCCCTTGCGTGAGACCACCGCGCCGCTGGCAATTTTTTCGTTGAAGTCATCGTATTCGGCGTCCACCCAGGCGAAATTGCCCTCGGCAAGCAGCGTTGGCGTGATGCGCAATGAGCTGGCCAACTCAATGCCCTTGGAGGACTGCGCGCCCACTGGAATGCTGTTGTTCGGGTCCAGCGGGTCGGTGACGGCAAAATCCTTGCGTTCGATCTTGTAGGCCGCGACGGTGGCCGAGCCGCGACCGTCCAGGTAATCGAACTTGCTGCCCACTTCCCACTGTTTGCCGGTCGACACGTCGAACACTTGGGTGGTGGTCGACGGCTGCTCGGCCGCGGTGCTGTATTGCACATACACGTTGGCCGACGGGATGAACTGGTAAGTCAGGCCCACGCGACCGGTCACCGGCTCCCAGCTGCGCTTGAAGTGACGTGGGTTGGTGGCCGTCACCGTTCTGTGGTTGGTAACGTCCAGGTCGATAGCGTCGTAGCGCAGGCCGGTCAGCAGCGAGAGTTTGTCGGTGAGGCCCAGACGGTTTTCGGCGAACAGTGCCTTGGTGGTGACCGCATTGGTTTTGTCCTTGACGAAGCCCGGCCGGGTGCCCGGTATATCGTAGAAGTGCCCCGGGGTGTAATGGTTCGGGTCCACGCTACTGTTACCCGGCACGTTCAGTGGGTTGTTGGTGGTGCTGTTGACCTTGTACTCGAAGCCGCCGGACCAGGTGGTCGACAAGCCGAAGAACGTATCGTCATGGCGCAGTTCGAACTGGTTGCCGTTCTGTTCGCCCTGATGACGCACCTGGTAGGCCGTTGAACGGTTCACCGCGCTGTTATCGGCATTGTATTGGTAGGTCTCCAGGTTGCGGTAGTCGCGCTGGCTGTCCAAGTGATAGAGCGTGTTCTTCAGCGTGGTGCTGTCGTTGATCCGATAATCAATGATCGAACGCGCCCAGATCGTGCGCTGCTCGTAACGACCATCGGCAACGTTGTAGTTGTTGAACCGGTTGTGCCGGTCGATTTTCAACTCACCCGCCTTGGGGTTGAGCACCGGCGTGCCCCAGTACGGGCTGTCCTCATGTTCATCCTGATATTCCAGCGCCAAGGTGTGGGACAGGTTGGGCGTCAGGTCGCTGAGCAGGGAAAACGCCACACTCCAGGCATCCCGCTGGTCGCGGTCGATATAGCTGTGGTTGGTGTTGCGGCTCACGTCCAGACGCGCGTAATGCTGCACCTCGGCACCCGGTTCCGTCAGCGCATGGTTGACGCCAAAAGCCATGCCGGCGGTGTCGTAGCTGCCGTAGGTGAGCTGGCCTTCTGCCGCTTGCTCCTCGCGGGTCGCCAACTTGGTCACATAGTTCAGCGAACCGCCCACGGAGCCGGCACCATTGATCAAGGAGGAGGGGCCACCGACCAGTTCGACGCGGTCATAGATCCACGCATCCACCGGCCGGGCCAAGCCGGTGGCGACGTTGATGCCGTTGAACATCTGAGTGATCTGGCTGCTGGTGAATCCACGGTAGGACACAAACCCGCCAAACCCCGGCGGCGCGCTGGCGTTGACGCCAGGCAAGGTGTTGGCCGCATCGCGGAAGGTCTTGGCGCCATGGCGCTCAATGTCGTTGCGAGTCGCAATGGCCACCGACGCCGGGGTTTCCCGCACGCTTAAGCCCAGCCGCGACGCCATGCCACTGGATTGATCCAGGGCCAGGCCCGGCTCAGCGGTTTGCTCACCATCAATGGTGGTGGGGGCCAACTCAAGCGCCCAGCCACAGACAGGCAGGCAGCCGAACAGGCCCGCCAACAGAGGTAAATGTTTCATGGTTGAATCCTGAAAAACTTGGCTTGAAAACAACGCACAGCCGCGCGTATTCCCCAACGGGAACGGAGGCCGGTGCAGATTGGAAAGCGAAGGGATCAGGCGAAAGCGGGAGGCGCGCGCGGGTTGGCCGCAGGCCAGGTGAAGCGGGCAGGGATGTCAGCGGCAAGCACCACCGCCGGTGGTGGCGCATGGGGTTGTGGCAACACCGCCACATTCAGGCTGGAACTCAGTGCCGGGCCCATACCGCCGGTCGAACACAGCGGGCAGCCGAACGCCTTGGACAGCGTCGGCAGGTTCTCATCCGTGGAATTGGTTTGCGCGGGCGCCTGGGTGCGCGGGTCCACCGTACAGAACTGGCCGCCGATGCCGTTGAGCTGCATTCCCAGCATCTGCCCATGCCCAATACTGCACGCGAACACATTGAACAGGACGCAGCAGTAGAGCATCCAGGCAATGAGTGAGCGGTCGGCACGGGCGATTTTCATGGGGCGGCACTTTACCATCAGCCGCCGACGAAATGCCTACAAAAAATCTCAGGGCGACTATCATCATTCGCACATTTCAGGGAGCGCCCGCCATGAGCTTTGTCATCGCGCGATGGATAGTCGGGGTTTTTACCTGCATCAGCATGGTGCACTTGTACTGGGCCGCCGGCGGCAAACTCGGCAGCCTTGCCGCCATCCCCCAACTGCCCGGCGAATTTGCCCACGGGCCGCGGCCAGCGTTCAAACCCTCGGCACTGGGGACATTTTTGGTTGCGATGGGGTTGGTGGCGATTGCGCTGCTCGTCTGCCTGCGGGCCGGCCTGTATTTCTCGCCGGTGTCCCATGGCGCGCTGCAGTGGGGGATCAGCGCGATTGCCGTGGTGATGTTTGCCAGGGCGATTGGCGATTCGGAGTTGGTGGGGTTTTTCAAAAAGGTGGGTGGGTCGAGGTTTGCCAAGTTGGATACGTATTTTTATTCGCCGTTGTGTTTGGTGTTGGGGGTGGGGTTGTTGGTGGTGGCGTGGGGGTGAGGGGTTAAATGTTTGTTGGGTAGAGGTAGATCTTAGCTGCTCTTACCTCGACGAATCCGGATTGCAGGGGGATCGGTCCGTCAAGTTCGATGAGGATGATTGAGTCGCTGAGTTTTAACGCTGCGCACTCTTCATCTGCGCCTTGGGATAGTTCAGCGGTAATATAAGTGACATTGGCTAACGTAGTGATTTTCGGTGTTTTTTCAGAGGAGTGCCTCATGTTTTTCCCCCACGAAAAAACCTCATCCAAATCGAACTCCACATCAATGATCTCACCGGCTTTTGGCACAGAGTCGCTCCATAGGGCAGTCCCACTTCCGAAGGGGGAGTGGAACCGCACGTGCAGTGCGCCTAGCTCAGAAAATGTATCGATGATTCGAATTTTCATTTTACTTCTTCGGTAATGGGACTCTTACAACGGTATTGTCAACATTCATCGTGTTGTTTTTAAGCTCGAGAGTCCATGTTTCCTCATGATAGTGATGTTTGCTTGGCTTACTGTTCATCTCGTGAGCACCGTAACGAATGCTTCTTTTCGCATCGACGGAAACTATTCTATCGAGGTCGGGTTTACCGGTTCGCGGATTAGTATTCGTGTGAGGGCCAGGCCCTAAAAAATCATCCCACTTTCGAGTTGTTTCCTCAGGTTTTACTGGCTTGTTAGCATATGTTTCTTTGTGGTATCCCATCTCAATATTTGAGGTCGTGGGGTTGAGTGGCTCTCCTTCAGACGTTTTCGTCTTTGCTATTGGATCTTCAATTGAGGTATTTGGCTTGCACTTATCCTTACCTGGACATGTGTTTAAGCCCAGCGGATCAACCCACCCCGTAGGATTGGGCACGTACTGGTAAGCATTGATCCCACCCGCCAGCTTTACCGGGTCAGGCGTCAGGTAGCGACCAATATCTGGATTGTAGTAGCGATGGCGGTTGTAGTGCAGTCCGCTTTCTGGGTCGAAGTATTGGCCTTGGAAGCGCAGTGGGTTGTCGATTTTGTTGATGTCGAGGCGACTGATCTGGCCGTAGGCGCGGTAGTGCGCGGACCAGACGATTTCGCCGTCGGGGGCGGTGAGTTCCTGCGGGGTGCCGAGGTGGTCGAGTTGGTAGTGGAACGGCTGGGTATTTTTTGGACCAAAGCCCTCCAGCAGGACCAGCGGACGGAAACTGTCCGGCTCGTAGATATAACTGCTATGCCTGTCCGCGTGATGCTCCGCAACCAGCTTGTCGCCTTGCCAGAAAAACTCTGTGGTTATGTCGTCGACGGTTTTGCTGATCCGCCGACCGAACGGGTCATAGCGATAACTGGCCGTTTGCCCGTTGGGCTGAGTGATGCCTATCAGCCGATGCTGGCAGTCGTAGCGATACTCGGTGACGAGTTGATGGCCTTTACCGCGCCGTTGACGGATCAGATTGCCGAACGCGTCATAGTCATAATGATGATCGCCCTGAATCACCAACCGATTCCCCGCCACGATGTCCGGGCCGGGGCGGTCTTGCATCAGTAGGTTGCCCGCTGGGTCGTGGCCAAAGCGCTCTTGCACGTCTTGCGAGTGATCCGCTCGAGTCAGGCGGGCGAGGGGGTCGTAGTGGTAGTGATGCTCGCCTTTACGGGTGTCGAGCAGGCGGGTGAGGTTGCCGGATTTGTCGTAGTCGTAGTGGCGGCGGTAGAGCTTGTGCTCCTGTTGAGTGACTGCGTGGGCGTGTAGACGGTTTTGGTCGTCATAGTCGTAGTGACTGAGGAGCTGGCCTTGTTGGCGTTGGCGTTCTTTTCCGGTTTTGAACAGGTGAGAGGTGAGGGTTTTGCCATTTAGCTCGACGGTGGCGAGGTGGCCGCCTTTGTCGTGGTTGAAGGTGAGGCGGTTGTTATCCGGCAGCCGCAGGTTTTTCAGTTGGCCGCAGGCGTCGTAGCCGTAGCGCAGGGTGCCCCAGCCTTGGTGGTCGGCGATGAGGCGGTTTTGGCTGTCGTATTCGTAGGCTAACGCCCAGTGGCCGTCGTCGACGCTGAGGAGGTTGCCTTGGCGGTCGTAGGTGTAATCGACAACTGCGCCGTCTGGAAGGGTTTTTCGTACGAGGCGGCCGGAAAACTCTCGCTCGTAGCGGGTGACTAGCTGACTGCCGTCGCCGCCGTACTCGGTTTTCTCCAGTAAGTTGCCGCTGAGGTCATACACGTAAGTCGTGCGCTGACTGTCAAAGCCGACTTCCTGCTGGATCAGGCCGTTGGAATGGTAATCCAGCCGGTAGGTTTCGCCGACTTCGTTTTCGATCTCGGTCAGCAGTAACCGCACGTTGTCGTAGCGGTAGTTGACCTGGGTGCCATCAGCATTTATGCGACGGCTGATCAGATGCAAACCGTCGGCATATTCGTAACGAGTGACGTGGCCCAATTCATCACGTTCGGAGGTGATTTTTCCGTAGGGGTTGTAGCTGAATTCCCGCGTGGCACCGCCTGGAAGTACGACACGAACCAACCGGCCCACACCGTCCCACTGATACTGAGTCAGCGCGCCATGCTCATCCTCACGCGCAACCTGTCGCCCAACATCGTCATAGCGATACCGCTTAACCCCGCCATTCGGCAGCTGCTCTTCAAGGAGCTGCCCACGCTCATTCCAGACCAGCCGATGACAACCGTTATCCGGATACCAAACCCCAGCTAGCTGCCCGTGTTTGTTGTAGGTGTAGTCCGTAACATGGCCGTCAGGATCTGTCTGACGCGTAACGTCGCCCTGGTCATTACGCTCGTATTTCCAAACCGCATCACCCCGCCGTATAACCCGTACGAACCCGTTGTCATGCTCGTAGGATGTCGGCTCATCTTCTCCCGGAAACAACGCCACCAAGCGTCCCGCGTCGTCGTACTGATACGCCGTCACCGCCCCCAGCGGATCTTGCTCAACCGTCAGCCGGCCCTTGTCGTCGTAGGATTTGAAGTGCTCCGCGCCGTCCGGATCAATGCGCTGTACCAGCCGCGCCTGCTGATCGTGGACATACACTTCCTGACTGCTATCAGCGTTGTGAACCGTAACCTTGCCGTTGTCATCCCAGACATAGCACGTGTCCATCTGCGAAAAACTGGCCCAGTGCCGAACACAGCGCGCCGCCTTGCCAGCCCGTTCCCACTCCCAAAAGAAACTCGCCCCACCGGCCAATTGCCGCTCAAGAATGACGTGCTGTTCGTCGTACCGATAAACCTCGCTTTCACCTACAGCATTGGTCGCAGAAACCAATCGTCCTGCCTCGTCATAGGCATAGGAAACGACGTTCTGCTCCGTCACCCATACATACGGCTCACGGCCTTTGGCGCGATGAACCTGATAGTCCACGGCCACAATACGACCGAGTTCATAGCGCAAAAACAGCGACCGACCCGCGCCGCTATCCAGCCGCTCAATCCGCCCCAAACGATCACGAATAACCCGCAGCCGGTTGTCATACGCATCACTGATCGCCGTCAGTACACCATCGCGAAAGTGGTAAAACCGTGATGCCTGGGCCAGCACCAACTCATCGGGCAGGGCACCCAAATAGATCGCCGCTTCAGCCAAGCTGTTGGTGATCGCCGGTCGAGCGGCGGTAGGCAAGGGCAGGGCAGTCGACCGATTCTCATGATCCGTCCAAACCACCGAATCACCCGAAACCACCAACCGCTGTGCCAGCGCATGACTCCAGCCAAACCCCAACCCGCAATCCACTTCCACCGCACTGGTGCGGTACAACCGCGTCCACTCAAACGGCAATATCCCGTCCAGCGCACCATCGGTAAGCGTCAGCAATTCCTCCACGGGGATTCTTCGCAGCCGCAGGCACATCATCCACATGCTCTTTCTGCTTCAACACCGCGTTCTGCCGCGCCCGCCAGCGCATCTGCATCGTGCCTTGCTTCAGCCCACCGACGACGCCGCGAACCGCCACGGCCTTGTAGCGATCCACCGCCTGCATGAACTTGGTCAGAATCCCGAGCAGGCCACGCACAAAGCCAACCGCGGCATTCAGTATCCGCGCGCCATACTTCACCAACCGCAAGCTCAGATACGCCACACCCGCCGCCGGCAGCGCGATCATCAACACCGCGCCAATCACCAGATCGATAAGCAGCGACACCACAAACCCCGCCGCCGCCTCGGCAATATCGCCCGGTGGCAACGCGTCCAGCCACAGCATCGCCGTGCGCACCATCAGGTACAGCGCCGCCTCGTCACTGGCCAGCAACATGGCCTTTTCCATGACCTGCGGCGCATCGGTGGCCAACTGCGCCAACTTGGCGGCCTCGGCACCCAGTTGCTCGCCGAACTTCATGGGGTCTGCAAGAATCGCCTGGACCAGCTTGATGCTGTCCCAGACCTCCTTGATTGCCGCCCAACTGCCCGCGAGCACGCCGCTGCCAATCGCGCTGGCGGTGGATTGCTGCCAGGACGGTTTGAAGCCGTTCCATTGCTCGCGCAGCCATTGCTCCAGGTCCGCCGTCAACCCGGCGTAGGAGGCAAACAACGCGTCTACCTGCTGTGCGGAAACGCCGCCCTGTACCCGCACCTGATAGCGCCCACCGGCCACGCAGGTGTGGGAGGCCTTGCCATGTTCATCCAGCATGACTCGCGTAGAACTGCCGTCTTCCAGGCGAATCACCTCAACCGGGATTTCGCCGATCGGCACGTCGTACACCGACTCGAACTTGCTCTCGATCTTCAGCTCGCCACCCGCCTGGCAGCGCGCAACGGTGGAAAAATCCGCATCGGAAATGCTGAAGGAACGTTGCGAATCCCCCACCCGCAATACCCTGTCCATCCCCAGCAACGACGGCATGTCCGCTGCATGGCTGACCGAGTCCAGCGCCCGCGCATACCAGGCACCCATCTGCTGGCGATACTCCGCCAGGCTCTGATGGAAGCCATTGAGCTCATGTTCGATAAAGGCAATGTGGGCGGCGTGGGTCATCCGTGACGTCTCGGCAAAATGGCAAGGCGTCGGAGCATGCCGCAGGAAAAAGCGCCTGGATGAGCGGCTGAGAAAATCAGAAAGGGACGACTTTAAGCGGGTAAAAACCGCCAAGAACTAGCCTGAAGGCCTACAAAAAAAAGCGATCAAACTCATTGCGTAAAACCTCAGCAAATAAAAACCACTCTCATCCTTGCCCGATTTCCGCACATGGCCGTCATGGTTAATAGCACCTCTATTACGCAGGATTTCCCATGTCGCGCCTTGCTCGTCCTTTGCATCCACTGGCCCTGTCAGTGGCGTTTGCCTTTGCCGCCGTGCCATTGCTGGCCGTCCAGTCCTCGTTCGCCGAAGAAAGCAGCAGCGCGTCGCGCCGTTTCTCGATTCCCGCCGGTGACCTCAGCCAGGCCCTCAACAGCCTGGCCGAACAGGCCGGCCTGGTACTGGCATTCGATGCAAGTTTGACCCGCGGCAAGCACAGCAATGGCTTGAGTGGGCAGTACGACACCGACGTGGCGCTGAGCCAATTGCTCGCCGGCAGCGGCTTGCAGGCGCTGAAGATCTCTGCCGACCGCTACCGCTTGGAAGCCATTCCGGATAGCGGCGGCGCCATGGAGTTGCAGGCCACCACCATCAGCGGCGCCTACCACAGCGAAAGCCCCACCGGGCCAGTCGCCGGTTATGTGGCCACCCGCAGCCTGTCGGGCACCAAGACCGACACCGCGCTGATCGAAACCCCGCAGTCGATCTCCGTGGTCACCAAGGACCAGATGCGCGCGCAGAACGCCGAAAGCCTCAACCAGATCCTGCGCTACAGCGCCGCCGTGGTGCCGGAAACCCGAGGTGCCACGGCCTCGCGTCTCGACCAGTTGACCATCCGCGGTTTCGCCCCGGCCACTTACCTCGATGGCCTGCGCATGCCGTCGAGTCGTGACGCGTTGCCGCAAAAAGACGCCTTTGACCTGGAGCGCGTCGAAGTGCTGCGCGGCCCGGCGTCGGTGCTGTACGGGCAGGGCACGCCGAGCGGGGTGATCAACATGGTCACCAAGCGTCCGTTGGACACGCCGTTTCATGAAGTCGGCGTCGAGTACGGCACCTTCAACAAAAAGCGCACCACCTTCGACCTCAGCGGCCCGCTGGACGACCAGGGGGTGTATTCCTACCGCGTAGCGGGGTTGTTCGACGACGCCGATGGCCAGGTCGAACACACCGAAACCCGTCGCCAGTCGCTGTCCAGCGCCTTGACCTGGCGCCCGGACGAGGACACTTCGCTGACCTTGCTCGGGCATTTCCAGAAGGACCCCAAAGGCGCGTCCTACGGCTCTGTGCCCGCCTGGGGTTCGGTGTTGCGCAGCCCCACCGGGCGCAAGATCGACGTGGATTTCTACGACGGCGAAAAGAACTTCGAGAAGAGCGACCGCGAGTATTACTCCGTCGGGTACGCCTTCGAGCATCACTTCAACGATGTCTGGACTGTGCGCCAGAACGCGCGTTACCTGCGCGCCGAAGGCATCTACCGCAGCATTTACAACAGCAACCTGCAGGCCGATTACCGCACATCCACGCGGTCGACCATCGCCACCGATGTCGACATGGACGCCTACACCCTCGACAACCAAGCGCAAGCCAAATTCGACACCGGGCCGTTACAGCACACGCTGTTGATGGGCCTCGACTACCAGAACACCCGCACCGACACCAAGGCCGGTTACGGCAAGGGGCCGAACCTCGACATCTTCGACCCCGTCTACGGCGCGCCTGTGGTCACGCCGGCCTTCACCACCGATGCAACCTCTCGCAGCGAGCAAACCGGGGCGTACCTGCAAGAGCAAATGAAGTGGGACAAATGGGTGCTGTTGCTCGGTGGTCGTTATGACTGGGCCAGCACCGACAGCACCACCAAAACCATCAGCTCCGGCGCCAAGAGCAAGTCGTCCCTGGACAGCAAGGCGTTTACCGGCCGTGTCGGCGTGGTCTACCTGTTCGATAACGGCCTGGCGCCGTATGCCAGCTACGCGGAGTCGTTCAACCCGCAATCGGGCACCGGTTATGGCGGTTCAGTGTTCAAGCCGACCGAAGGCAAGCAGTATGAAATCGGCATCAAATACCAGCCGCCGGGCAGCAACAGCTTTATCACCGCAGCGATTTTCGACCTGCGCCAGAGCAACGTGCCGACCCTGGACCCGGACCCGAGTCATCTGTGTGGCAACGGCCGTTGCAGCGTCCAGGACGGCGAGCAACAGTCGCGTGGTTTCGAGCTGGAAGGCAAGGCCAGCCTCAACGATAACCTCGACATCACTGCGGCCTACGCCTACCTGGACAACCGCGCGAGCAAGTCCAACAGCACCGTGCAGTACGCGCCGCTCACTGATAAAGGCATAGGTCCGGCGATTCCGGTTGAGGGCACCACCACCTACGGTGTACCGCGCCACACCGCCTCGGCGTGGGCCGACTACACCTTCCACGACGGCCAGCTCAAGGGCTTCGGCGTCGGCGCGGGGGCGCGCTATGTCGGCTCGTCCTGGGGCGATACCGCCAACACCCTGAAAGTGCCGGGCTACACCTTGGTTGATGCGGCGGTGCACTACGACATCCCGAATATCGCCAACCCCATGGACAACCTGCGCCTGGCGCTGAACGCAACTAACCTGGCGAACAAGGAATACGTGGCGTCCTGTTATTCCTATTCGTGGTGCTGGTATGGCTCGCAGCGTACGGTGCAGGCGAGTGCGACCTATCAATGGTGAACGGCAGATAAGGCAATTTAATGGCCCCTTTGTAACAAAATTCTCGCCAGAATCACTTTTATTTTCAGGTGGTTAGGTGAGGAAGCAAATGCGCACTGTTGGAATCATGCTGATCGCCTGCTCGTTGGCGAGCGGCGCAGCTGCCGTGCAGGCACGGGAGCTGCGCGAGGGTGACAAGTACATGTGCAGTTGGGGCGCCGGCACTGCCGCCAGGGCCCAGGAACTCAAACTGTCGGGCGTGTCGCTGTATGCCGCACGGCAAAAAATCCAGACCATCACGTTCAGCAAGTCATGGATGCGCATGATGGCCATGGGCATCACCGAGCAGACCTACGACAGCCGTTCCCGGCTCAAGCCCGAGGCGATTCGTCAGAGCTTTTATCAGGATTGCCTGCGCTATAAGGTGGCGCGCAAATAACCCGTTAACCTGCACCGGCCAGTGCAAAATCTGCGTCAGCCTGTCCAACTTTGCCCTGGCACGTCTCGTCATACTGGCGCCAGGCAAACCAAGAGGCGCAGGCCATGACTGATTATGTAATTACTCCTGAACCCATCCCATCCCTGGCCATCCATGGCAGCGCGGCACGTTTTCCGCTGCGCCGCGTGTTCTGCGTGGGCCGCAACTACAGCGAACATGCCCGCGAGATGGGGCATGATCCGGATCGCGAGCCGCCGTTCTTCTTCATGAAGCCGGCCGATGCGGTGGTGCCGGCCGAGGGCGTCATTGCCTATCCGCCGCTGACCGCCGATCTTCACCATGAAGTGGAGCTGGTGGTGGCTATCGCAAAGGGCGGGGTAAATATCACTCCCGAGGATGCGTTTTCCCACATCTGGGGTTACGGCGTCGGCATCGATCTGACCCGCCGCGACCTCCAGGCCCAGGCGAAAAAGCTCTCACGCCCGTGGGAATGGGCCAAGGCCTTTGATGAGTCGGCGCCCAGCACCGCGTTGCAGCCCGTGAGTGCGGTGGGGCACCCGTCTACCGGCAAAATCTGGCTGAAGGTCAATGGCGAACAGCGCCAGGTAGGCGACCTGGCCGACTTGATCTGGTCGGTCAGTGAAGTGATCAGCTATGCCTCGCAATCCGTCGCACTCAAGGCCGGTGACCTGATCTTTACCGGCACCCCTGCCGGCGTTGGCGCGCTGCAGCCGGGCGATGTGGTTACTGCCGGCATCGACGGCGTTGGCGAGCTGAGCTTCACCCTCAGCCAGGGTTGAGGCTACAGTGGTGCCCAGGCCACCCGAGATTTCGTTATGCCAGGCACCCGCGTCACCACTTATGGCATGGAACAACGCAGCGACCGTCCCGACTTTTATATCCGCGACAAGCGCGGGCGGGCGGCGCTGACCAGCCCGCATCGGCATGAATATTTCCAGATCCAGATCAACCTGGGCGGCGACACCGTGCAGCATATCGGCGGCGCGGTGCGGCCGTTTCCGCACAAGGCGCTAGCGTTTATCCTGCCCCATCGCCTGCATGTGATTCCCCACCCCGAAGACGGCGAGTTCATGCTGATCAACTTCAGCCAGGCGTTTTTTCTGCCGCAGCTGACCTGCGACCCGCTGGACCTGGAGGACATTCCCATCGGCCAAGCCCCGGAGTTGTCGCCGTTTCGCTTTCAGGAGCAATTGGATTTCATCCTCGACGATGCGGCCTTCGACGACGTGAAATCCTGGCTGGCGCACATGCGCACCCTGGACGCCCAGCGCACCTTCGGCGCCCGTGAGCGGTTGAAAGGCTATCTCTTCCAACTGATCGGTCTGGTCTGCGAGCAGTACGCCGAACCGCTGCAGGCATTTGCCGCCAATAACGCGACCCGGCGCGGGCGCAAGGACGCCCTGGCGCGGGTGCAGGGCTACATTCGCGAGCATCTGCACGAGCCAACCCTCAACCTGACTGACGCTGCGGCCGCTGCCTTCCTCTCGCCCAACTACCTCACGCATTTGTTGCGCAAGGAAACCGGCAAACCCTTTTCGCAACTGGTACTGGATCGCCGCATGCAGTTGGCGCGCACCTTGTTGCTCAACAGCGCGCAAATGATCGGCGTGATCGCCCAGCGCTGCGGGTTTACCGATGAGGCGTACTTTTCGCGCTGCTTTCGCAAGGCGCATGGCATGGCGCCGGGGCAGTATCGCCGCCAGCAGCAGGCGAATGCGGTGTAGATAAAGCGCGTGCATGTCGGTGGCGCTCGACAGCGCTCTCATACACCTGCAGGCTGGCTTTTTACAAATCCACGACAATGCTTATGTTTCTATGTGCATACAATTGCGCCCTTCAACAGGAGGCCCGTATGCAAATGCTGATACGCGTGGCGACGCCGGACGATATCGACACGCTCTTCGCTATTCGCACCTCGGTGGTGCAAAACCATTTGAGCCGCGAACAGATGACCGCGCTGGGGATTACCCCGCAGGTGCTGGCAGACAGCATTCGTGAAGCGCCCTGTGTTTGGATCGCCGAGGTTGAGGGCCGGCCTGTCGCCTTTTCCATGGTCGACCGGGCCGCAGGCGAGGTGTTTGCGATGTTTGTACAGCCTGGCTACGAAGGCCTGGGCTTGGGCCGCCGCTTGATGGCGGTGGCTGAAGCGGCACTGTTTGAACAGCATGAACGGTTGTTTTTGATCACCGATGGCCGCGATGAAATCCGTGCCAACGGGTTTTACCAGCGGCTGGGCTGGTCGATGGTTGCTCGGGTCGAGGGCGACGACGTCCGGTACGAGAAGAGCAGGGTGCCTTAGTGTCATGAACCCAACGGAACCCCCAGCGTCCTACGGCTTTCGCTACTTTGCGATCGGGGTTCTGTGCGTCGCGGTATTACTGGGTGGCTATTTCATGCGGCTCAATGCCCAGGTCGACCGGGCGCGCGTCGAGGCGGCCGAGCGGTTGGCACTTTGCAGGCAAGTGGAGCGTGTCGCCAGTGCGGCATCGTCCAACAGCCTGGAACTTCGCGATACATGCCGGCAATTAAACGGGCAATCATCCAACAGTGCTGCACCTCTATGATTCATAACCCTTTTTAATATAAGGAGATAGAGGCGTAACTTGCACCAAAAAGTGGCATTTATAATCCCGTCCTCCTTAAAAAATGTGTGGTTATTGAATGACTTACGGCGTTTTCAATCCGACGAAAGGATTAAAATCGTCTTGTTACAGGTTTTTACAATCGGTACTATAGCCGGGCGTTCACCTCCCACGGTTTATGCACTTTTAAATCCCAAGTTTCCATCAGCTACTTGGGATTTTTTTTGCCCGGAATTTGACTGTGGCGTCAAAGTTCACCGTCGGCAAACTCTGCCCGCATACGCCCGTTATGTTTGGCCTTGTACAGCAACTTATCGACTGACTCGACAAACTCGAGCAGGTTGCTGTTGGGCGTCACCAGATGCGTGCCAACGCCCAGGCTCAGGGTCAGCAGCTTGGAAACCGCTGAAAAGCCATGTTCGATCTGTTGTTGGCAGATCAGGTGCAGGCAGCGTCGCGCCACTTGCCTGGCCGACGCCGCGTCAGTCTCTGGCAGCAGCCACACAAACTCCTCGCCGCCGATCCGCGCAATGAAATCCCGTGGCCGGTTAGCCGCCAGCGACAAGGTGCGCGCTACCTGGCGCAAGGCTTCGTCGCCTTTGATATGGCCGTAGTGGTCGTTGTACTGCTTGAAAAAGTCGATATCGAGGATGATCAACGACAGCGGCAACTGGCTGCGCTGGGCGCTTGCCCATTCGCGCTCCAGCACGGTGTCGAACATGCGGCGGTTGGCAATGCCGGTGAGGCCGTCCTGGAAGGAATATTCCTCCAGTTGTTTTTGCAGGCGAATCAAGTGTTCTTCGGTCTTCTTGCGCTCGCTGATATCGAACATGAAGCCGATCAACGCTTCGACTTCATCGCCCTTGCGCACCACATGCACCACATCGCGGATCCACACGTAGTCTCCGTTTACCGTCAGCGCGCGGTAATCGGCCTCGTGATCGACGCCGGCGCGTGATTGCGACACGCAGAAATTCACCACGTACTCGCGGTCGTCCGGGTGCATGCGTTCGACCCAGTCGTCCACGCTCGCCCAGCTTTGCGGGGTCCAGCCCAGCAACGCCTCGATCTGCGGGCCGATATAGCTGAAGGTCATGGTCTGCCAATCGATGCGCCAAGGGATGGCTTTGGTCGATTCCAGCAGCGTTTTGTACACGTCACTGTCGGGCTGGCTCGGAGGAATGAGGCTCATGGCGGGCGGCTCGCGGTGATGGCAAAGAGCCAAGAGCGTCTTTTGAACGGCGCCCTGAGTCAAGCCTTCGCCACAGCAGCAGACGAGAGGTCGCGTGCTGGGTTTCTGGCGTCAGCGCCACAGCGTCTGCGCGGCAAAATGCGGCCCAGGTATCACTTTTGAATTAATTGTTCAGTGCCCGGCAAAAGCTTATCTATGCTGGATGCATCACACCTGCAGGGTCGAACCCAGGGACGGGGCTTGTCATGATGTCGATCATCGAACTCAACCGCATCATGGCCTCGGGCTTCCTGCCGCTTGTGTGTGAGTGCAGCCTCAACAGCGACGGCTCGCTGCGCATCAGCGTATTTGAACCGGCGTCCGGGCGTGTCGACCTGTTGCTGACCCGGGTGTCGCCCCAAGGTCTGGACAGCGTCCGTTCCATCGCAAACCTGATTGGCGAACTGCGCACCGAGATCAAGGCCGGGCGTCGCGGCTTTGCGGCAGTCGGTTAGCTATTGACGGCGCTGCTGGGCGTGGACACAGCGCCGTAGTAGCGCCAGCAGCAATGCCGGTGTTCCGGCAGGATGACACAGCCGCTGAGGCTGGCGATCAGCAGGGCGGCGACAAGCAGAGTCAGGCGACGAGACATGGTTATTTCCTCATGGTGTGCATTGCGTTACACCTTGAACGCCGCCACTTGCGCAAATCCGTCGCCACGCTTTCAAACATTTCATCAAGCGCCGCCATCCCCTGAGTAATACTCGCCTTAACCAGCGTCGAGAGAAATTTCGTCGTTATCGCGACGGATTTTTCCTACCCCGCCGTTCAACCCATCAGCAGCGAACATTTTCGTCCGCCGTATGAAGGAGTTGCCATGAATCCACTGGCCAAATTGCGCTACGCCTTGCTGGTTCCGCTGGCGTTTGCCGCGCTTGTCAGCACCCCGACCTTTGCCCAAACCGAAGTGATCATCCGCCAGGCGCCACCGGCGGAGCGTGTTGAAGTGATTCCCGCCGAACGCCCAGGCTTTGTCTGGGACCGTGGCCACTGGCAATGGATGCACGGCGCGTATGCCTGGGTGCCGGGCCACTGGCAGGAGGTGGTGCGCAATGCCCGTTGGGAACCCGGGCACTGGGAATCCCGTGGCCCGAACTGGTACTGGCGCGAAGGCCACTGGATCCGCTGAACCCTGAACCTTAGCCAGTGCATTGAGAACTGCCCGATTGAAAGACACTGATCCGGACGTTGAGCTACTGGCGCGTATCAGCAACAACGAGCCTGCTGCCGTCAACGAAATGGTGACGCGCAAGCTTCCGCGTTTGCTCGCGCTCGCCAGTCGGATCCTCGGGGATGCCGACGAGGCCAAGGACGTGGCCCAGGAAAGTTTCCTGCGCATCTGGCGCCAGGCGGCCAACTGGCGGCCTGGCGAAGCGCGTTTCGACACCTGGCTGCACCGCGTGGCACTCAACCTGTGCCACGACCGGTTGCGTCGGCGCAAGGAGCGCCCGTTGAACGAAGACGAGGTGCTGGAACTGGCGGACGGCGCGCCGGCCCTTGATGAACAGTTGGAAACGGCCGACCGCAGTGCAAGGATGGCCGCCGCGTTGGCGACCTTGCCCGAGCGGCAGCGCGAAGCCATCGTGTTGCAGTACTACCAGGAGCTGTCGAATATCGACGCCGCGGCCCTGATGAACATCAGCGTCGAGGCACTGGAGAGCCTGCTGTCGCGGGCCCGACGCCAGTTGCGCAGTCAACTTGCCGACACACCCGGGCTCGCCCGCCCAGGAAGGGGAAAACCATGACACCTGAACGATTTGCGCACCTGGCTGACGCCTACGGGGCCAGCCTGCACCGCTGGCCTCTGGCTGAGCAGGCGCCCGCCCAGGCGCTGCTCGACAGCGGCAATGTCCACGCCCGCGAGGCATTGCTTGAGGCCAGCTGGCTGGATGGGCAGTTGGACAGCCATCAGTTGGCATTCGCCGACCCGGCGCTGGCGCGCCAGATCCGTGAGTCTGCACCGCGACGGGCGTCGTTCTGGTCGCGTTACGCCCACTGGCTGTCGCCCGCAGGCCTGGTGGGCGCGGGCATTGCCGGCATCGCCGCCGGGGTGCTGGTGGCGTCGCTGAGCGTGCCGTTGCCGATGCTGTCATCCGACGTGCTGCCCAGCGTCTTCGATCAGGGCGATGCCGACGTCGTCTTCACCGTCAACGCCGAGGAAACCGAGCAATGACCCCAAAATCCCTTAAACCGTGGTTGCTTGTCTCGGTGCTGCTCAACGTGTTTTTGATCGGCGGCGTGGGTGGCGGCCTCTACCACTGGATGGCCACGCCCCGGCCTGCCGAAGCGGTGGTCAACCAGCACGGTTTGCGCCAGGCGATGATCAAATTGCCGCCAGAGCGCCGCAAGGAATTGCGCCAGTTACTGCGCCAGAACCGTGCCGACAGCCAACCGCTGATCATGGCCGGTCGCGAAGCGCGGCTGGGCGTGATCAAACAGCTGGAAGCGCCGAGCCTTGATCGCGAAGTGCTGGTGACGGAGCTGGCCAAGGCGCGCGAGGCCGACGCCGCGCTGCGGGCCTTGGTGGACACGACACTGGCGCAGTTCGCGAGCAATCTGCCCCAGGATGAACGGCAGAAACTGGTGGAGGCGTTGTACCAGCGCGGGCAGGCCAAAAGCCGCGAGAAACTTCCCCAGGTCGCGGGGAATAAACCGCGCTCTTGAGCTGTTATGCACTCACGATCACCCTCGAGAGTTGCATATGCCGGCTGCTAAAAAGAAACAAGCCTTTGGATTTTCCTGTGGGGCGGCCTCGTTGCTGTGCGCCGCCGTGGAACTGGGCGGCACCTTGCCCGCAGGCCTGACGGCGACTGACGCCCTGCGCACCAACATGTGTGAAGTCGAGCTGTACAAGATCACCTCCGGCGCCATTACGGGCGGAGTGGTCAAGCCTTTCGACCCGACCAAGGCGGGTTACTCTTACCCGCATAACGTGGCATTGGCGGCGCGTTCGCTGGGGTTGAATGTGACGATCTACATGGATGGGTTTCTGGCCACGGCGCTGTCGGTGCTCTACCCGCAGTGCGAGGAGCAATGCATCAAGGCTGGGTTCCCGGTGATTCATGGCAAACCTCCGGCGCTGGCGGGGAACCGGCGTGCGTTGATCGTGGTGACGACGTTTTTGATTGGCCTGCACTATGTGATGGAGCGGCCGGGCGGTGGGTACATGGACCCGAATGATGGTGAGGATTTTGCCGACTTCAAGGCCATGAATGGGGTGTCCAAGGCGTACGGGCAGACCGGGATTACCTTGGTATTGGAGCGGGAAGTGGTGGTTTAGCGTTCACGTTCCTGTGCAGATCCAGTGGGGAGCCGTCGAGCTTTAGCGAGGCCGCGAAGGCGCCAGTGCTGGCACTACAGCCCGAGTGTCGGTCACCTTTCTGGGGCCGAGTCTCGATCAAAAGCAAAGCACCGCGCCCTGATGGGTTACAACAAAAGCGCTTCTTCGCTGTGCAGCGGCGGGTTGCAAGTTACCTGACGGTAGGGAAACCCAATGTGGGAGCGGGCTTGTCCGCGAAGCCGGTGGGTCGGGTACGAATTCATTGACTGACATGCCGCCTTCGCGAGCAAGCCCGCTCCCACAATTTTCACCGCGCAAGGCTCTCAGGCTAACCGGCCCATCTTTCGAAGATGCCCTATTCGGCGACTCTCGCGCGGTTTCGGTGGCGCATGCGGCCGCTGCCGCGTTCGTCAAATCCTTTGTCGAACGGCAGAAAGCGAATGGCGTGGTGAAGCGAGGTTGGCTGGACAGCGTGCAGAGCGCGGAATTACAAACGGCGTAGGAAGGATTTAACGATGTGGCGGGTGGCGTCGGTGGTGTCCAGTTCGTCCAGCGCGGCATAGGCGTGCCAGCGGCAATCGACGATCTCGTTGCAAGGTCGTGCCTCGGCGATATTCACCACCGAGGCTTCGAACACGTGGTGCACGGTGTCGCGGGCCTTCAATTCCTGCAAGTACAGCAAGCCGTCCACGTTCAATCCGGTTTCTTCTTCCAACTCTCGTTCGGCCGCGCCGACCGGGCGCTCATCGCGCTCGACCTTGCCGCCGGGCAATGCCCATTTCGATCTGGCCTTGCGCACGAAGAGGATATGCCCCTCGTGTTCGCAAATGACCGTGGCCCTTATTTTCATCGTGTGTGCCCCCGCAGCGGGATGTATGTCATAAAAGTGTAATGCAATTGTCATGCTAAGTGCTTATGGCGCGCACGGGTGGGGATGTGGATACTGACCGATTGATGAAAACGGACGAGGAGAACAGATGACTACCGTACGTTGGGGCATGATCGGTTGTGGCAGTGTCACTGAATTGAAGAGTGGACCCGCTTTCTACAAAGCGCCAGGTTCGGCACTGGTGGCCGTGATGGGGCGTCGCGAGGAGGCGGTGCGCGATTATGCGGCACGCCACGGCATTGCGCGCTTCTATACCGACGCTCAGGCACTGATCGACGACCCTGAAGTGGACGCCGTGTACATCGCTACACCGCCTGACAGCCACCTTGAATACAGCCTGATGGTGGCGGCCGCCGGCAAACATTGCTGTGTCGAGAAACCCATGGCCCTCAACGCTGAGCAAAGCGCGTTGATGCAGCGCACCTTCGAACGCGCCGGGTTGCACTTGTTTGTTTCCTACTACCGCCGCTCGCTGCCGCGCTTTGAGCAGGTGCGTGACTGGCTGCGAGACGGGCGCATCGGTGAATTGCGCCAAGTGATCTGGACCTTGAGCAAACCACCGGCCGCCGCGGACGCCAGTGCCGCCAATTGGCGTACCGACCCGGCTGTTGCCGGTGGCGGCTATTTTGCTGACCTCGCCAGCCACGGGTTTGATTTGTTTCAGTTTCTGGCCGGCGATATCGTCGAAGTCACCGGGTTTACCGCCCGACAGGCCGGGGAATATGCCGCCGAAGATGCGGTGACGGCCTGCTGGACCTTCGGTTCCGGCGCGCTGGGCATGGGCTGCTGGAACTTCGTTGCGGACCGCCGCGAAGATCGCGTAGAGCTGATCGGCAGCCGCGGCCGCATCACCTTTGCCGTGTTCGAAGACCAGCCATTGCGCCTTGAAGGCGAAGTCGACGAAGTGCTCGAAGTACCTTGCCATGCGCATATCCAGTGGCACCATGTGCTGGCGATGAACGCCCACATTCGTGGCGAGGCCGAGCATCCTTCGCTGGCGATCGAGGCGTTGAAGACCGATCGGGTTCTGGACAAGGTACTGCAGCGCAATCCCAACCGCCCCGAGTAACCGTCCTGCGGTGCGCGGCGCCTATGTTTTCAAGGAACAGATGGATGAACTACAAGACAGCCTGGATAGCGCTGTGGCTGGTGCTGGCCAGCACGGTGGCGCAAGCGGCGCCACGCGAGCAGCGGCCCGCGGGAGATTTTGATTTTTACCTGCTGTCACTGTCGTGGTCGCCGACGTTTTGCCTCACGCACCCGGACAACCAACAATGCTCCGGCAAGGGCTATGGGTTTGTCTTGCATGGGCTATGGCCGCAATACGCCAAAGGCGGGTGGCCGGCATCGTGTGACCCGCAATCGCGGTTGTCGGCGCAGGAACTGGCCAAGGGCGCTTTGATATTCCCCACGCGCACGCTGCTTAAACATGAATGGTCCAAGCACGGCACGTGCAGCGGTCTGGATGCGTCGCGCTATCTGGACGCGACGGATGCGGCGCTGGCGACAGTGCAGATTCCGCCGCAGTTGCAGCCGTTCAATGTGCCCAACTACCTGGAAGCGCGCGACATCGAACACCTGTTTCGCCAGAGCAACCCGGCCATGGGCGACCATGGCATGGCTGTGATCTGCAAGGGCAAGGTGCTGTCCGAAGTGCGCGTGTGCCTGACCAAGGAATTGCGCTTTGCCGGTTGCCCCGCAAGCGTCAAGACTCAGTGCCGCAGCGGCGATATTCGGGTCCCGGTGCAGCGCTGATCAGGCGCCCGAGTGCATCGAAATGGCTGCAGGCGTGGTACTCGACGCCCCGGCGCGGTCCGCCAGGTAACGGGCCGGTGGCTGGCCCACGGCTTTGCGGAACATGGTGATAAAACCGCTGGCGTTTTCATAGCCCAGGTCCAGCGCCACGCGCTGCACGCTTTCACCCTTGGCCAGGCGTTGCAGAGACAGGATCACATGCAACTGCCTGCGCCAGCGACCGAAGCTCAGGCCCAGCTCCTCCAACAGCAAGCGCGTCATGCTGCGCTCGCTCATGCCGATGCGCACGGCCCATTGGCTGAGGGTGGCCTTGTCGCTGGGGTCGGCCAGCAAACTCTCCGCCAGGCGTCGCAGCCTCGGGTCCTGGGGCATGGGCAAATGCAGGGCTTCGACCGGTGCCTGGGCCAGTTCATCGAGCAGCGTGTTGATCAAACGTCCCTGGGCGCCGTCTTCGTCATACAGCTGCGGGAAACTCACCGCCTTGCCGATCAACTCATGCAACAGGCCCGACACAGCCAGGGTGCAGCATTGCGCGGGCAGGGCGCCGCTGACGTCGGGATCGATCAACAGGCAATACACCTCGGCCTCACCTGAACCCCTCGCGGCGTGCGGCAGGCCGCCGGGAATCCACAGGGCGCACTGGGGCGGCACGATCCAGATACCGGCCTCGATCTGACAGTGAATCACCCCGCGCAGGGTGTACATCAGTTGGCCTTTGCGATGTGAGTGCGGCGTGTGCTCCCAGCGTTCGCTGGTGCTGCTGGCACTCACGGCCACCACCGCACGCGGGAACACGTCGGCATCCTTGGACATCGAGGGATGATGCAGATCGAGGCGGTGGTGCTTCATATTCGATTCGCAGCTTGGCTGAATTGCGAAACAGTCTGGCTATTCTGTGCAATGCCGTCCAGTAGCGTGGTCACTATAGTGAGATCTACTCTCATTCAGGAGCTGTGCCATGCGACTCGACAGTACAACGTTCCCCGTGGTGAAAATCGTCTTCGACGCGCCCAACGAAAGCGGCCCGGAAGATGCCTTTGTGGTCTTTGAAGGGTTGTTGGCCAGAAAGCAGGCTTTCTTGCTGCTGCACGAAAAATCCGTGGACGAAAACGCCCACGAGCACTCTCACGAGGAGCGCAGGCAAGCCTCGATTTGGATGAAGAAAAACAAACAGGCGCTGCGCACCTTCGTCAAAGGCATGATCCAGGTAGAACCCAGTGCCGCCCAACGCCTGGCCCTCAAGCCATTTGCCGCGATGTTCGGCAAAGCCTGGGGCTACCCACTGCTGGTCGTAGAGTCCAAGGACCAGGCATGGGCGCTGGCGCGGGATGTGCTGGATGAGCAGATATCCGACGTGGCGCACTTTTGACGTGTGCTCATTGAAAACGGTGGGAGCTGGCTTGCTCGCGAATGCGGTGGGTCAGCTACACCTTCAGTGACTGACACTGCGCCTTCGCGAGCAAGCCCGCTCCCACATTATTCGGTGGCGCCCTTTGGTTCACGCACACCGTTCAGCCAACGGTGCTGGATGAACCCGTTTCCAACGTCGCGCACTTTCTAGGTGTACGCCGTAAAAACTGTGGGAGCTGGCTTGCCTGCGATAGCGTTGGGTCAGCAACATTGATGTCAGCTGACACGCCCTCATCGCAGGCAAGCCAGCTCCCACATTATTCGGTGGCGCCCTTTGGTTCACGCACACCGTTCGGCCTACTGTGCTGGATGAGCCAGTCTCCAACGTCGCGCACTTTCTAGGTGTACGCAGTCAAAACTGTGGGAGCTGGCTTGCCTGCGATAGCGGTGGGTCAGCAGCATTGATGTCAGCTGACACGCCCTCATCGCAGGCAAGCCAGCTCCCACAGGGGTTAGGTGGCGTTCAGGAGCCCACGCAAACCACTCGGCACGACGGTGATGAATGAGCCAGTCTCCAACGTCGCGCACTTTCTAGGTGTACGCAGTTAAAACTGTGGGAGCGGGCTTGCTCGCGAATGCGGCGGGTCAGCGACACACCCGGTGACTGACACTGCGCCTTCGCGAGCAAGCCCGCTCCCACATTATTCGGTGGCGCCCTTTGGTTCACGCACACCGTTCGGCCTACTGTGCTGGATGAGCCAGTCTCCAACGTCGCGCACTTTCTAGGTGTACGCAGTTAAAACTGTGGGAGCGGGCTTGCTCGCGAATGCGGCGGGTCAGCGACACACCCAGTGACTGACACTGCGCCTTCGCGAGCAAGCCCGCTCCTGGACTGTTTTGGCGGCGCCCATCAATCCACACAAATCGCCCGGCCCAGCTTGCCTTTCTCCACCGTCGCCGAGCAGCCGAAGTGGCTGTTATCCACCTGGCACGTACCCGCTACAGGGCCGTTGCCCGATTGCGTGGTCACACTGGTCTGACACTCACCCTCGCACTGGCTCGAATCGGTGCAAGCCTTGCCCGCGTCCCTGTACGGCGTGATGCACTTCCAGCTCTGCAACTTGCCGACCTGCCTCATCGTGCCACCGCCCGCCAGGCAGGTGGATGCGGCGGAATCCTGCGCCGGCGCAGCGGTGGGCGAGTGGGTCGAGCAGGCCGATACCAGCAACAGGGCGGCCAAACCAATCATCAATTTCATGCAAAAGTCCTCGTGGAGTAAGCGCAGCGGCGCAGTGTACGGGCTATTGGACTCCTTTGATTGACGAGCGATCCCTACCTGGAAGTTGACCCATGCACACCCTATGCAAACGCTGTGTCGCCCTGCTGGACTTCACGTTCTCTACTGCGCCACCTGAGCGGCGCGTTTCAGGTATCCTGCGCGCCCCGTTTATCACTGATTCAAAGAAACAATGACCGGACAAGACATGCAGGCGCTGCTCGAGTCGATCCTCGACGAAGTTCGTCCACTGATCGGCCAGGGCAAAGTCGCCGACTACATCCCCGCACTGGCCGATGTGCCCGCCAATCAACTCGGTATCGCCGTGTACGGCAACGACGGCTCGGCTTACTGCGCCGGTGATGCCGACACGTTGTTCTCGGTGCAGAGCATTTCCAAGGTGTTCAGCCTGGTGCAGGCCATCGACCACGGCGGCGAAACCATCTGGGAACGCTTGGGTCACGAACCGTCGGGGCAACCGTTCAACTCCATGGTGCAGCTGGAATTCGAACGCGGCCGCCCACGCAACCCGTTCATCAACGCCGGCGCGCTGGTGATCTGCGACATCAACCAGTCGCGCTTTGCCGTGCCGATCCTGTCGATGCGCGACTTCGTGCGGCGCCTGTCGGGCAACCCGCAGATCCTGGTCAACAGCGTCGTCGCCGACTCCGAAGCCCAGCACGGCGCACGCAACGCGGCCATGGCCTACCTGATGAAAGCCTTCGGCAACTTCCACAACGACGTGGACGCAGTGCTGCACAGCTACTTCAATTACTGCGCGTTGCAAATGAGCTGCCTGGACCTGGCCAGGGCCTTCAGTTTTCTCGCCAACGAGGGCGTGAGTGCCCACAGCGGCGAGCAGATTTTGACTGCGCGCCAGACCAAGCAAGTCAACTCGATCATGGCCACCAGCGGGCTGTATGACGAGGCGGGCAATTTTGCCTATCGCGTGGGTTTACCGGGCAAGAGCGGGGTAGGTGGCGGGATTGTCGCGGTGGTGCCGGGCCAGTTCACCGTGTGCGTGTGGTCGCCGGAGTTGAATGCGGCGGGCAATTCGCTGGCCGGGATGAAGGCGTTGGAGTTGTTGAGCGAGCGGATTGGGTGGTCGGTGTTTTGATGGCCTGGGGACTCAGGGTTGGTGCCCTCAAATCCCCTCGCTGGTTAGGCGTTGCGCGGCTTAACGAACAAATCGAGCATCAAGAACAACGCCCCGGCCGTAATCGCGATATCGGCAATGTTGAACACGCCGGTATGCGTCGGCCCCACGTTCAGCACCATGTAATCCACCACCTGCCCGTCGCGAAAAACACGGTCGATCAAGTTGGCGATACCACCCAGGGCAATCGCGTAAAGCGGCAAGACTTTACGCAATGGCTGGCTCCAGTTGGACAGCGACCACACCATCGCCCAGGCAACCACGATGGCCACGCCGACGATAAAGATCAGTTGTTTGACCTGCGGCGGCAACGCGGCGCCCAGGCTGAGGAAGGCGCCGGGGTTGAGGCTCAGTTCCAGCGCCAGGTTGATCGGGTTAGAGCCGATTTTGAAGCTGTTGGCGTGCAGTGAAACCAGGGCCAGCAGTTTGACCAGTTGGTCCACGGCAATAAAGGCCAGGCCGGCGAGGAGGGCGAAGGTGCGGCCTCGCAGTAGGGGCGACGTGCTCAAGCGGTAACTTCCTGTTTTGGGCTTTCGATAGAGCGCCCGAAGATAGCTCAGGCGCTCTACCTCGTCTATCTCAAGCCGTCGAGTGGGCCACGTTCAGGGCTTTGTCCAACAACAACTGGACACCTTCGAGCTTTCGGCAGATGCCTAGCGCGACATCGCGTTGGGAGCCGTCGATTTCAAAGGCCAGGCGGGATGCAATTCCACCGACGGGTGCCAAATCCTCGCAGGCGTTGACCAGCAGGGTTCTGTGTCTGGATCTGCGCGCAGTGAACAGTCGATGAGCCGCAAACCCAGTGCACCGTTTATCGACGCGCCCGATCAGTCGATCTCGGTACTGTGCGCCACCTCTTGCTGCTGCTCCAACGCCGCCAACCGCTCGGTCAACACCCCGTGCACACGCTCATACGCACCGGTGCCCAACAACAGCCGTTTTGGCGCTGGACTCACAGCGGCCACCTCCAGCATCGCCTTGGCCATCTTCACCGGGTCGCCGGTGAGTGCAAACCCACCACTGGCCACCGCCCTGCGCACATCCCCGGCGGGCGTCTGGTCATACACCGCCATCGGCGGCGGGCTCACCAGGGCCGCACCAAAGTTGGTGCGCGTGGGGCCGGGTTCCACCAATGTGAATTCGATGCCGAATGGCGCCACCTCCTGGGCCACTGACTCAACGAAACCTTCAATCGCCCACTTGCTCGTGTGGTACAGGCTGAAATTCGGATAAGCCAATTGTCCGCCTTCGGACGACACCTGCAACACCCGGCCGCCGCCTTGTTCACGCAGGAAGGGCAGGCACGCGCGAATCACCTGGATCGAACCCACCAGGTTGGTTTGCAGCTGCTGGTCGATCTGTTCGTCGCTGACTTCCTCCGCCGCGCCAAACAGCGCATAGCCTGCGCTGCTGACCACCACATCAATGCGCCCCAGCTCGGTAAAGGCCTGTTTGATCACGCGGCGGATGGCGGGCGTGTCGGTCACGTCCAGCTGCGCGAGCCACAGTTGCTCGGGATAGCGCGCCTTCAGTTCGTCCAAAACTTCGGGTTTGCGCAGCGTCGCCACCACTCGATCGCCGCGTTCAAGCAGTTGTTCTATAAGGGCTTTGCCGATGCCCGATGAGCTGCCAGTGATCAGCCAGGTTGTCTGCATGGGGGGGGACTCCTTGAGCCGCCGAGTGGGCGGACACTACGAACCACCGTACGCCCTCATGCCGGCTGCTACTATCACAACCTCGAAAACATGACCGACGCGACGAGTCGCCGGAGCGTGCCGATGTTGCCTAACCTTGCCGTTCAAACCGCCGCCAAGTCGGTGTTGCAGCAACTTGTGGCGTGCATCAAGCCCGAGTCGACAGAAGCGAGCATCGCCCGAATTGCCACGCAGTTACTCACCGACGCCGGCTACCCGGACACCTGGTACTACGACTGCCCGGCCTTTGTATTGCTAGGTTCGCGCAGCCTGCTGTCCGTGTCGGGTCGCGACTATCTGCCTGCTGAGGAAAGGGTGGGAAGCCACAACCTGATCACCGTGGATCTAAGCCCAAGGTCAGGCAGCCAGTGGGGCGATTGCGCGCGGTCGTTTTACATGGAAGACGGTATTTGCCGGGCGATGCCGACAGGGGTCGAATTCAGCCGGGGCCATGGGGCCGAACGCGCATTGCACGACAGCATGCGACGCTTTGTGCGGCCTGAAACCACCTTCAATGCGCTGTATGAATTTGCCAATGATCTGATCGAGACGGCCGGTTTCGAGAACCTGGATTTTGCCGCCAATGTTGGCCACAGCCTCTGCGAACAGCGTGATCAGCGGCTTTATATTGAAGCGGGCAACCTTCGGCGTCTCGACGAAGTGGCGTGTTTTACCTTCGAACCGCACATCCGTGAGCGGGGAGGCCGCTGGGGTTACAAGCACGAGAATATCTATTTCTTCAACGACGAGGGTGAAGCCTGCGAGCTATGAGCTGAACGCGGTCGTGAAGCGGTGCGAAAACACCTGGAGGTGTCAGATGCCCTGTGGGAGCTGGCTTGCCTGCGATTGGGGTGTTTCAGTGATGGGTGTGTTGGTTGACCACCGCCATCGCAGGCAAGTCAGCTCCCACCATTTGGTCTTCAGTGAATTCGAATGATGGTCTCGTGATGGTGGTGCTTGCGGGCGCCGAGTCCTCAGGGATAACAGGCGCGGCGCAGATCCAAAAATGTGGGAGCTGGCTTGCCTGCGATGGCGGTGGGTCAGCCAACACATCCGCCACTGCAAGACCGCTATCGCAGGCAAGCCAGCTCCCACATTTAGATCCTCACTGTTCTGCGACTATCTATTTACACCCACAAAAAATGCGCCCCTGAGGGCGCATTTTTTTGTTCGGTCAACTACCGCCTATTCAGGCAGTCGCATCCCACGCACGGTCACCGTTCTCGTCTTTGATCCGAGTCGGCAAGCCCATCACGTCCAGCGCTTTGAGGAACGGCTCGGCCGGCAGTTCCTCGACGTTGGCCATGTGCTTCACGTCCCACTCGCCACGTGCTACCAGCAGCGCAGCGGCCACTGGTGGCACGCCTGCGGTGTAGGAAATGCCCTGGCTGTCCGTTTCAGCAAAGGCTTCTTCGTGATCGGCCACGTTGTAGATGAACATCTCACGCGGCTGGCCATCTTTGGTGCCTTTGACCAGGTCGCCGATGCAGGTCTTGCCGGTGTAGCCAGGGGCGAGCGAAGACGGGTCGGGCAGTACGGCCTTGACCAGTTTCAACGGCACCACTTCCAGGCCTTCGGCGGTGGTGACCGGTTTTTCGGAGAGCAGGCCGAGGTTTTTCAGAACGGTGAACACGTTGATGTAGTGTTCGCCGAAGCTCATCCAGAAACGCACGTTGGGCACGTCGAGGTTTTTCGACAGCGAGTGCACTTCATCGTGGCCGGTCAGGTACAGGTTTTGCGAACCGACTACCGGCAGGTCGTCGGTGCGTTTGACTTCGAACATGGTGTTGCTGGTCCACTGGCTGTTCTGCCAGCTCCACACCTGCCCGGTGAATTCGCGGAAGTTGATTTCCGGGTCGAAGTTGGTGGCAAAGTATTTGCCATGGCTGCCGGCATTGACGTCGAGAATGTCGATCGAATCAATGCGGTCGAAATGCTGTTGCTGCGCCAGCGCGGCGTACGCGTTGACGACACCCGGGTCGAAGCCCACGCCAAGGATGGCGGTGATGTTCTTCTGTTTGCACTCTTCCAGGTGGTTCCATTCGTAGTTGCCGTACCACGGCGGGGTCTCGCAGACCTTGCCCGGCTCTTCGTGGATGGCGGTGTCCAGGTAAGCAACGCCAGTATCGATGCAGGCGCGCAGCACCGACATGTTGAGGAAGGCGGAACCTACGTTGATGACGATCTGCGAGTCGGTCTCGCGGATCAGGGCCTTGGTCGCTTCCACGTCCAGGGCGTTCAGCGCGAAGGCTTGGATGTCGGCGGGAACCTTGAGGCTACCCTTGGCCTTGACGCTGTCGATGATGGCCTGGCATTTGGAGATGTTGCGCGACGCGATAGCAATACGACCGAGTTCGTCGTTGTGCTGCGCGCACTTGTGGGCCACCACCTTGGCGACACCTCCTGCACCAATGATAAGAACGTTCTTTTTCAATTGCTTTATCTCTCCTTTATCCGCCAGCTTACGAAAGGCTGGACAGGTAGTCGTCGTAACCAAATTCACGAACCACCTCGACGGTACCGTCGAGTTGTTTCACTACGATGGACGGCATTTTCAGGCCGTTGAACCAGTTTTTCTTGACCATGGTGTAGCCCGCGGTGTCGATGAACGACAGCCGATCGCCGATGGCCAGCGGACGATCAAATTGGTATTCGCCGAAGATGTCCCCGGCCAGGCAGGATTTGCCGCACACCATGACGGTGTGTTCACCCTCGCTTGGCGCCAGCTTGGCGTTGAGGCGATAGATCAGCAGGTCCAGCAGGTGGGCTTCGATGGAGCTGTCGACCACGGCGAGGTTTTTGCCGTTGTAGAGCGTGTCGAGCACGGTGACTTCCAGCGAAGCACTGTTGGTGATCGCCGCTTCTCCCGGCTCCAGGTAGACCTGCACGCCGTACTTCTCGGAGAACGCCTTCAAACGGGCGCAGAACGCGTCGATGGCATAGCCTTCGCCGGTGAAGTGGATGCCGCCGCCGAGGCTGACCCACTTGACCTTGTGCAGCAGCGCGCCGAAGCGTTCTTCGATGGTGCCCAGCATCTTGTCGAACAGGCTGAAATCGCCGTTCTCGCAGTTGTTGTGGAACATGAAACCGGAGATCTGCTCGATCACGCCTTCTATCTTCACCGGGTCCCATTCGCCCAAACGGCTGAACGGGCGCGCCGGGTCGGCCAGCAGGTAGTCGGAGCTGCTCACCTGTGGGTTGACGCGCAGACCACGGGTCTTGCCTTCGCTGCGCTCGGCAAAGCGCTGCAGCTGGCTGATGGAGTTGAAGATGATCTTGTCGCAGTTATCCAGCATCTCTTCGATTTCATCGTCGGCCCAGGCCACGCTGTAGGCGTGCGCTTCGCCTTCGAACTTCTGGCGACCGAGCTTGAGCTCATACAGCGACGACGAGGTGGTGCCGTCCATGTATTGCTGCATCAGGTCGAACACCGACCAGGTGGCAAAGCACTTGAGCGCCAGCAGAGCCTTGGCGCCGGACTGCTCGCGCACGTAAGCAATCTTCTGCATGTTCACCAGAAGTTTCTGTTTATCGATGAGGTAGTACGGCGTTTTGATCATTTTTGAGAGCCTGCGGCGGTGCCTGCCAAAAAAGGACACGCATTGTGCCCGCACTTGGATCAGATCGAAAGGTTAGCGGGCGGATTTTGCTGCGCCGATTTTTCAAGCATACCCGCGCAGTATGACTATCTGTGGCTATACACCGATCTGATGTGGGAGGGGGCTTGCCCCCGATTGCGGTGTGTCAGCCAGCCTTTTCTTTGTTGACCCACCGCTATCGGAGGCAAGCCCCTTCCCACATTGAGCACGGGGGCGCTGCCATCAAACCGTCATCTTGGCACCACGCTACTGCCATATTCCCTCGTTACTGTCCTCGCCAATGAGATCGATCTCAAGCGAGTGACCATGACTGACCTGAAAGACGTTGCGCAGCTGGCCGGGGTATCCCGCGCCACTGCCGCCCGCACCTTTGCTTCCCCCGACCAAGTGCGCCCGGCCACCCGTGAGCAGGTGTTCGCCGCCGCCCGCGAGCTGGGCTTTCGACCGAACCTGCTCGGCCGCCAACTGCGCCTGCAAACCACCCAGCTGATTGGCGTGGTGGTGCCCAACCTGCTCAACCCGGTGTTTGCCGAACAGCTCCAGGCCATGGAGCGTGCCGCGCGGCTGCGCGGCTACAGCCTGTTGCTGGCGACCACCGACTACAGCAGCGAACGCGAAAGCATCGTTGTGGAAGAGTTGCTACGCCAACGCGTCGACGGGCTGGTGCTGACGGTCACCGACGCCGAAAGCAATAGCGTGCTCAACAGCCTCGCCAGCGAACAGACGCCGTTCGTGCTGGCGTATCACCAACCCAGCAACCCCAGCTACAGCGCCGTGTCGGTCGACAACCGCGCGGGCATGGCCCTGGCCACGCGTTATTTGCTCGAAGCGGGGCACCGACGCATCAGCATGGTCGCCGGCCCCGCGTTGCAGTCCGACCGCGCGCGCCTGCGCTACGCCGGCTATTGCGACGCGATGCGCGAGTACGGGCTTGAAAGCCGCGCAGTGATTGAAATGCCGGCCCACACCCAGGCCGCCTTCGCGGCGATCGAGCCGTTCCTCCAAGGCCCCCAGGCGCCGACTGCGCTGGTGTGTTCCAACGATTTCCTCGCGATCAGCCTGATCGCCGAGCTGCGCCGCAACGCCTGGAATGTGCCCGAGCAACTCTCGGTGATGGGCTTTGACGGCATCGCCCTCGGCACCCAGATGCACCCGACGCTGTGCAGCGTGGTGCAGCCCATCGGCCTGCTGGCCAGCACGGTGATTGACCAATTGCTCGCGCAGATCGCCGGCAACGCTCCGATTTCCCATTGCCTGCCGTGCCATATCCGGCCTGGCGACAGCACTCAACCCCTTGAGGAGACACCTGATGCGCGCGTTCAGTAAAACCCTGGCAACCGTGCTGCTGTGCGGCATGGCCAGCCTTGCCCAGGCGGCCGACACCGCGATTTGCTACAACTGCCCACCCGACTGGGCCGATTGGGGCAGCCAACTCCAGGCCATCGCCGCCACTACCGGCGTGCAGGTGCCGCTGGACAACAAGAACTCCGGCCAGTCGCTGGCGCAGTTGGTGGCGGAGAAAGCCGCGCCGGTGGCCGACGTGGTGTATTACGGCGTGACCTTCGGCTTGCAGGCGCAAAAAGCCGACGTGGTCGGCACCTACAAGCCCAAAGGCTGGGAGCAGATTCCGGCCGGCCTGAAAGACCCGACCGGCCACTGGTTTGCGATTCACTCCGGCACTTTGGGCATCATGGTCAACGTCGATGCGCTGGGCGGCTTGCCCGTGCCGCAAAGCTGGGCCGACCTGCTCAAGCCTGAGTACAAAGGCATGGTCGGTTACCTCGACCCGTCCAGCGCGTTTGTCGGCTACGTCTCCGCCGTGGCGATCAACCGCGCTTTGGGCGGCGATCTGGATAACTTTGCCCCGGCCATCGACTACTTTCAGAAACTCGCCAAAAACGCACCCATCGTGCCCAAGCAAACCGCCTATGCGCGGGTGCTGTCCGGTGAGCTGCCGATTCTGGTGGACTACGACTTCAACGCCTACCGCGCGCGTTACAAGGACAACGCCAACGTTGCCTTCGTGATCCCCAAAGAAGGCAGCATCAGCGTGCCGTACGTGATGAGCCTGGTGGCCAATGCGCCGCACCGCGCCAACGCTGAAAAGGTCCTCGATTTTGTGCTCTCCGATGCAGGCCAGGCACTCTGGGCCAAGGCTTACCTGCGTCCGGTGCGCCCAATGAAAATGCCGGCCGACGTCGCCGCGCAGTTCCTGCCCGACAGCGACTACGCCCGCGCTGGCGTGGTGGACTACGAAAAAATGGCCGCTGTGCAGGAAGCCTTCGCCGCCCGTTACCTGAACGAGGTCAAGTAAGTGGCCGCATCGGCAAAACATGCAGCCTGGGCACTGGCCCCGGCCTTGGCGGTGCTGTTCGCGTTCTGGCTGTTGCCGCTGGCGCACCTGATGGTGCTCGGCACCGAGAGCCGCGACAGCAACGGCAGCGGTTATTGGCAGGTGCTCAGCAGCACGCAGTACCTGGGCAGCCTGGCGCAGACCTGTGTGCTGGCCGTGATTGTGACGCTCACGGCGTTGCTGATCGGCGGCATCAGCGGCGTGTTTCTCGCACGTCAGCAGTTCTTCGGGCGTTCGGCATTGGTGGCATTGCTCACCTTTCCATTGGCGTTTCCCGGCGTAGTGGTGGGCTTTCTGGTGATCCTGCTGGCCGGACGCCAAGGCCTGTTTGCGGCCCTGGGCCTGCAACTGGCCGGTGAGCGCTGGATTTTTGCGTACTCGCTGGCGGGGCTGTTTGTCGGCTACCTGTACTTCTCGATCCCGCGGGTGATCCTCACGGTAATGGCCGCGTGCGAAAGCCTCGACCGCAGCCTGGAAGAGGCCGCGCACTCACTGGGCGCCGGGCACTGGCGCGTGGTGTGCGACGTGATCGTGCCGGGGCTGGCGCCTGCGCTGGCCTCCTGCGGGGCGATCTGCTTTGCCACGTCCATGGGCGCGTTCGGTACCGCCTTTACCTTGGGCACGCGGCTGAACGTCACCCCGGTGGCGATCTACAACGTGTTCACCAACTACGCCAACTTTGCCGTCGCCGCCGCGCTGTCGGTGGTACTCGGTGCAGTGACCTGGGCGGTGTTGCTGCTCACGCGTCGCCTGGTGAAAAACGCGGGGACGGTCCTGTGAAGCGCTCATCGCTGTTTGTGATGCAACTGCTGTTTACCCTGCTGGTGTGCGCCTTCATGTTGGTGCCGGTGCTGATGTCGTTGCTGGCCGGGTTGACGCGTAATTTCTTCGTCGGCCTGTCCAGCGGCTTGACCTTCGACTGGCTGGTGCAGGTGTGGCAGGCCTATTCGCCCACGGTGTGGCTGTCGCTGCAGCTGGCCCTGGCCTGTGCAGTGTGCGTCTGCGTGATCGGCGTGCCGGCGGCCTATGCCTTGGTGCGCATGAACAACCGCTTCAGCCGCGCCTTCGAAGAGCTGATGGTGCTGCCGGTGGCGATGCCGGGTTTGGCCAGTGCGTTGGCGTTGCTGTTGACCTACGGCCAGTTCGGCAGCTTTCGCAGCAGTTGGCTGTTCATCCTGGTCGGCCATGTGTTGTTCACCTTGCCGTTCCTGGTGCGCCCGGTAATGGCGGTGATGCAACGTCAGCAACTGCCGGTGTTGGAGGAGGCCGCCGCCAGCCTCGGCGCGGGGCCGATCAAGCGTTTTTTCAGCGTGGTCGTGCCCAATTGCCGGGCGGGCATTCTGGCCGGCGTGCTGATGGTGGTCACCCTGAGCCTGGGTGAGTTCAACCTGACCTGGATGCTGCACACGCCGATGACCAAGACGCTGCCGGTGGGGTTGGCCGACAGCTACGCCTCGGCGCGTCTGGAAATCGCCAGCGCCTACACCCTTATCTTTTTGCTGATGATCGTGCCGCTGCTGATTGCGTTGCAGGCCATCAGTGCTCGTTTGTCCCGTGGAGAGCGTCGATGACCGCTATCACTATCCGCCTGCAAGGCTGTCGCAAGGCATTCGCCGACGGCACCGTGGCCGTGCATGACCTGAACCTGAGCGTCGAAGGCGGCGAAACCCTGGCAATTCTCGGCCCGTCCGGCTGTGGCAAAACCACGACTCTGCGCCTGATTGCCGGCCTGGAACGCCCGGACGTCGGCCAGGTGTTTTTCGGCGATCAGGATGTCACCCGCCTGCCCATCGAGCGCCGTGATGTGGGCATGGTGTTTCAGAATTACGCGCTGTTTCCCAACCTGGATGTGGCCGGCAATATCGTCTACGGCTTGAAGATTCGCGGCATGTCGGCGCCTGAGCGCAATAAGCGCTGCGAGGAACTGTTGGAACTGGTGGGCTTGCAGCACCACGGCAAGCGCAGCATCCATGAACTGTCGGGCGGCCAGCGTCAGCGTGTGGCCTTGGCCCGCGCCCTGGCGCCGCGTCCCAACGTGCTGTTGCTGGATGAGCCGCTGGCGGCCCTGGATGCGCAATTGCGCGAGCGCCTGCGCAGCGAGCTGGATCAACTGCTGCGCGGGCTTGGCATCACCTCGGTGTTCGTCACCCATGACCAGGGCGAAGCCATGGCCCTGGGCGACCGCATCCTGGTGATGGAACAGGGGCGTATCGCGCAACTGGCCAGCCCACGGGAGATCTACCAGCAGCCGGCCAATGCGTTTGTCGCAGGCTTCGTCGGCAACCTCAATGCCTTCTCTGTGCTGGCGCGGACTGCCCACGGCCTCAAAGTCTGCGGCGGCGAACTGCCGTGGCATGGCGCCGGTTTACCGAGCACCGTGTACTGCCGGCCCGAACACCTGCGCGTGATGGAAGACGAAGGCCACCTGCACGGCCATCTGGTCGCGCAGTTCTTCCAGGGCGCACAAAGCCGCCTGCTGGTGGATGTGGGCGGCCCGCAACCGCTGCTGGTGGACAGCAGCGACAACCAACTGCACCGTGTCGGCGCGCCGATTGCCCTGGCGATTGCGCCGCACATGGTGTTCACCCTGAATGCGTGAGAGCTTATTTTGAACCGTCCGTTTCTTGTTGCGCAGATCAGCGACCTGCACCTTAAAGCCGGTAACCGCCTGACCTATGGCGTGGTCGATACCCTCGGCGCACTGCGCCGCGCCGTCGACCACCTGAACGCCCGCTACCCTCGGCCCGATATCGTGGTGATCAGCGGCGACCTGGTGGATTTTGGCCGCGCCGATGAATACGCCGTGCTGCACCCGGAGCTGGCACGCCTGCACATGCCGTACTACCTGGTGCCCGGCAACCACGACACGCGCGGGCCGTTACTGGATGCGTTCGGCGATCACGCTTATCTGCCGACGTCGGCAGATGGCCCGCTGGATTGGGTTGTGGATGAGCATCCGCTGCGCTTGATCGGCCTGGACTCGACCATTCCCGGTGGTCACGGCGGCCAACTGCTCGACAGCCAATTGCAGTGGCTCGACGCGCAATTGGCACTGCGTCCCGAGGCGCCGACCTTGCTGATCCTGCATCACCCGCCGTTCAGCAGCGGCATCGGCCATATGGACCGCGAGCCCTTTGGCAACGCCGCCGCCCTGGAGCGCGTCGTCGCTCGTCACCCACAAGTGGAGCGCCTGTTGTGCGGGCATTTGCACCGCCCGATGCAGCGGCGTTTTGGCGGCAGTCTGAGTTGCGTGTGCCCTGGCACTTCGCACCAGATCGTGCTCGACCTGCAAGACGCCGCGCCTGCGCATTTCAACTTGGAACCGGCAGGCTTTGTGCTGCACCGCTGGGATGCACAGCACGGGCTGATCAGCCACAACGGCGTGTTCGGGGACTACCCGGGGCCGTATCCGTTTTATGACGCTCATGGATTGATTGACTGAGGTTTTACGGAGGTTCACTTCACTCAACTAAGCACTTGAATATTCGTTAACGCGGCGGCCAACCCAAGTTGGCCGCGTGCATCCTGCTCCCCTTTTTACGCGCCCGGAACCTGGATTCCGCGCCGGAGTTCGTCCTGATGAAAGCCACTTTGAATGTACTGAGCGTATTAACCGGCGGCCTGGGCATTGCCCTGAGCCCCTTGGCCTCGGCTGATTTCTTGAGTGACAGCACAGCCAACTTGAACCTGCGCAACTTCTACTTCAATAACGATAACCGCGACGGCGCCGCCGCACCGTCAAAGACCGAAGAATGGGGCCAGGCGTTTATCCTCAACTACCAGTCGGGCTTTACCGACGGCACTGTCGGTTTTGGTCTGGACGCCGTCGGCATGCTCGGTGTGACCCTCGACAGCGGCACTGGCCGCCACGTGGGCAGCTCGATGATCCCCACCGATGACGGCAGGGCAGCCGACAGCTGGGCGCGCGGTGGTGCGACAGCCAAGGCGCGCTTCGCCAAGACCGAACTGCGCTACGGCTACCTGCGCCCGAACCTGCCGATCCTGGTGAGCAACGATGGCCGCCTGTTGCCGCAATCCTTCGAGGGCGCGCAGGTCACCAGCAAAGACATCGACAACCTCACGCTGATCGGCGGCCAGCTACAGCACACCACCGGCCGTGGCTCCAGCGACCGCAGTGGCCTGGCGGCCGCGGGTGGCACGCAAGAGAGCAATAAATTCAACTACGCAGGTTTCGACTACCAAGTGAACAAGGACCTGCTGGTCCAGTATTACTACGCCAACCTCGAAGACTATTACCAACAGCACTTTGCCGGGTTGATCCATGTAGTGCCGTTGGGCGACTACGGCTCATTGAAAACCGACCTGCGTTATTTCAACACCACCTCCGACGGCAAGAACAGCACTGCGGCCGGGCGTGCCGAAGGGTATAAGTTCGGCGGCTATACCCAGAACGGCAACGGCGAAATCGACAACAACACCTGGAGCGCCGCGTTCATCTACTCGCTGGGCCCGCACGCGATCACCGCGGGTTACCAGCGAGTCTCCGATGACAGTAACTTCGCCCAACTCAACCAGGGTGGCCTGGTCAACAAAGGCGAGGGCGGTTCGAGCCTGTACCTTTACACCGACCGCACCGTGCAAACCTTCATCCAGGCCGGCGAACGCACCGCCTTTGCGCAATACGCCTACGACTTTGTCGCGCTGGGCCTGCCTGGCCTGAAGGCGTCGGTGATGTATTTGAAAGGCGACCATATCCTCACCACCGCCGGCAACACGGCCAGCGAATGGGAAGGGGACATCTCCCTGGATTACGTGGTGCAAAGCGGCACGTTCAAAAACGTCGGGTTTGGCTGGCGCAACGGCGTGTCGCGCAGTGAAGTGGCGCGCGACCAGGATCAGAATCGGGTGTTTGTGAGTTATTCGATTCCATTGCTGTAAGGGCGCGATGCGCGGTGCCTCATGGCGATTTTGAGGCCCGCGCTTTCAGCGCGATCAGCGACGTTACGTGCGTCGCGTGGTCGTTATCGATGCGTTGAAAACCGCAGCGCAGATAGAACTGCGCGGCTTGCGGCGTATCGGTAGTGAGCCGGGCTTCCTGAAAATGCGCCGCCGCGTGCTCCAATAGCCGTTTGACCAGGGCTTTGCCAATTGCCTGCCCGCGCAGGCTGGGCGCGATGTAGACCCGACGTAGCCGACCGACCCCGGGACCTGCATAGGGGTCACAGGACACACCGCCGACGCCAATCAACTGGCCGTGACGAAACACGCCGAAAAGGCATTCACCCGGCTGATCAAACCGATTCGTACGGTTGTCCCATTCGCTGATAAGCCGCGTCAGAAACCTGAACCCTTCGGCGACAGCCTGCGCCCGCAGCGCATGGATCTGCTCGGGAAGCTCTTCCAGTTTGCGTATCGCAACGTCTTCGCGGGCGTGGGTCACACAGACGCCCCGCACAACCACGCAGCTTTGGATTCAATGCAGCTGTGCGCCTGCTTGTGCGCAGTAAAAGGGCTATCGAGGGTGCCGACTGCGATGGACATCCATTCTGGAAACTGTCCACGAGCGTCAGACCAGAACAGCGATGATCCACACCGCGAGCAGAATTGGCGGGTGACGCCTGCTGAAGACTCATAGCTTCGAAGCACATCCTCAGCGGCGTTGATATTGACGGCTGACCGAGGGGCGCTGGCATACGTGGCGAATGCCGCGCCGTGCGCTTTCTGGCATTTTTTGCAGTGGCAGTGGGTGACCGCTTTCAAAGGGGTCGACACCTGATAACTGATAGCGCCGCACAGGCAACTGCCTTGGGTCACTGCATCCATGGTTGTGTGTCTCCCAGTAAGTATCGCGACAGTTTATTCCAGCGCGCAACGCCCAGGGTGAACGAGTTTGGGGGCGAGCGGGGCGCTTGTGGCAAACCGACATTGAGTGGCGAGCAGGCCTCTTGTGGCGAGCGGGCTTGCCCCGCGTTGGGGGGCGAAGCCGCCCTGAACCCGGCTGGCGCGATGTGCCTGAATGGGTGCGGCGCTCTTAGTGGGGCCGCTGCGCAGCCCAACGCGGGGCAAGCCCGCTCGCCACAGCAAGCCCACTTAACACAGCAAGCTACAGTGGTTCATCAGTGTCGCTCACGACACCCGATTCCGGCCTGCGCCCTTGGCCTCATACAATTGCATGTCCGCCCGCTTGAGCAGCCCCAGGGAATCGCGGTCCGAGGGCTGCGCGATGCTCACACCAATACTCACCGTAACCTGGCCCACTGTCGGGAAGTTTGCCGCCGCCACGGCCGCACGGATTTTTTCGGCAACCACGTCGGGGCTGTCCGGCTCTTCAACCTCCGGCAGCAATACTGCAAATTCTTCACCGCCGTATCGCGCGACAAAATCGGTGGCGCGCGTGGTGCTCTCGATCAGCGCCGCCAGTTGGCACAGCACGTCATCGCCGACGGCGTGACCGTAGGTGTCGTTGACGCGCTTGAAATAGTCGGCGTCGATCAGCAGCAAGGCAAAGGTGCGGCCGGTGCGTTGGAACAACAGGCTGCTCTCGGCGAGTTTTTCGTCGAAACGGCGGCGGTTGTAAACGCCGGTCAGTGCGTCGTGCGTGGCCAGTTTCAGCAGGTCGGCATTGGCCTGGGTAAGGGCGGCAGTGCGCTGGGTGACGGTGGCTTCCAGCGAGGCATTGGCTTCCTGCAGTTCGCGCTCCTTGGTCAGCAAGGATTGGGTCATGCTGCTGATGGAGCGGCCCAATTGGGCGATTTCCAGCACCGGATGCTCCTGGGGGAAGACGGCGCCGGGCTGCTGGTCTTGCACCTGTTTGGCGGACCTGGCCAGGCGCTCGATGGGGCGGCTGAGTGACGAGGCGAGGTAATAAGCGGCCAGCACAAAGATGAACGCCGCGAGCACGCCCAGCATGAGTAATTTGTACAGCAGGTTGTGCGCCGGTTGCAGTGCGACGTCCAACGGTTGTCGCACCATGATGTACCAGTTCATTTTCGCATTCGACGGGCTCGGCACCGCCACCGATGCCGTGACGTAGCCGTTGCCGGTGAACCAGCCAGCGGGCGTGTGCAGTTGGTCCAGCGGCATTTGTTCGCCCGCGAGCAATTCCGGGTAAAGCACCTTGCCATCAATGTCGACGATCAACGCCTCGATCTGTGGGATGGCATCCTTTTGCATCACGGCGGAATCGACGATCTGGGTGACCCAGCTCCAGTGGGCATGGGCGCCCAGCACGCCAATCGTGTCACCCTGGGCATTGCGTATCGGTGCGGCGAAATCGATAAAGCGCAGTGGCTCACCGTCCGCCGCTCCCGGCAGCAGCTTGGCGAGCAACACCGCCTCGTGGGGATCACCGGTGTACTCGGCACGCATGCCGGCCTGAAACCATGGCCGCTGCTGCACTGATTGATTGACCAGCAAGCCGTTGACCGCCTGGCGCACGCGCCCGTCAGCATCGGCCACGCCCATCCATGCATACTCCGCGCGCGATTGGGTGCGCAGTTCCATCAGCGTCAGAATATCCGGCGCGGTCAGGTCGCCCTTGCGCATGATCGGTGCCTTGCTCAACAGCGACACTTCCAGTTGCCGCTCGCGCAGTTGCACGGCCAACAGCGCGGCCGTCGAGCGCGCCGTGCTGAGCAGCGAGTTGCCGCTGGCCTGCTTCATCTGCTCGGTGGCGATATGGCCAACATAGAGGCCCACGCTCAGGAGTGTGACCAGTGATAAACCGGCAAACCATAGGGTCAGGTGACTGCGCAGGCTGGCTTTGATCATGGGGGCTCATTTGAGTGTTTATTTTGAGCCATGGTATGCGTTATGGATGGGCTACGGCCAGCAGCAGGCGCGCTTATGTGTTGGTCTTCAATTTGGTCCACAGCCGGGTGGCCAGCCGCGCTATCGCCGGGGGCAGGTCTTCGACGATAAACAGGCTGTCCATCACGCTTTTCGGCGGGTAGATCGCCAAGTCCTGTTTCACGGCCGGCGTGAGGAACTCATCTGCCGCGCTGTTGGGGTTGGCGTAGTGGATGCTGTTGCTGATGTTGGCGATCACCTTGGGCTCAAGCAGGTAATTCATGTAGGCGTAGGCGTTCTTTTCGTGCGGCGCGGCCTTGGGCATCACCACCATGTCCAGCCACAGCGTCGAGCCTTCCTGCGGGATCGAGTAGGCAATCTCGATACCGTTTTTGGCTTCTTTCGCGCTCGCGGCCGCCTGCACCACGTCGCCATTGAAACCGATCACCGCGCAGATATTGCCGTTGGCCAAGTCACTGATGTACTTGGACGCGTGGAAGTACTGGATGTAAGGGCGGATTTTCAACAGGGCCTGTTCGGCCTGTTTATAGTCGGCCGGCTCATGGCTGTGATGGGGCAGGCCCAGGTAATTGAGGGTGATGGGCAGGATCTGCGTCGGGTTGTCGATGATCGCCACGCCGCAGGTGCTGAGTTTTTTGATCGTGTCTTCATCAAAGAACATCTTCCAGGACCGGGTGACGTCGGTGCTGCCAAAGAGTGCCTTGATCTTCTCGACGTTATAACCGATGCCCGCCGTGCCCCACATATAGGGAAAGCCGTACTGGTTGCCCGGGTCGTTGACCTCAAGCTTCTTCATCAGCAGCGGGTCGAGGTTTTTCCAGTTCGGCAACTGGCTGCGGTCGAGCTTCTGGATCGCGCCCGCCTTGATCAGCCGCGACAGAAAGTGGTTTGAAGGGCTGACCACGTCGTAGCCGGTGTTGCCGGTCATCAACTTGGATTCGAGCACTTCGTTGCTGTCATGGATGTCGTAAGTGGGCGTGATGCCGGTGGCCTGAGTAAAGCGTGTGAGGGTGTCGTCGGCGATATAGCCGTTCCAGTTGGAGATATTCACCTCTTCAGCGGCATAGCCGGCCGCCGAAAACGCACCGAGCATTACCGCCACGGACCATTGCTTGATGTGCATTGCATTCACCTTTGTTGTTGTCAGATTTCTGATCGGGCACGCACCGCTTCGATGCGCATGCGCAGCAGGGCGCCGAGGTCGAACAGCGGGCGCGGCGGCAACCAACCGGGCTGCGCACGCTGGATCACCGATTGCAGCAGCGGCGATTGGTGCCCCGAGGCCCACTCCGCCATCAACCGCCCCCACAGCGTGCCGCGCGCGACGCCGGAGCCGTTGCAGCCAGCGATGGCGTACAGGTTGTCTTGGACCTTGGCGAAGTACGGCTGGCCGGACCGCGAGGCACTGAGGTGGCCGGTCCAGGTGTAATGGATGTCCTGTTCGGTGAGCCACGGGAAGCGCCGTTGCAAACCCAGCACATGGCGCTGGCGGCGCTGCAGCAAGTCGGCGTTGGACAAGTCGCGGGTGCGGTACTCGGCGGTGTTGCGAATCATCACGCGCAGGTCCGGCGTGAGCCGCACGGTGGCACCCAGTGGCCGCGTCGACAGCACGCCCCAGGGCGCGGCGGCGCATTCTTTTTCTGTGAGTGGGCGGGTGAGGCTGGCACTCAGTTCCATGGGGAACGTGGCGCTTTGGTCCAGCCCGACACGCGGGATAAACGCATTCAGGCACACCAGCACGTGTCGCGCTTCAATACTGCCCGCACGGCTGGTCGCGCGCAGGGCGCCGTTGCCCGTGCGCTCAAGGCCGGTGATGTCAGTGTTTTCAAACAGGCTGACCGAGGCTGGCAACGCGGCCAGCAAGCCCTTCACGTACTTGGCCGGTTGCAGCAGGGCGTTGCCGTTGCCGCACCAGATGCCGGCCTGGTAATGCGCGGTGCCGAGTTTCTGGCGCAGCGCCTCGCCTTGCAGACATTGCGCAGAGGCGCCCAGGGCAAGCAAGGTGGCGAGTGTGTGGTCGACGTGATCGAGCTTGTCGGCGTCATGCACGGCGAAGAAGTAACCGTCGTCGCGAAAATCGCAGTCGATGCCATGGCCTGCGATGCGTTGGCGCACCTCGTCACTCGCCGCGCGTGAGATCGCGGTGTCCACTTCAAAACCCTCGAAGCCTGCGGTGCCCAGCAACTCGCTTTCGGCCGGGTGTTCGTGCGCCACCACAAACCCCGAGTTTCGCGCGGAGGCGCCCTGGGCCGCGCACTGACGGTCAACAATCACGATGCGCGCTTCGGGGTGCAGGGTTGCCAGGCTATGGGCGGCGCAGAGCCCGGTGATGCCGGCGCCAATCACCAGCCAGTCGGCCTGTTGTGTGCCGGTCAAGGCGCTACAAGCGGGCAGGGGTTCGGTTTGGGCTATCCAGCCACAGATATTGTCCACGTGTGCCTCGGCTGCATGCGTTGTTCGCATGAATGATTTAAGTCGATGGCTGGAATCTATAGGGGCTTGGGTGATACAACCAACGTTATAAAATCATCCAGCTATTCGGAAATCGCATGGATAAGCTTCGTCACGTGCCGTCGCTGCAGGGTCTGCAGGCGTTGGTGGAAGTCAGCGACAGCGCCAGTTTCACCCAGGCTGCGCAGACGCTGTGCCTGACCCAGAGCGCTGTCAGTCGCCAGATCCAGCAATTGGAGAGCCATTTCAGCGTGGCCCTGTTTACACGCACCAGCCGCAGCCTGCGGCTGACAGCCGAAGGCGAGCAGGTGCTGATTTACGCGCGCAGTATGCTGGCGCAACTCAAAGTGCTGGAAGACCGCATTTCGCCGCACACACGCCCGTTTCGCATCCGCCTGCACGTGTCGCTGGCCGTGCGCTGGCTGCTGCCAAAGCTGAGTGATTTCTACCGGTTGCACCCGGACATTTCCCTGGCCATCGAGACGGTTGCCACCGAAGGGGTCGAGCCCGCCGACGACAGCGATGCCTACATTCAGTACCTGCCCACGCCGCCCACTGATCCGGCGTGCCTGACGCTGTTCCGGGAACAGCTGGTGCCGGTGTGTGCACCTCAAGTTGGCCCGTTATCAACCTTTACAGACCTGCGGCACGTGGCGCTGCTGCACCGTTCAGTCGACCGGCAGGACTGGCGCGTATGGTTGGCCGCCAACGGCGCCGGCACGCTGGACGACTACCGGCACATCCCCTTCAACCTTGACGAATTGGCGCTTGACGCCGCCGCGCGCGGTCTGGGCGTGGCAATGACTGACTTGACCCTGGCGGCCGAATCCATCGAGCGCGGTGTGCTGGTTGTGCCGTTGGGCGAACCGTTGGCGACGGGCGGCGTTTATGCGCTGTGCGTGCAACCGCAGGCGGCGTCCCACGCAGGCTGCGACGTGGTCATGGCGTGGTTCGCCCACCAGGCGCAACGCTGAACCACAAACGTACAAGATCCAGCGCAAACCGCCTCAGTAGACTCGCCGGACTTCTTCTACTGCAGGTTTCTCCATGGACATTTTCCTCTACGCCTTCAGCGTCATGTACAGCCCCGGCCCCGTGAACCTGATGGGGCTGAATGCCGGGCTCACCGGCAAATTCCGTCGCTCCAGCGGGTTCTACCTCGGCGTGGGCTGCGCGATGCTGTTGATGTTCGTGCTGTTTGGCTACACCGGCGAGGCAATCATTTCTCAGGCGGCGCTGCCGTATATCTCGCTGGTCGGCGCCGTGTACACGCTGTACCTCGCCTACCAGGTGTTCACTGCCCGCACGGTGGTTGAAGAATCTTCAAGCACGCCGGGCAAGGCCCTCACGTTCTGGAATGGCCTGGTGATTCAGTTGCTCAACCCCAAGGGCATCGTGGCGGTCTTGCCGATTACCAGCGTGATGTTGCCGGCGGCGCATATCACCGGGGCGTCCATTGCCGGGGTTTCGGCGTTGCTGGGGCTGGGCGCGGTCGGCGCGCCGTGGATTTACGCCTTGCTGGGCGCGGTGTTGGGGCGGCGTATCAACGGCGCGTCGGCGTTCACCGTATTCAACCGGTGCATGGGCCTGGCGTTGGCCGGTTGTGCGTATTTCATGTTTCACGCGTTCTATGTTCACCTGATTTCAACATGAGCGGATCTTGTGATCATCTGGAATATAATGAGTTTGTCTCACGATGAGTGGGTGTCGACAATGGCTGCCATCAAATATCGACATTGGAGTTGTAAGTCATGGCAGTCGCTCATTCCCTGGGATTTCCGCGCATTGGACGCGATCGTGAACTGAAAAAAGCGCAGGAAGCGTTCTGGAAGGGCGAACTTGACGAAGCCGGCCTGCGCGCCGTTGGCCGTGGCTTGCGCAAAACTCACTGGGCGTTGCAGAAGCAAGCCGGCATCGAGCTGTTGCCGGCCGGTGATTTCGCCTGGTACGACCAGGTCCTGACTCATTCATTGATGTTCGGCGTGATCCCTGAGCGCTTCCGCCCAGCCGACGGCCACGCCACATTGCACACGCTGTTCGGCATGGCCCGTGGCGTCAGCGACAACTGCTGCGGCGGTGCCCACGCCCAGGAAATGACCAAGTGGTTCGATACCAACTACCACTATCTGGTGCCTGAATTCAGTGCTGACCAGCAATTCCACCTGGGTTGGGACCAGCTGTTTGAAGAGGTCAAGGAAGCCCGTGACTTGGGCCACAACGTCAAGCCGGTCGTCATCGGCCCGCTGACCTACTTGTGGTTGGGCAAGGCCAAGGGTGTCGACTTCGACAAGCTTGACCTGCTTGACCGCCTGCTGCCGCTGTACGGCCAGATCTTCCAGCGCCTGGCTGAGCTGGGCGTTGAATGGGTGCAGATCGACGAGCCGATCCTGGTTCTGGACTTGCCACAAGACTGGAAAAACGCCTTTGAGCGCGCCTACAACCAGATCCAGCGCGACCCGCTGAAAAAGCTCGTGGCCACCTACTTCGGTGGTCTGGAAGAAAACCTCGGCCTGGCCGCCAACCTGCCGGTCGATGGTTTGCACATCGATCTGGTGCGTGCACCGGACCAGTACCCGACCATTCTTGATCGCCTGCCGGCTTACAAAGTGTTGTCCCTGGGCGTGGTCAATGGTCGCAACGTCTGGCGCTGCGACCTGGAAAAGGCCCTGGCAACCTTGCAGCACGCACATGAAAAGTTGGGTGATCGCCTGTGGGTGGCGCCGTCCTGCTCATTGCTGCACAGCCCGGTGGACCTGGACCGTGAAGACACGCTGGATGCCGAGTTGAAAAGCTGGCTGGCCTTCGCGGTGCAGAAGTGCGCGGAAGTGGCGGTGCTGGCCCAGGCCGTCAACGCACCGCAGGCGCCGAATGTACGTGCCGCGTTGGCGCAGAGCCGCGCCGTGCAAGTGGCCCGCGCGGCTTCAACGCGAATTCACAAGCCTGCCGTACAAGCCCGCGTGGCGGCGATTACCGCCAAGGACAGTCAGCGCCAGTCGCGGTTTGCCCAGCGTATCGAGCAGCAACGTGCCGGCCTGAACCTGCCGCTGTTGCCGACCACCACCATCGGTTCGTTCCCGCAAACCGCCTCGATCCGCCTGGCGCGCCAGTCGTACAAAGCCGGCAAGTTGAGCGAAGCCGAGTACGTCGAAGCGATGCACAGCGAGATCAGGCACGCCGTGCAAGTGCAGGAAAACCTCGGCCTTGATGTTCTGGTGCACGGCGAAGCCGAACGAAACGACATGGTCGAGTACTTCGCCGAACAACTCGACGGCTACGTGTTCACCCGCTTCGGTTGGGTACAGAGCTACGGTTCGCGCTGCGTGAAACCGGCGGTGATCTTCGGCGACTTGAGCCGCCCGAACGCCATGACCGTGGAGTGGATCCGCTACGCCCAAGGCCTGACCAGCAAGGTGATGAAGGGCATGCTGACCGGCCCGGTGACCATGCTGATGTGGTCGTTTGCGCGCGAAGACGTGAGCCGCGAAGTGCAGGCGCGTCAACTGGCGCTGGCCATTCGTGACGAAGTGGTTGACCTGGAGGCGGCCGGCATCAAGATCGTGCAGATCGACGAAGCGGCGTTCCGTGAAGGCTTGCCGTTGCGCCGGGCGCAGTGGCAACACTACCTGGATTGGGCCACCGAAGCGTTCCGCCTGTGTGCCTGCGGCGTGCGTGACGAAACCCAGATCCACACGCACATGTGCTACAGCGAGTTCAACGATGTGATCGAGTCCATCGCGGCAATGGACGCCGACGTGATCACCATTGAGACGTCGCGCTCGGACATGGAACTGCTGGATGCGTTCGAAGCGTTCGCGTACCCCAATGACATCGGCCCCGGCGTCTACGACATCCATTCGCCCCGCGTGCCGGATGCGTCGGCAATGGCCCACTTGCTGCGCAAGGCCGCCCAGCGGATTCCGGCCGAGCGCCTATGGGTCAACCCGGATTGCGGTTTGAAAACCCGGGGCTGGCCGGAGACAGAAGCGGCGTTGGTCCATATGGTCACCGCGGCGCGTCAACTGCGGGCTGAACTGGCGTAACGCGATTTACAAATGGGGAGGGGGCTTGCCCGCGATTGCAGTGTGTCAGTCCCGAATGTGGCTGACCTGCATCCGGCCTGCAGCGTATGCCTGTTATGGCGAGCTTGCTCGTCATAACAGCTTCTCGACGTCAGGCGAGCCGGTCAAAGCCCTTCAAGCGGTACAGCAACACCGACGCCGCCCAGCTGGCGACGAAAATCACGATGATGATGTAGCCGAGCATTCCGAAGCTGTCGTTGAGGTTGCCGATAAAGCCCCAGAAATCACCCTTGAGCTCCAACTGGTCGGCAATCAGCCCCAGCGCCTCGATGCTGCCGATGATCACTGCCACGACCACCGAGACCAAGGTAATGCTCATGTTGTAGTAGAGCTTGCGCAGCGGCTTCATGTACGCCCAGCCGTAGGCACCCAGCATCAAATGGCCGTCCAGCGTGTCCACCAGCGACATGCCGGCGCTGAACAGCAGCGGGAACACCATGATCGACCACGGCGATAAGCCCTGCGCCGCCTGCGTGGCGGAGATGCCCAGCAGGGCGATTTCGGTGGCGGTGTCAAACCCCAGGCCAAACAGAAAACCCAGCGGGTACAGGTGCCAACTGCGGCTGATCAGGCGAAACAGCGGGCGGAAGATTCGCGCCATGAAACCGCGGTCGGCCAGCAGCAGGTCAAAATCCTCTTCGACGTAAGCGCCGCCCTCGCGCACGTGGCGCCAGGCCTTGTAGATCGACCGCAGGATCACCAAATTCATCAGCGCGATCACCAGCAAAAAGACCGCTGACACGGACGTGCCGATCACACCGCCAACCGCCTTGAACGCCTCGACATGTGCGGCGGTAAGGGCCACGCCAATCGAGGCCAGCACCACCACCGACGAATGCCCCAGAGAGAAAAAGAACCCCACCGCCACCGGGCGTTTGTGCTCTTGCATCAGCTTGCGGGTGGCGTTGTCGATGGCGGCGATATGGTCGGCGTCCACCGCGTGGCGCAGGCCGAAACTGTAGGCCAGCAGGGCAGTGCCCAGTAACACGGGGTGCTGATGAAACGCCACCAGCGCCCAGAGCCAGGCGCCGACGTTAATGGCGATCAAAATACCGTAGATGCCAAACAGCTTGGTGCGAACGTGGCTATTGGAATCACTGAAAACCTGGGCAAGACGCTGGATCATCCGGTAAACCCTTTATGCGATGGCACGACCGCTGCGAAGCAGGAGCGGCTCCAGAGGGGAAACTTAATGGATTCTGCCGGCGTCAATGATGAAATCTGCAGGCCAATGGGAGGTAATGATGTCGAACATGAACGGGCAACCGGCCGAAGCGGTGATCGAGTTCTGGAAACAGGCGGGCCCCAAGCGCTGGTTTACCAAGGACGACGCGTTTGACGCGGCCTTTCGCGACACCTTTTATGCCACGCATATGCAAGCGGCCCGGCGCGAACTGGAAGGCTGGCTGGATTCGGCGCATGGCGCGCTGGCCTTGCTGATCCTGCTGGATCAATACCCGCGCAATGCCTTTCGTGGCACCGCGCACATGTTCGCCACCGACCCGCTGGCGCGTTTGTACGCGCGGCGGATGGTCGACGCTGGCCTGGACCAGTTGATCGAGCCCGAGCTGCGGGCGTTTTGTTACTTGCCGTTCGAGCATTCGGAAGACCCGGCCGATCAGCAGCGCTCGTTGGTATTGAACCAGCAGCTGGATGCCAGCACCTACCATTGGGCCAAAGAGCACGCCGCGATCATCGAACGGTTTGGGCGCTTCGCGCACCGTAACGAGGTGTTGGCCAGGGTCACCACGGCGCAAGAGCGTGAGTTTCTCGATAACGGCGGTTTTGCCGGCTAAGCCTGTGTCAGGTTTTCCTTGGCGCGGGCCGGGCGCAAGCGCCGCAGGCCCTTGAGGTCGACGGCCCAGCGCAATGCTTCAGTGGCCGACGGGCGCGGGCCCTGGGTGATCGCGTGTTCATCCGTGGTGAGTGCACCGAGGTAACCTTGGGCACCGCCGCGCTCGCTCCAGTAGTGGGTGTGGCTGAGCCATGAGCGTGCGAGCCAGCCTTTGCGCGAGCCCACGGTCACCGGCAAATCCAGCACGCCTGCGCCCATCACCGGGCTGACCGGGCCCGCGACGATGTCGCCAAACAGGCCATAGGGCGCGGGAAAATAGAGGTTGGTCCAGCGCGTCACTGCGAATGCTGCCGCGTGGTGCAAATACTGGGGCGTGAAGGGTTTCTGACCGAGCATCACCGGATGACGCGCATGGTAGCCGTATCCCTTTTCGTCCTGAGTGGGCGGGCAGGCGGGGGCTTCGCGGCGCTCCATGCGTTTTTTGAAATCACTGACGCTGCGCCCCAGCAACAGGCTCGCGTGGGCCATCGGGCTGCCGACGGTTACCAGATCGGTAATGCGCCACGGGTTGCCCAGGCCGCGCTGCTCGATAAAGGCTTCGGTCTGCTGCTCGCGAAATTTCAAAAGGCTGCCCAGGCTGCCGTCAAGCGCGGCGCCGGCGTTGGGCAGCGTGTCCTTGATGACCGGTTGCAGCGCTTCGTGATTGGCGTAACGGTTGGCGAGTTCGCGGTTGCTGGGGATGACTTGGGTGAGCTGATCGTGATGTTCGTGCCACAGATAACCGACGATGTCGTAGGCGATCACGCTGCCCAAACTGTGGCCGACCACGATGATGCGGTCGTAATCGCCTTTATTGTGCAGGGCACGCAGCAAGGCCACGCCGTCGGCGCGGATCTGCTCGCGCACCACCACGTTCTGCGGGTTGGGGCTGAGGTAACGGGCGGCGTCGCCCAGGTAGGACAGGGCCGAGTAACGCAGCGCCAGGCCGATAGCGCCGAGCAGCAACGGCACCAGCGCGAATGGGTTGTCGCTGTGATCGAACTGGCCCCAGGCCGTGGCGAGGGTGCCGGTAGCGACCAGCAGCAACAGCAGCATCACCGTCCAGCGCGTGGTGCGCCAGATCGGTACGATGGCGTCGGGAATATCGCGGCGCGGGCGCTTGAAGATGTCCCAGAGCCAACTGAGCAGATGGCCGACTTTGGTGCCTTGCATCTTGTGGGCCCAGTAATACTCGTAAAAATCCGTGCTGGTGCGGCCGGACGACTTCAAGACACGCAGGTCGAAATTGCGTGACAGCCGATCCGGCTTGCTCCAGTAGAAGGGCGTGCCGTCGGGCGTGTCGGCGGGAATCATGGCATCCACAAAGCCATGCAGGGTGTCCATCGGGCGCTGCTCGCCGATGCCGTGAATGACGACAACTGCTTGTTTCATAAGCTGATCTTTCCTTGAAAGCTTCGAATGGCGGGGCGTTTTCGCAGACTAGCGAATGGATACGATATTGCCACTGTCGTGGCTATTCCCGCCAGGAATGCCCCCATAAAAAACCGCCATTGTCTTTATGGCGCCGCATCTCGTAGCGTGGGTCTTCACCCAAGGAGACCTGCCATGCACCTGCGCCCGCTACGCCTCTATGTGGATGCCCAGTTCACCAGCCCCTACGCGATGTCGGTGTTTGTCACCCTGCGCGAAAAAGGCCTGGCGTTCGACATGCTCACCCTGGACCTGGACACCGCGCAAAACCAGACGGCGGACTTTACCCAGCTGTCGCTGACCCAGCGTGTGCCGACGTTGGTGGAAGGCGAGTTTGCCCTGTCGGAGTCTTGCGCGATCAGCGAGTACCTGGAACAGGTCTATCCCGAAACGCCGGTGTACTCGGCTGACCCACAGCAGCGGGCAAGGGCGCGGCAGGTTCAGGCGTGGTTGCGCAGTGATTTGCTGGCGATCCGCCAGGAGCGCTCGACGCTGGTGGTGTTTTACGGGCAGAAGATGCCGCCGTTGTCGCCGGCCGCCGAAGCCGCCGTGCGCAAATTGTTCAGTGCGACGCAGGCGCTGTTGGCCGGCAATCCACCGTACCTGTTTGGCCAGTGGTCGATTGCCGACCTTGACCTGGCGGTGATGCTCAATCGCCTGATCCTCAACGGTGACAGTGTGCCAGCCGAATGGGTCGACTATGCGCAACGCCAATGGCAGCGGCCGTCGGTGCAGGCATGGGTCAACCTGCAACGCCCACCGCTCTAAGGGTTTACATCCATTCCTGGGCCACGCGCCGGTCGAGGTCTTCCCAGTCCGCCATGCCCAGCACTCGGGTGGTGTTCAAGCCCCGCAGGTAGCCGCGCAATTGCTGGGCGCTGGCGTAACGCTGGTCGGCGTCGGCGGCCTCGTCCTGCAGCACGTCTTCATAATCGACCAGGTAATCGGCGACCCGCTCGCGAAACTCCGGCAGTACGGCTTCGCGGATGCGGTCGAAGGTTTTCTGGTGGGGCTTCATGGCGTGGTCCTTATAGTTTTATAGAGATCGGGAGACGCGACACTATCGGTTCAAATGATAGTCACCATCAAGCATCGCAAGTTCTGTTTTTATGCCAAAAGCGCAGAATCAGCGCATCGAGACGCTGATCAAGGAAATGCGCGATGAGGACGATTATCCAACTGGGTTTAATGATGCTGATGTTCGGCAGTGTGGTCCTGACCAGCCCGGCATTTGCTGATGAACTGCGTACGGGCATTTGCTGCCACTCGTCGGTAGCGTAAACTCCCTGCAGCGCGCGCAGTCGGTGGGTGTGTTGTACAGCGAAAACACCCGCGACAACCTCAGTTACCTTGAACGCTACCACGCCATGGCCATGAACGGCGCCAGGGACGCCCTTGACGGGCGCATCCGTGAGGCGTTCGTCAACAGCTCCGACCCGGAACTGGCGATTGATTGGCTGATGAGTTCATTGCAGGGCACGTTTCGCATCGTCACGGTCTACAGCAGCCTGGATGAGCTGGTGCAGGCTCACCCGGATGTGGTGGTGATGCTCGATACCCATAACCAATTGCTGACCCAGCGTAACGATCAGGTTGAGGCGCGTTTTGTGGCGCGGTTCTATGACGCCGACCTGCAATACATCGCCAAGGCTGAAGGCTCGGTGCACAAACAGGTGCCGTCGGTATGGGTGCATGACAAGGCGGCCCCGGAAATTGCCGCGCAGATTGAACAACAGCGTGATGTACAGCTCGATGCCTTGAAGCAGTTTGATGCGTCGCTAAAGGCCTTGGTCCGCGCGGGATGACGCGCGGATCGTTGTGAACCCTATTGGTTATTTTCAGGAATGTTTATGCGCTCTTTTTTCGTCCCGGCCCTGGCTTTTGCTTCGTTGTTGCTGACCGGTTGTATCACTGCTCCCAACGCTCCAAGCTTGACCCTGCAAACCGATAAAACCCCTGAAGGCTATGTGCAATGCGTAGTGCCCAAGCTTGAAAAGCGCGGCATTACCTCGACGGTGACGCAGAACGCGCGCCACGCCAAGGTGGTGTTGACCAGCAAGATTGCAGCCGATGATGTGCTGGAGGCCTACAAGTCCCAGGACGGCACCAAGGTGTTCGTGTACGAACGCAAGCCACTGGCGTCGGCGATCAAACCGTCGCGGCTGGAGCTGGCGGCGCAGGACTGCAAATAATCCAGGCACGCCTGAGGGTGTGAATGTGTGGGAGCGGGCTTGCTCGCGAAGGCGGCGTATCAGTCGATAGATTTATTGACTGCTGCACTGCTTCGCGAGCAAGCCCGCTCCCACATTTGCGATGGGCCTGGGCTAGGGTTTGGCTTCGCTGCTGAAAGTGTTCACGGTCTTGACCAACCCCTTGGCCGCCAACGCCACCAACTCACCGCCTTTTTCCACCGTCGCCAGCGCCGGGTCCGAACCCATGCGCCCGTCGGGGAAGCGGGCGCGGAAGTCCAGCGCTTCGCGGATCGGCCCGGTATTGGCGATTTGCGGAGAATATTCGGCGGACTTGATCGATTGCGGGTACGCCCACTGGGTCACCGCAATTTCTGACGGCGTGGCATGGCTGCCGTGGCCCACCGGGAATTGGCGTTGAGCCAAATCGTGCACGCCTTCCAGGTCCCACCAGTTCACCAGCTTGAGCGCGAAGCCGGCGGGGCGGCGGGCAAAACTGGCTTCGGCGTACAGCTCGGAAAACGCCGCTTCAATGGTGGCGATATTGCCGCCGTGGCCATTCAGGAACAGGATCTTCTCGAAACCGTGCCCGGCCAGCGAGCGCACCCAGTCGCCAATGGCGGCGATAAAGGTGGAAGGGCGCAGGGAGATGGTGCCGGGGAAACCCAGGTGGTGCTGGGCCATGCCGATATTGAAGGTCGGGCCGATCAGGATGTCGGCGTTCTTCTGCGCCTCGTGGGCGATGATCTCGGGGCACATCCAGTCGGTACCCAGCAGGCCGGTAGGGCCGTGTTGTTCGTTGGATCCGATGGGAATCACCACCGTGCGGCTGCGTTCCAGAAACTGCCCGATCTCGATCCAGGTGGATGTATGTAGAAGCATGCGGCGCTCTCTTTATCTGTGGGACAGGCTAACCACCACGGATTGTACGACTACTCGCCACTTGTTGGGGCTTGCAGTTCAGATACGTCGACGACTTCAACCAGCGCTGGTCCGGGTACCAGGAAAACATGAACTGCCCATCCTTGAGTTTATCCACCACCTGGCGCGCCACTTGCGGGCGCACCGCCGGGCAACCCTGGCTGCGGCCGATGCGGCCTTCACGCTTGCTCCACGCCGGGTTGACGTAGTCGGCGGCATGAATCACCAGCGCGCGGTCGCGGGCCTGGTCATTGAAACCGGGCTCCAGGCCGTCCATGCGCAACGAGTAGCCGTGGGCGCCCAGGTAACTTTCCTGGGTGCGGAACAAGCCCAGGCTGGACTGATGACTGCCTTCGAGATTGGAAAATTGCGTGGCGAAGTTTTCCCCGGACTTGGCACCGTGGGCCACCAGGTCGCGCAACACGAGGGTCTTTTTGCGCAAATCGAAAATCCATAACCGACGGGCGGTCGAGGGTTGGGAGTAGTCAATAACCGCTAGGCGCTCTGACTGTTCCTCGCCGTTATTGACGGCGCACTGCACCGCGCTCAGGGCGCTTTTGAGCACGGCGGGATTGAGTTCTGGAGCCGAGCGCGCCAGGCTGCTATACAAGTTAGGAGGATTCCCATTGGCGGCGAGCGCAAAATTGCTCAACGTTGCCAGGGTGACGGTGATCAAACCGAAGCGACACATAAAAGTCAGCATCTACAAAGCGTCCCCCGCTGTGGATTGGAGCCAAGTCAATTGTTCAAAAAACACGCATGTTACTTGAGCATTTGCCTGCTCGTTGCACCACTGGTCGCGACGGCTGATGAGCTGCTGATGGGCGCCGTGCCGGTTATTTCCGCAAGCCCGGTGCAACAGGCCCTCGCGCAGTTGCCCAGTGTGTGCCCCAGCCTCGCCCCGCAGATCGACGCCGCAGCCCTGGCCCGCCTGCAGGCGTTCTATCAGCAGCAGGGTGATGGGCCGCTGTGGTCCGCCGAAGATCGCCGCCAAGCCTTGCACACCCAATTGCTGATGCTGGCCGACGACGGCCTGGACCCCAGCCACTATAGCCTGCCCCCGGCAGATGCCACGGCCAACGTGCTGTGCAGCGACATCGACACCAGCCGCCAGTACCTGCAAGCCCTGCAGGATTTGCACTACGGGCGCCTGCAGCAATCGCGCTTCGAACCGTTGTGGCATTCCCAGCCACCTGCCCGCGACCCGAATACCGAAGTGCTGGCCTTCGCCGCCGCCGGCCTGCAAGACATGGCGCAAGCCTTTGACCAGGCGCGGCCCAGCGCCGATCTGTACCGCAGCCTGCGCAATGCCTATGCCTCCGTGCGCCTGCAACCGTTGCCACATTGGGACCCGGTCGCCAGCGGTCCACTCTTGCGTCCCGGCATGGAAGACCCGCGCGTGCCGGAACTGGCGCGGCGCCTGCACAGCGGTGGCTACCTGACCAAGGTGCCCAGTGGCACAGGCAAGCAATACCGCGACGAGCTGGTCAAGGCAGTCAAGGCCTTCCAGGCCAGCCACTCGTTACAGGCCGACGGCGTGATCGGCGCCGGCACCGTGGCCGAACTCAACATCAGCCCGGCGATGCGCCGCGATCAACTGCGTATCAACCTGGAGCGTTTTCGCTGGCTCGCCCAGGACCTTGAGCCTGAAGGCGTGCTGGTCAACGTCGCCGCCGCGCAATTGAGCGTTTACCAGAGCGGTATTCCGGTGTGGCAAACCCGCCTGCAAGTCGGGCGCGCGGAGCGTCAGACGCCGCTGCTCAAGTCGCGCATCACGCGGCTGACGCTGAACCCCACCTGGACCATCCCGCCCACCATCATGCGCGAGGACAAGCTCCCGGCTATCCGTCTGAACCCCGAGTACCTGCGCCAGCAAAACCTGCAAGTGCTTGACGCCCAGGGTCGCCCCTTGGCGCCCGATCAGGTCGACTGGTCGCGCCCCGGCAACATTCTCCTGCGCCAGGAGGCCGGCCCGCGCAACCCGTTGGGCAAGATCGTGATGCGCTTTCCCAACCCGTACTCGGTATACCTGCACGACACACCAAGCCAACCGTTGTTCACCAAAGGCCCGCGGGCGTTCAGTTCGGGGTGTGTGAGGGTGGAACAGCCGTTGCTGCTGCGCGACCTGCTGGTGAGCCCGGCCGAACGCACCCGCACCGATGAACTGCTGGCAACCGGCGTGACCCATGAATTCAGGCTCGCCACACCGGTGCCGGTGTTGCTGGGGTACTGGACGGTAGAAGTCGATCGCCAGGGCGGCCTGGTCTACGCACCGGATATTTATGGGCGTGATCCGGTATTGATGAAGGCGATGGGCGCCGTGCTGTAGAAATGCCACCTACGCAGGGCAGGGGTGCTTGCTCTGCTGGGACGGCGCCACCGTCACATCTTCAGCGCCCACCGGGCGCCAGCGCGCTTGCCACGGGTTTGATGTGCGCCATGATCAACGCTACCGCCTGATCCGCTGTCACGCGGGCGGTATCGATCGTCAGCGGCCTTGGGTCCCAGGCCTCATATTCATGCGCCGATACGGAACGCCAGTCGGGCGGAGTCAGGCCGGGAATATCCCCCGCACGCTGTTCGACACGGCGCTGATGTTCTCGCTCATCAGAGCAAATCACCTGGATATCAACCCACTCGACGCCTGCTTGAATCGCCACGGCTTTCCATGCCTCGCGGCTTTCCCTGACCGGGTTCACACCGTCTGCGACGACGGTGTGCCCCAAGCGCAAATTGCTCAACGCCAGCGCATTGGCCACGCCGTAGCCGCTGGCGCCTACACCTTGCGCCAACACGCCCGCATCCCGAAGCGCCTGTTCGATCACATCAATACGCAGATAGGCGGCACCGGTCTGGCGCGCCAGCTGGCTGGCAATCGTGGTCTTGCCGGTGCCGGGCAGGCCGCTGAATACAACAAGCATGGTCAATCCCTTGAAAGAGCAACCCGGCCAGTCTAGCCGCGCTTACGGCAAATAGCAGGCACTGATCCAATCGGCCGGGTGGGCGGCCAATTGCGTAGCCACAGGCAGGTAGCGCTTGTCCAGTTGCGCCGCCAGCCAGAACAGCGTGGCGCTGCTTTTGGGGTCCCAGGTGCCGCTGTAGCCGGCTTCGCCCACCCCGGCGCGGTCCCTGTCGAATTGCACATGGGTGTGCACGAACTCCTGATGGCTGCGTTGGCCATTGGCATACGGCACCAGCCAATCCAGGGCGGCACCCAGGGACGCGCCGTTGGCCTTGAGGTTCAGCCAGTCGCCGCCGTAGGGTTTGGCCGCCAGGGCAGCTTGCACCAGAGGCTCAAGGTCGTAGACCACGTAGTGCAGGGCATCGCGGTCATGAAAATCGGTGACCGAGCCATCGGGCAACACATTGTCGGCGATCTGCTGCTTGAAGACCTGGTGGGCCTGCTCGAGCATCGTCCGGTCGCCCAGTGCAGCGGCGGCCGCCGTGATCAACTTGACGCGATGGCTTTGCCAGTTGTTGGTCTGGGTGCCTTTGTTCTGGCCGTGGAACTGCTGGATACGCGCGAGGTAGCCGTTACCCAGATCACTGATCAAGCGACGGCTTGCTGCGCGGGTTTCCAGGCGCAGCTTATCGGCAGTCAGCGCATAGGCACTGATCAGCATCTCGAGGTTGGTTTCGTCGATCGGGTTGAAGTCCGGTTGATACACATCGGCCCACGCGCCAAGGTAGTCGTCGACTTGCCTGAGGTAACGCGGGTCGCCGCTCAACCGCCACGCCAGCGCGGCCTGGCGCATCACCGGCCAGTCTTTTTCGGCGGCAATGCTTTGCTCGCGAATGCCATGGTGGGGCAGTGTGCCTTCGGTGTGCACATGGGCCAGGGGGTTGGGGCGGTCAGCCAGGTGCCGTTCTGCGGCAGCGAGCAGCGCCGTGGCCGTCGGCTTCGAGGCGCTCGGCTGGCACAGGCTGGGAGGTTGAGCGGCCGCCAGGGTCGCGTGGGAAAACGCGAGCAGCAGTGCGGTCAAAGCGAAGCGGTTTTTTTTCATGGCGGGCTCTGCCGGATCAGAACGCCCACACGCTAACATGCGGACGAATCGGTCTGGATGAAACTCCCGTATGCTCACCCTCCAATCGCGCTCACCCACCGGACAGCCCATGACCTTGCCCTTTGTGAAGATGCATGCCCATGGCGACGATTTCATCATCATCGACCGCCGTGGCCAGGAAGACCCGATCACCGCGCAAGTCGCCCGCCGTCTGGGCGATCGCCACACCGGCATCGGTTTCAATCAACTGGTGGTGATCCTCGACGGCGTCGACGCTGCCGCGCGTATCAAATTCTGGAACCCCAACGGTACGCCGCTGCAAACCTGCGGCAGTGCCACGCGAGGTGTCGCCGACCGCTTGATGCACGAAGCCGGCACCGATTCGATCGTGCTGCGCACCGACCGTGGCCTACTGACGTGCGTACGCGCAGCGGGCCAGCAGGTGGCGGTGGACATGGGTGCGCCGTCGTTGGAGTGGTCGTCAGTGCCGCTGGCCGTCGCCATGCAGACCCTTGTCTTGCCGATCAAGGGCGATCCGGCGGCGTGCAGCATGGGCAACCCGCACTGTACGTTTTTTGTCGATGACCTCGCCGCCATCGACGTGGCAGCCGCAGGTCCCGCGCTGGAAACCCATGCGCTGTTCCCGGCCAGGACCAATGTGCATTTCGTGCAGGTGCTGGACCGCGCGCATATTCGTCTGCGTATCTGGGAGCGCGGTGGCGGCGTGCCGCTGGGTTCCGGTTCGTGTTGCTGCGGCGCGGTGGTCAACGGGATTCGGCGCGGCCTGCTGGATGACACAGTGCAGGTGCAGTGCGACGGCGGCACGGTCACGGTGCAGTGGGACGGGCAGGGCGGTGTGGTTTTGACCGGCAGCGTGCAGCCGATCATGCAGGGCACGGCCTACGTGTGAGCGTGTCAATAGGGTAAAGTCGGCGCCTTCAGGACGAAACTCAGGTATCAAACATGATGGCGATTCTTCGGCAATCCGTGTTGAGTCTACTGGCGCTGATGTTCATCGGCCTGCTGAGCGCTGCCCAGGCACAGACCTCGCCCATCGGCGTCGCCCTCGACCAGCGCGTGATCGACCTCACCAATACCCTCGACGCCAGCTTCACCACGCGCCTCAAAGACCAACTCGCCGCCCTTGAACAGCGCAAAGGCGCGCAAGTCGCGGTACTGCTGGTGCCCACTACCGGCGGCGCGAGTATCGAGGATTACGCCAATCAACTGTTCCGCGCCTGGAAACTGGGGCGCAAGGACGTCAACGACGGCATCTTGCTGGTGGTGGCCAAAGACGACCGGCAGGTACGCATCGAGGTGGGCTATGGCCTGGAAGGCACGGTCACCGATCTGTTGGCCCATCGCATCATCGAAGAACACATCACACCGGCGTTTCGCCAGGGCGACTACGCGGGCGGCGTGCAACAAGCGGTGAATGACTTGACTGTGCTGGTGGACGGCGGCGACCTGCCAGAGCAGGCCGCGCCGCAGGTTAACCCGCAGATCATCGCGGTTCTGCTGGCGCTTATCGCTGGTGCCATCGGCGGTGTGTTCATCGCTGCCGGCAAGCTGCACTGGCGCCGGGCGCTGATCGCCACCGTCGCGGTCACGGTGTTACTGACGATTTACGCCGGCGGCCATGAGTGGCCGCTGTACCTGCTGGTACTTCCGCTGACCCTGCTGATCGGCGGCGCCACGTTCGGTGCCCTGTGGCTGGCACGCGCGGTGTTTTACTGCGTGGTGGGCGCGCTGGCGTATATCGTCGGGTTGCTGGTGGTGGACCACTTTGTGGCGGTCAACTTCGTACACTGGCTGGCGTTGCCGTTTGGCGGCGCGTTGGTGCTGGCGCTGTACGTGGGGTTGTTCTTCGTCATTCGCGAGTCCTGGAAGACCAAACCACGCTTTTTTCTAGCGCGTGCGCTGGCCGTCGCGGCGGTTTATGTGGCGGTCGGTTTTATGCTTGGGCACGGCTACCAGGGCTGGATCCTGGCGATACCGGCGGCCTCGGTCGTGGCGTTCATTGTCTTTATCCAGAGCATTTCCGATGGCGGCTCGGGGTCGGGCGGAGGGTCCGGCTCGAGTTCCGGCAGCTCCGGTTCCAGCTCCAGCAGCAGCTCGTCCGGTGGCGGTGGTTCCAGTGGCGGCGGCGGTGCGTCAGGCAGTTGGTAAGCCGCTAGCGCGGCTTGTAGCCCACCCAGCCCTTGAAGCTGAAGCCGGCATAGAACAGCTTCACGCCTTCGAAGCCGGCTTGGCTGATCAAGGCAGCGTCCTCCTCGGGAGACAGCACCGGTAATTGTGCGCTGATCGCCGTTATCGCCCACCCGGCATCTGCCGCGGGCACGCCGGAGTCCACGGCAAACGCGGCGTAGCGTTGCAACCAGCGGGCCTTTTCCTGCGCTGCCTGCGGGTAACTGTGGTGGGCCACGATCAGTGGCGCGCCCGGCAACAACCGTCGCCACAGCGCCTCGAGCGTTTGCAGGCGCTGCTCGGCCGGGATGAAATACAAGGTCAGCGAACACGTTACCCCATCGGGCAAACGGGATGTGTCCAGCGGCTGAAAGACGTGTCCCTTGATCAGCAGCGGCACCAGCGAAGCGTTGAGCAACGCCAGGTCGTAACCGGAGCGCCCGACAGAAATTTGCCCTGCACGGTTTCGTAGGAATCGTAGGTGTCGTAGATCACCTTGATGCCCGTCGCCTTTTCAACGTCGGCCAAGGCGGTGTCGCCGATATAGTCCGCCCAGTTGTAGATGCGCACAGTATTGGCCGGGTCGTCGGCGGCCTGGCTCACGGGCATCGAGGCAAGCAATACGGCGCTGAACAGGGCGATAATGGCTCTATGCATGGCGGACCCACCTTGAGTTGTGCGTGTTATCAGGTTCGGGGACTGGTTGCACTGTCAGGCAGGTCGAGGGTGGGCGCCATACCCCGTTCGGGTAGGGATAACTCAGGGCAGGACGATGTAGTCGTTCTGTTGCACGATCGGCCTGTGCGAACCTTGCACCAGGTGCAGGTAGCGACCGTCGACCAGGTCGATGGGCAGGCAGTCGTCAATATCCATCACGCCGTCGGTATGGGCCTGGGACCAATGGCGCAGCATCTGCTGTTTTCCCTTGCTCATCGCATCCTTTTTGTCGCGGGCGACCACCAACAAATAGTGATGGGCTTCGCCAAAAGCGTTGGCTTCGTAGCCGCCCAGGTTGATGAAGTACAGATGGTGCGCGCCGGTAGCAGGGGCCAAGTGGCTGAGTTCAACTTTCCAGCCATCGACGCCATCCACCGCCATCCAGGAGTCGATGTGCACACCCTTGGGGCTGCCGAACCAACCATCGCGCAATTGCGGGTAGGTGTCTTGCAGTGTGTCCGCTACAGCGAACACCACATCGTGAACTTCAATTCTGGCCCGCGGGTGCTTGCCCCCGAGCATCACGACAAACAGCATTGCAGGTCCTTCCTGGCGACTTTTCAGAGGGCAACCATACTTCGATTGAACCCTTTTGTCCGCCCAATGCCACATTGTTAATCCGCGAACTCATCAGGAGGTTGTCATGCGCACCATCGATCTGGCCGGCGTTCCCGTCCCTGTCATCGGCCAAGGGACCTGGCGCATGGGCGAAAACCCGGACCGGCGCAGCGCCGAAGTCGCCGCGTTGCAGTTGGGTATCGACGAGGGCATGACCCTGATCGATACCGCCGAAATGTATGGCGAAGGCGGAGCCGAGGAAGTGGTCGGCGAAGCCATTCGCGGTAAACGTGATCAGGTCTTCCTCGTCAGTAAGGTCTATCCGCACAATGCCAGTCACAAGGGCGTGCCCCGTGCCTGCGAAGCCAGCCTGCAGCGCCTGGGTACTGATTACATCGACCTGTATCTGTTGCACTGGCGGGGCCAGTATCCCCTCGAAGAAACCGTCGAAGCCTTCGAATCATTACGTCAGGCCGGCAAGATCGGCCGTTGGGGCGTCTCCAATTTTGACGTGGCAGACCTGCAGGAACTTGCGTCCCCGGCGTGTGCAACCAACCAGGTGCTCTACAACATCGAAGAGCGCGGTATCGAATTCGACTTGCTGCCATGGTGGCAACAGCACCATTTGCCGTTGATGGCTTACTGCCCGATCGCCCAGGGGGGTGAGCTGTTGTCCAGTCCGACGCTCAAGCAGATTGCCCGTCGCCATGAGGTTACGCCCGCCCAGGTATCCCTTGCCTGGGTGTTGCGTCAGGACGGCGTGATTGCAATCCCCAAGGCTGTGACGCCCGAGCATGTGCGGCTCAATGCCGGTGCTGCGAATCTCAAGCTCGATGAGCACGATCTGGACGCGATCGACCGCGTGTTCGGCGCACCCAAGCGCAAGCATCCGCTGGCAATGGTCTAGCCGACCAAGCAGGAGCGGCGCCGTCCCTGGTGGCCGCTTCTGCCTGAGCCGATGTTAGCCGGCTACTGGGCTACGCCAGTCGTCCGAGCCTGACGTGCCGGCGACTTCATGGGTCCAGACGATCTTGCGGTAAGTGAAATACACATCCTCCAAATGGGTGAAATGAGCATTGTCCGGGTCCTGGCAGTTGGGCATCCGCGATTGAATGTCCACGATGGTTGCGCCTTCCAGTTCGGTGGTGAAGTAATGCTCCTGGGTACCAGCCGAGGAGGTACGGAACCATTCCAGGCGACATGACACTTCTTCACCCGTGGTCAGTGCGCTGAATAGCAACGGTGAGGACTTGTCGAAGACCTTGCTGACCATCAGCGGCTTGTGAACCCGTTGGCCGGTCGGCTGGCCCGATTGCGGGTCGCGGGGAATGATCACCTGGTGGGCAAACGCCTGCACGAGGATCTGATCCTCATGACCTTCCTGATAAATATTGCCTACCGAGTCCTGAGTAAATGTGCCTGCCGTGATCAAGCCTTGCTTGACACCGGTGATAGTGAGGTACGCGGGTGTTGGCATGACTGGTTTCCTTGCCTGATTGAGTAGGTAGTCCCGACGGCGTGTTTGCCGGCGGGCAATTGCCTATAACAAAAAGCGTGCCTGAAATGACGAGAGTCAATGAAATAAAGGGGCGCGGAGTGTTGTTGGTTAAATATATAAAAGTTGTCGTCGGTTGGTGCCGATTTTAGTGTGGATGTTTGCGCGAGTGTGCGCAGTTAGTTGCTCATGCTGTTTTATTAAATGAATGCACGGATGCGCAGGGTATTTGGCTTTATTAAAGTGCGTGAAGTGTGCAAATAGCTGCGCAGGCCTGTTTTTATTGGCTTTGTAGGAAATTGCTTAAGTGCTGGCTGACCGCTTGAGGATTGATTCGTGTATGGCTAAGGTTCGCCTACTTCGTCACGTGCTGAACGAAGATTAATTGGCCTTCTAATGCGTATATTGATTGCGATTAGTTTGTCGCTCCTGCCTTGAATAGTTATGTGCGGCCCGGAATGGTTTATTCAGACACGCTCTACGCTTATCACCTTGAACTTGCACGCTTACCCTGCTCGTTAGAGGGTTTTGCCGGCTGTGATATGCGCTTTTCGAGTGAGTATGAAGCTCTGGAGTCCGAACTCGGCAAAGCACATTCGATACACGGTGCAGGCTTGCCGGACTGGCAGCGCGTCCGCGAGCTCGGCGAGCGGGTTTTGCGTGAGCACTCCAAGGATCTGCGCGTCGCCGTCTGGTTGACCTGGGCGTTGCACCAGCGCGATTCATTCCCCGGGCTTCTGGCGGGCCTCGGTGTACTGCTTCATCTGTGCAAGCAGCACTGGGCGATTGTCTACCCTGCTAAATCACGTACGCGTATTGCCGCGTTGGGTTGGCTGGTGTTGCGGCTTGACCCCCTGTTCACCACGCATCTCTCGCTTACTGATCAAGTGCCATTGTTTCAGGCGCTCCTGGAGCACCTGGAAAGCCTCGACGAGCTGTGGCGTGAACACCTGGGGGACGACGCGCCCTTGTTGTTACCGATCCGCAGGCAACTGTCAGAGCGTTTGGCGCTTGCCCTGCAGGGCGGCTCCGAGCCGCGTGGTGTTGCGGGTGCCATCGCTCAGGTCAAGCAGGTGGCGACGCAGCTGTTGAGGCCTGAACAGCCGGTCAACAACGAAAAAGACGCGCAAAAACTGTTGCGGGCATTGCAGGAGCAGGCTCGGCCACTGTGCGCCTGGTGGTTGCGCCAGAGTGCCACTGATCTGCGTGCCTTGCGCCTGAGCCGCACCCTGGCCTGGCTTGCGATCACCAACTATCCCGACGCCAACAGTGAGCGGATAACCGCTTTGCGTGGGCTCCCTCACGACAAACTCAAACGCTACCAGAGCCGTCTCTCCCAAGGTCTTCACGCCGATCTTTTGCTTGAGCTTGAAGCGAGTCTGGCCGGTGCTTTGTTCTGGTTTGATGGGTTGCGTATGGCCTGGGAGTGCCTCCAAGCCCTGGAGGCAGAGTGGGCCATGACCGAGCTGGAAATGAATTTTGCGTTGTTGTTGCAGCGCCTGCCGAGCCTGGCGGAGTTCAGGTTTGATGACGGCACCCCATTTGCCGACCCCGCGACGTGCGATTGGATAACGCTCCACGTCCTTCGCCACGTCCATAAAGCCGAACCTTTAAACGCCGCCGTTGATACCGGAAACGAGCCCTGGGAGGTGGCCTTGCAGGCCGTTATGTCCAGGCTGCGCAAGGAGGGTCTGAAGGCGGCAATTGCCACGCTCAAAGAAGGACTTCACGCCGCCCGCGGTGACCGGACCCGCTTCCATTGGCGATTGGCGCTGGCCCGATTATGCATACGAGCGGGCAAACACGAACTGGGCAGGATCCAGCTCGAACAACTGGACCTTGAATTACAACAGGCGGGCCTGGAGCGCTGGGAGCCAGAACTGGCCTTTCACGTCTCCCGGCTCCTGTATCGCTGTTATGACCTTTTGCCACAAGACCATGCCGTGCGCGAACGCAAGGAAGTCACCCATCGCAGGTTGTGCCACTTCGATCTTGAAGCGGTACTTGATTAGGCTCGCGAGCCCACCGAAAAAGGAGAAACACCATGCTCAAAGACGGTTCGGTAGCACCCAAGGAACGTATCAATATCACCTTCAAACCTGCCATTGGCGGTGTGCAGGAGGAAGTCGAACTGCCACTGAAGTTGCTGGTGCTGGGGGATTTCAGCCAGCGCGAAGATCCGCGCAAGCTTGAGGATCGAAAGCCCATTGGTATCGACAAAAACACCCTTGACGAGGTGTTGGCCAAACAAGCGCTGAGCTTGACATTGAGCGTCCCGAATCGGTTGCAGGAGGAGGGTGGCATCGAGGAACTGTCCGTCGAGGTTCGGATTAACGCGATGAAGGACTTCAACCCCGCAAACCTGGTTGAGCAAATACCCGAATTGCAAAAGTTGATGGCATTGCGTGAAGCGTTGATGGCACTCAAGGGCCCGCTGGGTAACACACCAAGCTTTCGCAAAGCCATTGAGCAGGCGCTGGCCGACGACGAGTCTCGTGCGCGCGTACTCGCCGAGCTGGGGCTGAGCGGCCCGACCACCTGAACTTTTCAGTAAAAGGACACTGACACCATGACGACCACCCAACAAAACCTGCAGCCTGCTCAAGCTACCGGCGAGTGCAGCATCCTCGACACTATCATCGCCCAGACACTATTGAGCGCCGACGACGAGGCCTACGGCATTGCCAAGCGCGGCGTGTCGGCCTTCATCGAAGAGTTGCTCAAACCCCATAACAGCGCTGAGCCAGTGAAGAAACGCCTGGTCGACCGGATGATCGCCGAGATTGATACCAAGCTCAGCCAGCAAATGGACGAGATTCTTCATCATCCGGATTTCCAGGCGCTGGAGGCTTCCTGGAGGGGCCTGCAGTTGCTGATCGACCGCACCAATTTTCGAGAAAACATCAAGATCGAGCTGCTGAATGTCTCGCGTCAGGACCTGCTGGATGACTTTGAAGACTCGCCGGAAATTACCCAGTCCGGGCTGTACAAGCATATCTACAGCGCCGAGTACGGACAATTTGGTGGCCAGCCGGTGGGCGCGATCATCGCCAATTACTTCCTTTCACCCAGTGCGCCTGATGTGAAGTTGATGCAATACGCTTCAAGCGTTGCCTGCATGGCCCACGCACCCTTTATCGCTGCTGCGGGGCCGGCCTTTTTCGGGTTGGAAAGCTTTACTGGATTACCTGACCTCAAGGATCTCAGGGACCATTTTGAAGGCCCGCAGTTTGCCAAATGGCAAAGTTTTCGTCAGAGCGAAGACGCCCGCTATATCGGCCTCACCGTGCCGCGTTTTCTACTGCGAACCCCTTACGATCCGATTGATTGCCCCGTTAAAACCTTTGCCTATCAAGAGAACGTGGTGAACAGCCACGAGCACTACCTCTGGGGCAACACTGCGTATGCCTTTGCCACGCGCCTGACTGAAAGTTTTGCGCGCTTTCGCTGGTGCCCGAACATTATCGGCCCGCAAAGTGGCGGCGCGGTAGAGGACCTGCCATTGCATCATTTTCAGAGCATGGGCGAGATCGAAACCAAGATTCCTACGGAGGTACTGGTTTCGGACCGGCGCGAATACGAACTGGCGCAAGAAGGGTTTATTGCCTTGACCATGCGCAAGGGCAGTGACAACGCGGCGTTCTTTTCGGCCAGCTCCGTCCAGAAACCCAAAACCTTCGGCATCAGTGAAGAGGGCAAGGCAGCCGAACTTAATTACCGGCTCGGCACCCAGTTGCCCTACATGATGGTGGTCAACCGTCTGGCGCACTACCTCAAGGTCTTGCAGCGCGAGCAACTGGGCTCCTGGAAAGAACGCACGGACCTGGAGCTGGAACTCAACAAGTGGATTCGCCAATACGTGGCCGATCAGGAAAACCCCAGTGCCGAAGTGCGCGGTCGCCGGCCATTGCGGGCAGCCCGCATTGTTGTCAGTGATGTCGACGGGGAGCCAGGCTGGTATCGGGTCAACCTGAGCGTGCGCCCTCATTTCAAGTACATGGGGGCTGACTTCACGTTGTCCCTGGTCGGCAAGCTCGATAAAGAATGAGCAGAAGCCGGCGGATGCCCCCTAACGTAAGCCTTTTCGAACGCCTCGAAGGCGATGCATCAACCCAGCGGTGCAGTGTGGCGTCCGTCGCCGCACACCTGGGGAAAATGCTCAGCACCCGGGCAGGCAGTGTTCAGACACTGCCCGACTATGGTTTGCCCGATCTCAATGACATGCGGCTTAGCCTGCACGAGTCCTTGATCCGCTCACGCGCCTTGATCGAGCGATTCATCCGTGCCTACGAACCGCGACTGGCAAATGTACAAGTCAAAGTGCTGCCGCGTGCTACTGATCCTCTGGCCCTGGCGTTCGCGATCGAAGCTGCGCTGATCGTTAACGGTGTTACACAGCCCGTTGTGTTCCATGCACGCCTGGTGGATGGCGGGCGCGTTGAGGTCTGCGCCGATGGGCTTTAACCGTTACTTCCAAAGCGAGCTCAGCGCCCTGCGGCAACTCGGGCGGCGTTTCGCCGAGCGTAATCCCGCACTCACGCCGTTTCTGGCTGAAAGCGGCCAGGACCCGGATGTTGAGCGATTGCTGGAGGGGTTTGCGTTCCTGACCGGTCGCCTGCGCCAGAAGCTCGACGACGAGCTGCCTGAGCTGACGCATTCCTTGATGCATTTGCTGTGGCCCAATTACATGCGGCCAATACCCGCCTTCAGCATCCTGCAATTTGACCCGTTGAGACGTGCTGGCCCCGCCGTTCGGGTTGCCCGTGATACGGCGGTAGAAAGTGTTCTGATCCAAGGTGAGCGGTGTCGCTTCAGGACGTGCTACACCACGGATGTCATGCCACTGCAACTCACAAGTCTGGACTACAAGTGCCAGGGTGACGGGGCATGGTTGGATTTGCATGTGGACATGAGTGTCGAGGGTAATTTCAGCCAGTTAACCTTTGAATCACTGCGACTGCACCTGTCGGGTGACCGCTATATAAGCCAGTGGCTCTATCTCAGTTTGCTGCGACGTCTGGATGGCATCCACTTGCTGTTGTTGGATGGCGAGGGGTTGCCGGTCACGGGTAACGATGGGCAACCCATGACGCTGCGGCTGGGCGCCAACCAGGTCAAGCCGGTGGGGTTTTCGCAAGACGAGGCGTTGATACCGTATCCAGAAAATACGTTTCGCGGTTACCGCCATCTGCAGGAGTATTTCGCCTTCCCCGAGAAGTATCTGTTTGTCGATATCGAGGGGCTGAGTGTCCTGCATACACTTGCGCCTGAGCGGCTCGGCCAGGTCCGCGGCATGGTGCTGCGCTTTGAACTGCGCACACACGGACACGAACTGCAACAGCCCACGCTGGACAACGTGAAGTTGTATTGCACGCCCATTGCCAACTTGTTCAAACATGATGCCGTCCCCATTCGCCTGAATGGAAAAGAGGACGAGTACCTTCTGGTGCCGGGGGAGTATACCCCGGGCAATGCCGCTGTGTTTTCCGTCGACAGTGTCACTGGCTGGCGCCCTGGCGGGTTGGGTTACCAGGCCTATGTGCCGTTTGAATCCTTTGAGCATGACTGGGACGTTGATCGGTCTGCAGCGCCGGCCAGCTACAGCATTCGCCAGCGCTCTTCGCCGCAGCATGGGGGGCTCGACACCTGGATGGGGTTTGGCAGTCGCGAAGGTAAAGGCCAGGAAACGTTGTCGATCGAAATGACGTGCACCAACTGCAACCTGCCTCGGCAATTGCAACCAGGCGACATCAACCAACCCTGCGAGCAGGCACCGGAATCACTGACGTTTCGCAACATCACGGCGCCGACGGCGAGCTTCGCGCCGCCGCTGGACCAGGATTTCCTGTGGAAGCTGATCAGCAATATGTCGCTCAACTATCTGTCGTTGACCGATATCAACGCCTTGAAGGTGATTCTCGAAACCTATGACCTGCCGCGCTATCACGATCGGCAGGCGCAAAAGGTCAGTCAGACAAGACTCGGTGCGTTGCAGTCCATTCGCCATGAGCCGGTTGACCGACTGCACCGTGGGTTACCCATTCGCGGCCTACGTGTGGAATTGACAGTCGACCTCCAGGGGTTTCTCGGTCAGGGCGATCTGTTTGTGTTCGCCTCGGTCCTCAATGAGTTCTTTGCGCTCTACGCCAGCCTCAACTCTTATCACGAGTTACGAGTCATCAGCACACAAGGAGACGTGTACCTATGGCCATCCCGCATGGGGCAACAGCCCCTGCTTTGAATGCGCTCTGTTGCGGCATTCGTGAGTACACACTGTTCCAGGCAATTGAGCAGGTGATTGAGCGATTGCGCGAAGCTCATCCGCTGATGGACGAAGACGCGCTGTACGACCTGCTGGAATTTCAGGCCAATCCAGGTCTGGGGTTTGCCGGTCACGATATCGATCGCGTGGCGTTCTTTATGGAGCACGGGCAATTACGGGCTCGCCTGCGGCTCAACATATTGGGTTTGGTCGGAGCCGGGTCACCGCTGCCAGCATTTTATGCAGAGCAGGCGTTTGCCGAGCTGTCCGGTGGCAACCCCACTCGCGACTTCCTCGACATATTCCACCACCGACTGCATCGGCTGATGTGGCCGATCTGGCGTAAATATCGCTATCGAGCGTGTTTCCAGACTGGCGCGAGCGATGCGTTTTCGGAGCAGATGTTTGCGCTGATCGGCTTGGGCGGCAACGCGATACGAGGTAGCGCGCAATTGGACTGCAAACGCCTGTTGCCTTACCTGGGGCTGTTGAGTATGCGCGTGCATTCTGCCGCCTTGATCGAAGCCGTACTGCGCTACTACTTCAAGCATGCCTCGGTGTTCATCGAACAATGGGTTGAGCGCCGCGTGGAGGTTGCCGATTTTCAGCGTAATTGCCTCGGTATTACCCGCTGCGAACTCGGTGAAAACCTGGTGCTGGGGCATCAGGTCAGCGACCGCAGCGCAAAGTTCAGGGTGCATGTCCTGGCGCTGAGCTGGCAGCAGTTTCACGCGTTCCTGCCCACGGGGAAGGGCTACCAGCCCCTATGTTCACTGGTGCGTTTAACCATGCGAGACCCGTTGGAGTACGACCTGCGCCTGGTGCTTGCCGCCGGTGAAATCAGAGCCCTGCATATCGGTGCGCGCAATGTCTGTCGCCTGGGCTGGACCAGCTGGTTGGACCATGAGCAAGCCGATGGCGTGGTCACGTTTGCTGGCAACTTTCATTAGGGACGGATGATTATGATCAATGTGGACCTGCAACAGCTTATACGCACGCTGACACCCCCGGTACGTCGCGACCTGGAGCGCTCTTCGGAACGCTGTGTAACCCGCGGTGGCCGTGAAGTGCTCGTCGAAGACTTGCTGCTTGCCTTGCTTGAGCAGCCCGGCGGGCTGCTGGCCAAGGCCTTGGCCGACGCTGATGTGCCGATGAGCGCGCTGCAAGCAACGTTGCAGCCAAGAAGTGAGCAAAGCGCAACCCGCAATCCGGTCTTCTCTCAGGCGCTGGTGCATTGGTTGCAACAAGCGTTGATGGTTGCCCATCTCGAGCTGGGGCAACGCTCTGTGGATGAGGGCGCCCTGCTGCTGGCGCTGTTGCGTCATCCGCTGGAGTACGCCGGTGCTGGCTATCAGGCCGTGTTGGCCCGCCTGGATGCAGAGCGTGTACGGGATTTTCTCGCGAGCCAGGCACCTGAGACCGAGCCGTTGGCGACAGAATCGTTGTTGCAGCGTTTTACGCATGACCTCACAGGCCAGGCACGTGAAGGCCTGATTGATCCGGTGCTGTGTCGCGACGGGGAAATTCGGCAACTGATTGACATTCTTGTGCGACGCCGCAAGAACAACCCGATCCTGGTCGGGGAGGCCGGGGTAGGAAAAACCGCGATTGTCGAAGGCCTTGCGCTGAAAATTGTCGCTGCGCAGGTGCCCGATGCCCTCAAGGCGGTTCGCGTACTGACCCTGGACATGGGGCTCCTGCAAGCGGGTGCCAGCCTCAAGGGCGAGTTCGAGCGACGGCTTAAAGGCGTGATTGATGAAGTCAACGCCTCGCCGCAGGCCGTGATCCTGTTTATCGACGAAGCCCATACGCTGGTCGGCGCGGGAGGCCCGGCAGGCGGTTCTGACGCGGCCAATCTGCTTAAGCCTGCGTTGGCTCGAGGCGCTCTGCGCACCATTGCGGCCACCACCTGGTCGGAATACAAGCAATACATCGAGAAAGACCCGGCATTGGCGCGACGTTTCCAGCCAGTGCTGGTCGGTGAGCCGAGCGTCGAGGAAGCCGTGTCGATCCTGCGCGGCCTGGTTCCGGTTTATGAGGCAAGCCATGGTGTCTACGTCCGCGATGATGCCGTCGTAGCGGCGGCACACCTGAGCGCTCGTTATCTGGCGGGCCGCCAGCTGCCGGACAAGGCCGTGGATGTGCTGGACACCGCCTGCGCACGAGTGCGCACGCGTCAGGCAATGCCCCCGGAGGCGCTGCAGAACCTGCACACGGAACGGGCTGAAGGCAGGCGGCAACATGAGGCGTTAAGCCGGGACGCCGAGGCGGGACTGCCGGTGGACGCTCAAGCACTGCAAGCGCTGAGCCGACGCTTGGACGCCATCGAGCAGGAATGTCAGGTATTGGAGCAGCAGCGGATTCAACAGGCTGGCCAGTCATCGGACAAACTTGAGGTGTGCCCGCGTTTGATCGCCGAGGTCGTCAGTGCCTGGACCGGAATTCCGGTTGAGCAGTTGGCGCTTGAGCCCAACGCAAAGGTATTGAGTCTTGCCGCTGCCCTGCGCACGCGCATCCTGGGGCAGGAGCATGCCGTGCAGGTGCTTGATCGTGCCTTGCGAGCGGTTGCTGCGGGCCTGAACAACGCGGATGCGCCGGTGGGTGTGTTTCTGCTGGTGGGCCCCAGTGGCGTCGGCAAAACCGAAACAGCATTGGCATTGGCGCAGCTTTTGTATGGCGGTGAGCGATTCGTAACCACCATCAATATGTCGGAATACCAGGAGAAGCACGCACTGTCCCGTTTGATCGGTGCGCCACCGGGCTACGTCGGTTATGGCGAAGGTGGAGTTCTGACCGAGGCTGTGCGCCAACGGCCTTATTCAGTGGTACTGCTCGACGAGGTCGAGAAAGCCGACCCCGAGGTGTTGAACCTGTTTTACCAGGTCTTTGACAAGGGCCGCGCCAACGATGGCGAAGGCAGAGAAATAGATTTTCGCAACACGCTGATCCTGATGACTTCCAACCTTGGCAGCGACTGCATCAACGCGCTCTGTGAAACCGGTCGGCGGCCTGAGGCCCAGGTGTTGCAGGATGCTATACAGCCCGTGTTACGTAGCCACTTCAAACCGGCGCTGTTGGCCCGGATGCGTGTCGTGCCGTATTACCCGATTGTCGGTCCGGTCCTGCATGAGGTGGTAAGGCTCAAACTGGCGCGCCTCGGTGAGCGGTTGCATCGGCGCAAGTTGGCCCTGACGTGTTCAGCTGAGTTGATCGCGCACATGGCCGAGCGCTGCGCCAACCGTGACAGTGGTGCGCGGTACATCGATCAATGGATCGAGCGCTACTTGCTGCCGCAAATGGTTGATCGCGTTCTGAGTGCCATGGCCACGGATGAAGCATTGTCGTGGGTGCATGCAGGGTTGGATGCCAATGGCCTGCCAAGCTGTGAGTTCGGCCAATGACGAACGATCTGTTCACCCAAGTGGCCGAACCGCTGGTGTATGCCGCAGCCTTGCTGGACGGCTTCATGCGCGTAAGCCAGGAAAATGACCCGACGACGTTGCCAGGCCTATGTGCTGTGAGCGCTGCGCACCTGAGCCAGTGTGAGCTCGCTCAGCTGTATCTGGTTGATGAAGTGACCGACCAATTCGAGCTTATTGCTCAACATTTGTCTGAGGCGCTGCCGGGCGGCGAACCGACTTCACGTCCGGTGGTGCAAAACCAGCAGCTGTTGCACTACGTCCTGAGAAAGCGTTGTTGCCTGGGCCTCGATGACGTGGGAAGCAGCCTCTATGACAGCGGCTTTTTGCCAGCGACGCAGGCACCTTGGCGGGCACTGTTGTGTGTTCCGCTGTTCAACCGCACCAATGCGGTCACAGGTGTACTCCTGTGCGCGAGCTGGCGGGCGACGCCACTAATGGGTTACGCGCCCTCGCTGGGGCAACTTGGCGGTTTCGCCGTGAACCAACTGCTTATGTTGCGTCGCATGCAACCTGCGTCAGTCATTAGCCGTTCATCGCGCGGTGTGTCGACCGCGGGGGCCTATGGCTTGATCGGCAACAGCACCGCGATGGAAGAAACTTGCCACCTGATCGGCAAAGTCCTGCAGACCCCTTATACGGTGCTGTTGCGTGGCGAGACCGGCACCGGTAAAGAGGTCGTGGCGCGGGCGATTCACACGGCCGGGCCACGCAGTGCGCAGCCTTTCGTGGTGCAAAATTGCGCTGCGTTTCCAGAAGGTTTGCTCGAAAGCGAACTGTTTGGCTACCGCAAAGGTGCATTCACCGGTGCCGAGCGCAACTATGCGGGGCTGTTCGACGCCGCGCATGGCGGTACCTTGCTGCTGGATGAAATCGGCGACATGCCGCTGTCATTGCAGGCCAAGTTGCTGCGGGTATTGCAGGAGGGCGAGATCCGCCCGTTGGGCGCCAGCGTCGCGCACAAGGTTGACGTGCGCATCATCGCCGCGACCCACCGCGACCTCGCTGCGATGGTGGCGCAAGGCAGTTTTCGTGAAGACCTCTATTACCGGATTGCACAGTTCCCCATTCAACTGCCTGCCTTGCGTGAACGCGATGGCGATGTGTTGCAGCTGGCGCGGCACTTTGCCGACAAGGCGTGTGCCGCGCTGGGTCGGGCGCCTGTCGACTGGTCCAATACGGCCCTCGATCAACTGTCGAGCCACGGCTTTCCCGGCAATGTCCGCGAGCTCAAGTGTCTGGTGGAGCGCGCAGTGCTGCTGTGTGACGACGGTGTGATTCTGCCGGCGCATTTGTCGTTACCACTGGCCTCGGATGCAACCGACGCCGTTGATGTGACGCTACGCCAGCGGATGGAGCGGGTGGAACGCGTATTTCTGATTGATTGCCTGCACAAGAACCGGGGCAATCGAACCCGCACTGCCCGTGAACTGGGAGTGGCTCGGCGCACGCTGCTCTATCGTCTCGCGCGCCTGAACATTCCTTTCGACGATGCCAGAGGCGAGGGCTGAATGTTGCTTTTCTGCATTGCCCTGCCTGACCGACGCCTGTGCCGACTCGAGCTGGGCAACCTTATCTCATTAGGAGAAACCTGATGCCTGATCGTCCGTGGCAAGCCGTTGTGCTTGTGTTGTGTCTGCTGAGTGGCTGCAGCGCCAATTACGTATTTGACGACGCTGATTACCGCCCGCTGGGTGAGCCCAGGGCGATCACTCGTGGCCAGTGAAAGGGGAGAGGCTGACCATGCAACTTATGCTTGAGCTTTTGGGTACCGAGGACGGAAGCCGCGCACCCACGGCGCGCAAGCTTTTTTCCGCTGCGGGCGGTGTGATCGGTCGTGGTGCCGGGTGTGACTGGGTGATTCCGGACGCCAGCCGTCTGCTCTCCAGTCACCATGGTTTGGTCGCCTATCGTGAGGGCCAATACCTGTTGACGGATATCAGCAGCAACGGTATCGGCGTAGCCGGCAGCGCCGAACGTCTGCGCAAGGGGCAGGCGCGATTGATCAGTGACGGCGACGTTTTTCAACTGGGAACCTTGTTGATTCAGGCGAAACTGGTGGCGTTGATGCAGCCTTGCGGTGCGCAATGGGACGCCAACACAGGACTGATTCCCGATGATGCATACCTGGCGTTGGACCCTATTCAAGCGCTCGATGTCGAGCAGCAGCGTCAGACCACGTCGCAGGACCTGGAGGCATTGGCAGATGCGGGCGACACGTCGGGTCCGTGGGCCGACGATCGGGTAACCAACAGGGATCATCTGGCGTTACCCCGGCGAGCTGTACCCGCTCAGGAAGCCGTCTCGATTCGCTCCGATGCGATGCCTGCAGCAGGCAGCGACGTTTTTTGGGAGCAGTTTGCGACAGCACTGGGTATTAGCCTGGAAACCCTTGATGCGACGGGCCGCGAGGCGTTGGCGATCAGAGCAGCGCGCCTGCTGCGTATGGAGGTAGAGGGGCTGCAACAAAGTCTGCGGACTTGTGAAGAGCTCAAAAACGAGATGAATCTGCCGCTTTTCGAGACGCTGCAAAGGCGCCGGAGCCCTCTTAGAGACAGCGTCGAAACCGACGCTGTAATGGCGATGCTGCTAGGCACGGAGGATCTTGGCCAGTTGCCGGCCGAACACGCCATCACCCAGGCCCACCGGGATATGCAAGTTCATCAGGTTGCGTTGCTGGCGGCCTGCCGCAATGCACTGCGCACTACGCGCAGCGCCTTTGCCCCGGGTCATCTGCTGACATGCTTCGAATACCAGGGGCAACGGCGCCGACTTTTCACCGACGGAGGGTATTGGCGGGCTTATCAGCGTCACTACCAGCGTTTGCTCGAGGATGAGCAGTTCACCGATCGTCTGCCAGGCAGTGACTTCGCCAAGGCTTACGAAGAGCAGGTTCGCTTGATCTCAACCTTGCACGTCGATTATCCAGGATGAACATTATGTCTCGAGCCGCGCTTGCAACCACGCTGCTTTTGCTCGGCCTGTTGGCCGGCTGCAGCAGCGTGTCGCCGTTTTCTACCTTGACCAAGCTGGACATGGCGCTGGCCGCCAGTGAGCAAGTCAACCCCGACCTTCACGGCAGGCCATCTCCGGTGGTAGTGCACTTGATCGAGTTGCGGCACGCCGTGGCATTTGAGAATGCCGACTTCTTCAGTCTGTACAGCAATGCCGAGCAATCGCTGCCCAAGGACTGGCTGCGCAGTGAGGAACTTGAACTGCGCCCGGGTGAGCGGCTGGCGCTCAAGCTCGGGCTCGAACCAGGCACGCGTTTCTTGGGCGTGCTGGCGGCGTATCGAGATCTGCCCCATGTTCAATGGCGGTGGGTCGTGCCCATTACCCCGCAGCAGTTAACCCGTGCCGATCTTGTGCTGGACCAGACGGGTATCCGCGTTTCTTCGTCCATGCATGGCCAGGAGTCCGAATGATATGCAGGTTCATAAAGTCATCTGGCAGGAAGGCATGCTGTTACGGCCGCAGCATCTGCAGCACAACGATCGCTATTACCACCAGCAGCTCAATCGGACGCGCTTGCTGGGGGCTGATGCGTGGGGGTTTCTGACGCTGGAAGTCGATTTGCAATACCTCAATTTCGGCAAGGTGGTGGTCAACCAGGCCAGTGGCGTATTGCCGGACGGTAGTCTGTTCGAGTTGGGCGGGACGATGGAACCGCTGGTCTTGCAGGTGCCCGCCAACGCCGGCAAACAGGCGATTTATCTTGCGCTGCCGCTGGATACCGGCAATCAGACCGAAGTTCGCCGCCAGCAGCAGATCGACGTTCTGGCTCGCTATCTGGCGTGTGACATCGAGGTGGGGGATTCGAATGCCGGTGTCGACTCCCGGTGTCACATCAGTTGCGCGCGTCCTGACCTGCGTCTGCTGCTGGGCGACCCTCCGAGCGAGCAGAGCTTCGTCAAACTCAAGATTGCCCAGGTGCTGGAGTCGACCGATGAAGGCGGCGTGAGCCTGGACACCGACTTCATTCCCTCCTTCATTTTTCTGCAGGGCCACGGGTACTTGCCGTCGTGCCTCAAGGAAGTGATCAGCCTGCTCTCCAGTCGCGGGGATGCCATTGCAGCACGTATTCGGGGTGAAGGCACCGCCGCAGGCACGGAAATCGGCGACTTTCTGATGCTGCAATTGATCAATCGCACCGAGTTGGAATTGCGTCACTGGCTGAGCCAGACCCACGTGCGCCCGCAAGCCTTGTTCCTGGCATTACTGTCGCTGTTCGGTGAGTTATCTACGTTCGCCAACGACAGCAAACGTGCGCACCTGGATGTGCGTTATCGACATGACGACCAGGGAGAAAGTTTTCGCGGGTTGATGGAGGGCGTGCGTGGCGTGCTGTCAATGGTGCTTGAGCAACACGCCATCGAGTTGACGCTGCAGCAACGCCAATACGGGGTGTTGGTATGCCCGGTGAGCGACCTGAAATTGCTCGGCACTGCGACGTTTATTTTGGCGGCCACTGCTCAGTGTGATTCGGAGGAATTGCGCCATCGCCTGCCTTCGCATTTGAAGATCGGGCCGGTGGAGCGCATACGCGAGCTGGTCAACTTGCACTTGGCGGGAATCAAGGTCAAGCCATTGCCTGTGGCGCCACGGCAGATTCCGTTTCATGCCGGCAAAACCTATTTCATGCTGGATCTGAGTGCCCGCGACATCACGCAGCTGGAGCAGTCGGGTGGTTTCGCCTTCCATGTAGGCGGTGAATTTACAGCGCTCGAACTCAACTTCTGGGCCATCAGGAACTGAACACAATGGACAGTGAATACCTGCAGGATGAAAAGACTGTTTTGCTCGACCATCAGGGCCGTGGGCCGGGAAACGGCCCGATAACGGATTTCCCTGCGCCGCCGCGCTTTGAGCAGTTGGAAGATCGAATGATCTACGCCGCCCATGAGCGAGGTACCCCGCGCTTCAAGATGGGGTTCAACCCTCTCGTTGAGGCCGCATGGGCGTTGTTGTCGCAAGTGGTTCAGCTCAAGAGCGCCTCTGGCCGCGAAAGCTTGGGCACGGTCAACGACAGGATGGTATTGGCGATCACTCAGTTTGAAGCCCGCGCCTTGCACAGTGGTGTCGAGAGCAGCCAGGTGATGTCGGCACGTTATGTGTTGTGCAGCGTCCTCGATGAAGCCGTGGTGACCACGGCGTGGGGCAGCCGCAGTGACTGGTCGAAGATGAGCCTGTTGAGCCGCTTTCACAACGAAACCTTCGGTGGGGAGAAGGTCTTCCAACTGCTGGAGCGGCTGTCCCGCGATCCGGTCAAGCACCTGGCGATGCTGGAGCTGATGTACCTGTGCCTCTCCATCGGGTTCGAAGGCAAATACCGAATCATGGAGCGAGGTGTCAGCCAACTTGAAGCCGTGCGCGATGCCTTGTACCGACAGATCCGGCACGTGCGAGGCGAGCCACTGTCGGCGCCTTTGCAGCCCACGCGAGCAGGGCGTGCGCGACGTAAACGATTACCCGTCATCCCGGTGACTTGGGTCGCAGTCTTTACCCTGGCCTGTTTGTTGGCGATGTACACAGGATTTGCCTGGCGGCTGGGTGAAGAAGCCAAGCGGGCGCTGCAACCCTTTCAATTTTCGGCGTCGGAACTGACTCAGACGCCCTTGTAAACGCTGGGAGCAATGAATGAACGCATTCTTCAAGAGCGCGCGCACCGTGCTGGGCACGATTTGGGTCTGGAGCTTGTTGCTGGTACTTTCCTGCGCGTTGTTGGTGTGGTGTTTCGGTCCGCTGCTGGCCGTGGATGATCACCGCTTCTGGCAAGGCGCGAGTGCTCGCCTGGTCACTATCAGCGTGTTGTTTCTGCTGTGGGGACTGGCGATGGTCCTTGCCGGCATACGCCGGGCAGCTGAGCTCAAGAGACCTGAACGCCTGGCACGCCATGAGCAACTGGGATGGGTTGAGGACGAACAGCGACAGGTACGCGGTCGCTTCAAAGAGGCCGTCCACCGCTTGAAAACCTCGCCGCGGTACGCAGGGCACAATCAGCGATGGCGTAATAACTTGCCCTGGTACCTGTTGATCGGCGAGCAGGGCAGTGGCAAGACGCGGCTGTTGGCGGCGGCGGGCTTACAGCTGCCATTTGATCGCGTAGACGCGATGGCGGTGGCAGGCACGGCTCATGCTGAATGGCATTTCGCTGGCGAAGGTGTACTTATCGATACCCCCGGTCGTTACCTGACGCAACCTGACAGCACGCTAGACGCCGCCGGCTGGTCAATGCTGTTGCGTCTGCTCAGGCAGCGGCGCCGAGTGCGCCCGCTTAATGGCGTGGTGGTGGCCTTGTCGGTTGAAACATTGTTGGGCCGTAATGAGCATGATCTGGACCTGCAGGCTCGCCAAGTGCACTCACGCCTGCAGGAGGTTCAGCGAACGTTGCACGTGGACGTTCCCATCTATCTGGTGTTGACCCAGGCTGACCGCGTGCCGGGGTTTGCCGAGTTCTTTGATGCGCCTCAGGGAGAAGAGGCAGAAAGCGTGCTTGGCCAGCCACTCGATGTTGGCAAGGGCGGCGTTGACATCGCACAGGTGCGCCGTGCGTTCGACGAGCTGCTACAGCGTTTAAGCGGTGAACTGATCACGCGATTGCATCAGGAGCGCAATGTCGAGCGCCGTGGCCCTATGCTCGACTTCCCCCAGCAGGCGGCCCAACTCGGCGAGCGGTTGTGCCTGTTCGTGGAGTCGGCTTTTTCCGCGCATCGTTATCAGCGCATCAGCGGGTTGCGGGGTTTCTATCTGACCTGCGCCGGCGACAGGCACAGTCATTTCGTGCAGGGCCTGTTCAGTCGGGTGATCTTTGCCGAGGCAGACCTCGCCGGTCTGCAGACCCCGGAGCAACGGCGCATCCATTTGCGCCAGGGATTACTGGCCATGGCCGTTGTGCTGGTTCTCGGGAGCGCAGGCTGGCTGTGGACGCACAGCTACACCGTCAATCAGCAGCGCCTGGCGCAAGTGGCTGCACTGGCGATGCAACCCGCACCCGCTACGCAGAGTGCTGACGACACCCTCACACTGCTGGCGCTGTTGGATGCCCGCTGGGCGGCAACGCAGGTTTTCCCTGCAACAGAAGACGCGCGGTTTGTTGAGCGCGCCGGCCTTTATCAGGGTGAATTGAGCCGTCCACCCTTGACCCACGCGTATCAGCTGGCCGTGCAGCAGCTGTTACTGGACCGGCTAACGGTAGTGCTTGGGGAGCAAGTACGCACCAGCCTTGGCAATCGTGAGCGACTGCTGGAAAACCTGCGCGCCTACCTGATGCTCAATCTGCGCGAGCGCCGGGATACCGGGTGGTTGGCGCAGCACATGGCAGACCATTGGTCTGCGCGTTATCCAGGTGATGCGTCGCTGCACAAACGCCTGAATGAACACTTGGCGCGGCTGCTTGAGCAACCGTTCACTGCGTCGCTCGATGAAGCCCTCGTGGCGAAGGCTCGCGAAGAGTTGCGGGGTGAGTCCCTGGCAGATGTGGTTTACCGGGTGTTGCGCGAGCAATCACGCAACCTCGAGCCTTTGCGGCTTGCCGAGGGCAGGGTATTCGCGGGTATTGATCCGCCTATTCCCGGGTTTTACACCAAAAGGTATTGGCAGTACTTCGAGGCACAGGGGCCGCGGCTGGTGAATGCCATCGCGCAGGACAACTGGGTATTGGGGGAGGGCGCCGACCTCAGTGCCATGGACTTGCGGCGGCTGATGATTGAGCTGCAGCAGCGCTATTTCAGCGAATATGCCGATACCTGGAGTGCCGCCCTTGGCCGCGTCAGCCTGCAACGCAGTGACAGTTTGAGGCAGGATGCCGAACAGCTCGCGGGCTTGACGTCTGCGCAGTCGCCGCTGATGCAATTGTTGCTGCTGTTGCGAGAAAACACGCGTTTGCTGTCCGGTCATGACGCTTTGGCCAACGTACCCGTTCAGACGGGAGCGTTGGGGGTAATCGCTCAGACGGCCGTGGCTGAAGGGGCGAAAGCGGTCCTTCCAGACTCTGCCCGCCGAGCGTTGCAACGACGCTTTGAGCCACTGCACCAGTTGCTCGACGACCAGCACAACCCGGGCGTCGAGTTGACGCAGGCATTACGCCTGCTCGACGAGCTGCACCTGCAACTGGCTGCGCTCAACCGCGAGAGCTCGCCCGAACAGGCAGCTTTTCAACGGGTAAAGCGGCGAATGGAGGGGCAGCAGGATGTGCTCGGCACTCTGCGTGACGCCGCTGCACGGTTACCGCTGCCGCTCGCAGGCTGGTTTGAAGGGATGGCAGACAACAGCTGGCGTCACCTGTTGGACGGGGCCTATGCGCACGTCAATCAGCGCTATCACAGTGAAGTGTATGGACTGTATGCCAAGGCGATCCGCCAGCGTTACCCGTTCGATGCTCATGCGAGCAGCGATGTTGCCCTTAATGATTTTCAAGAGTTCTTCAAACCCCAGGGCGTCATGGCGCGCTTTTATGAAAGCTACCTGCGGCCTTTCGTCAGCGTTGACGGCAACCGTTACAGGTTGCGTGGTGTGGATGGCAGTGGCTTGCCGGTTTCGCGTTCGGTGCTGGATCAACTGACGAAAGCCGAGGTTATCCGCCAGGTGTTTTTCACTGAGCCACAGGGTGAGGTGTCGGTTCGATTTACCGTGGCGCCCTACAGCCTGGATCAGTCGGTCAGCCGGGCGACCCTGCGCTTTGGCGATAAGCAGCTGGAATACCGCCATGGTCCCATCGTGCCCATGGTGTTTGACTGGCCGATGGAGGCCGACAACGGTCGCAGCAGCCTGGTATTGGAGCGGGGCACGGAGCAACGCCCCCTGGGTATCGAGAAAGATACCGGCGCCTGGTCGTTGTTCAGGTTTTTTGACTTGATGCAGAGAGAGCCGGCGACCGGCAGGCATGCGCTGATATTCAAGGCCGACCTTGCCGGGCTGCGGGCCAATTACTTGCTGACCAGTCAGCGTACGCCCAGCCCGTTTGACATGGAGGCGTGGCGCACTTTCCGCCTGCCTGAGCAACTGTGAGCAACCAGCCTATTGAGTGGCGCAGTGCCGGGCGCACACAGCAGGGGCAGGCCCGGCCGCGTAACGAAGATGCGTTCCTGGACGGTTCGCGACATGGCTGTTGGGCCGTGGCGGATGGCATGGGCGGTCACCAGGGCGGTGATGTGGCTAGCCAATGGGTGGTCCGCAGTCTCGCTTCATTGTCTGCCACAGGTGACCTTAATCAGCGCGTCAACGCGGCTCGGCAACGTTTGCAACAGGTCAGCCAACAGTTGGCGAAGGCGGGTAACCGGTCTGACGCGCGCGGCGGTGTCACGATGGGCAGTACGGTGGTGGCATTGCTGCTCGAGCAGGGGCGCGCCGCCTGTGTGTGGGCAGGGGACAGTCGATGTTATCTGTGGCGCGAACAAAGGCTTTACCAATTATCGCGTGATCATTCACTGCAGCAGCGCCTCATGGATGAGGGCCAATTGAGTGTGGCGCAAGCTCGAGCCCACCCGGAGGCCAGGGCATTGACCCGGGCCATCGGTGCACGAACGCCGCTGCAGCTTGAGGTGCTGGAACTCAGCACCCGGCCAGGGGACGTATTTCTGCTGGCCAGCGATGGGTTGTATCAGGCGCTCAGTCACGCAGACCTGGGACTTGCGTTGAGCGTGGGAACGCCGCAGCAGGTGCTGGAATGTTTATTTGCGACGGTATTGCGCAGGCCCGCGCGGGATGATTTGACCGCCGTGGTGGTAAAGCCATGAATGACACATCAATGGCGCCCTGCCTACTCGCCGGGCGTTATCACCTCGAACGCGAGTTGGGCAGGGGCGGGATGGGCGTGGTTTATCGCGCTCGTGACTTGTTGCACGAGCAATTTGGCGCGTCCTGCTCCAGCGTGGCAATCAAGCTGCTGGGCGAGACCGTGTCTCAGTGCCCGGACGCGCATGTGCTGTTGTACAGCGAGTTTTCCCTGACCCGCAGCCTGCGCCACGACGGTGTGGTGCGGGCATTTTCGTTCGAGGTTGATACAACCAGCCAGGCCGCGTTTTTCACGATGGAATTGATGCATGGCATCACGCTGGACCGGCTGCTGCCCGAGTGCCCCACTGGGTTGCCCTGGCGAGAACTGCAACCGATGGTCTTACAGCTTTTGGATGCATTGGTTTACATCCATCAGCAAAACGTACTGCACGGCGATATCAAGCCTGCCAATGTCATGGTCAGTGAAGAAGGTGTGCGGTTGTTCGATTTCGGCCTGAGCCATGCGCAGGCGCCGGGGGCGGCGGGGTTGCCGAGTTTGAATCGTGACCGTTTTAACGCGTGGACACCCGCGTACGTTGCCCCGGAATTACTCGCCGGCGGGGCGCTGAGCACCGCCGCCGACCTGTATGGCGTGGCCTGCGTAGTGTACGAGCTGGCCCATGGCCAACGCCTGGATGGGCGTCAGCCAATGCACACCTTGGTTCGGCCTCGGCAACTGCCCAAGCGCTGCTGGCCAGCCTTGCGCTCGGCCCTGGCGGTTGACCCTGAACGTCGAGAGCTGAGCGTCGCCGAGTTACGCGAAGCGATAGCCAACCAGCCTCGACGCGGGTGGCTGTAACCCAATACTCAATGGGCCAGGCCATGCAGTTGGCAGTAGTCGGCCCAGCTCAACCCGGCCATTTGTGCGACTTCCTTGTGCACTTCAAGGCGCTGGGCTTCGAAGGCCTCGGGTGAATCGGCCGTCAACTTGAGTGTCAGCTCCCAGGCAAACAGGTTCTGTCGTTCAGCTTCGGCTTCGAAGGCTTCATGCAGGCGTTCGGCGCGATACTGCTCCAGGGTTTCGCGCTTGGCTTGAGCAGCCAGCGGGTTCAGGGTGTCCAGCTGCGTGGCCACCTCTGGATGTTCGGTCAAGAATCTGTCCAGGGCGCGCTGGTGGTTATCGCCGGGTTGGGACAAGGTAAAACTCCTGGGGGCTCGGGCGCCGGTAGCGGGCCTGTGGTGAGGTGTTCAGCGTCGCAGGTATTTGCGTAAGCGGCGGCTTAGGCGATTTCGTATCGGCTCAAGCAGGAAAAATAACACGTAGGCACCCAGCATTACCGCCAGATCCAAGTCCAGCCAGGTTTCTTCGACGGGCCCGGTGAGGCGCTCGATCACATTTCTGGCCATGAACAGCAAGGTGACGCCCAATACCCACAGCAGGGCGTTGAACATCAGTGGACGCAGGTTGTGGGACAGCTTGTATTGCATCTTGAACTGTTCTCCTTGATGTCGGGCTCCTTTTCCTACGGGAGCCAAAACACGCCGATAGTACATTTTGAGGGAGGCTCATGACTTGGCGCAGATCATGGTGCCCGATGATGGATGTTGCTCAGGTGCCCGGGTTTTCGAGCAGGTAGCGTGCCAGGGCCGCATAGGCCGGCAAGGTGACACCGTCGTTCGCGGCATTGGCCGCAACCGGATGGGAAGCAAAGCGCACAATCACCATCTCGGCCGCGGGGTCGATGTAGATACTCTGGCCGTGGACGCCGCGGGCCATGTAGGCGCCATCGGGGTTATGACTGACCCACCACATGGCACGATAACTCCATCCTTTGAGTTGACTATAGCCTGCCTTGGCAAAAGCCTCTTTATCGCCGCCCTGGCGAATATCCTTGACCACGCTTTCAGGCACGATCTGCTCGCCATTGAAGCGGCCGCCATTGCGCAGCATTTCACCGAAACGGGCCATGTCCCGCAGCCCGGCGTTCAAGCCGCCACCGGCGAACGGTGTGCCGATGGAGTCCACGGTGAAATAGGCGTCCTGTTCACTGCCCAGCCGGCTCCAGATGCGCTCGCTGAGCAGTTGCGCGACGTTGCGCCCGGTGACGCGTGCGATCACCCAGCCAAGCACGTCGGTATTCACCGTCTTGTAGCCAAATGCCTGCCCGTGTTCACCGCGTTGCCGCACCGTTTGCAGAAACTCGAAATAACTCCGCGGCCCGGTGTAGTCCTTGGGTTTGGGCAGTGGATTGCCGGCCTGTGCATGGGCCCAGACGTGCGCGTTGGGGTCGGCATAGTCTTCGCTGTAATCCAGGGCCGTGGTCATGTCCAGGACCTGGCGCAGTGTGGCGCTGCCAAACGCGGACTCGCCCAGTTCGGGCACATAGTCGGCGATTTTCCTACGCGCATCGAGGGTGCCGTCAGCCACCAGCATCGCGTCCAGTGTGCCTATCACCGATTTGGTGACGGACATGGCCGCGTGTTGCCCATCGTCCGTCAACACGCCGAAGTAGCGCTCGTACACGACGTTCCCACGGTGCAATACCACAATGCCATCGGTGTAGGTGGCATCCAGTGCCTGGCGCCACGTCAGCGGTTGGCTGGCGCCGGTAGGCACGACGGGCAGCGCATCGATTCGTGGGTCGAGCTGCCGGGGCAGCGGCAAGGGCGCGCCGAGCCCACGGGGAACATTGAGCGTGGGCATCAGTTGGCGAAAGTTCGCCACGCTCCAGCGCATCGCCGGGAAGCGAAAATAGCTGCCATCGTCAAAACGCACGGTGCGGTCCGGTGGCGGTGGGGCGCCGACCATCCATTTGAGGCGAGCAGGATCACTGGCCTGGGCGTCAGGAAAATCTGTCACGCTGGCGTAGACGGCGACGCTTGAAAAAACCAGCAATACAAAAGTCAGCGGCAGGATAGGTCGCATCGGCAGGCACCTTGATGTCGTATAAAGCGGACGGAGCAAGGCCTGGGCTCGAGTCCGTTCGAGAATTAAGCTGCAAAGGATGAGCCTAATCACCCTGACCGACAAGGATCAGGGAGGTTAAATTAATTCTGAATAATTGCTGGTGTCACGGCAAAAGCCTTTCGCTCCCGGTCTCTGGCCGTGTAGCGTTGCAAGGGATATCGAGGCTGCCGACCACGGGCAGAGGGCGATGGGCAGAGGGACGGGTCATGGCGAAAACGCTGTTCAAACTTTTCCTCACTCAGCGCCTTGCGGCCTTGGCCAGCACGGAGTCGTTACGGGCCATCCGTGAAGGCCTGTTGTGGATTTTGCCGTGTTTGCTGGTGTCGGCCGGTTTCCTGATTCTTTCTGAATGCGCCAGGGTGCTGGGGTTTGATCCGCAGGTAGTGGCCTTTTTGTCTGGGCTGCACAACCAGATCAGCTCGGTGATCCCGTTGTTGGTGGCGCCTCCATTGGTTACATGCTGGCGATCCAGTATCGCCTGCCGCAATTGCCGGTGGCGTTCCTGTGCCTGGCGCACGTGGTGGTCGCCACGTTCGTCTTGCGCGATTACCCGCGGGCATCGGCGACGTTTGTGCTGTTTATTGCCATCGCCTCGCCGTTGCTGAATGTACCGGCGGTGGCCTGGCTGCATCGCTTTCGCTGGACGCGTCTGGTCAACGAAGACCTGGTGGGCCATAACCTGCGGGGCACCATCAACATGGTGGTGCCGGGGGCTATCACTGCGCTGTCGTTGGTGGGGGTGTTGTCGTTGCTGTTGCAGATACCTTCCGTGGCGCAGCTGCAAGGGCCGCAGGTGCTCGATGCGCTGCAATCGCCGTATGGCAGCGGCTTGTTTGTGACCCTGATGAATTCTCTGCTGTGGTTTTTTGGCATCCACGGCGTGTATGCCCTGCAGCCGCTGTTCGATGTGCTGGACCAGGCTGTGCTGCTCAATGGCGCCGCGCTGGGGGCAGGTGAGCCGATCAAATACGCGCTCAACAGTGGCCTGCTGGGGTGTTTCGCGTTTATTGGTGGGTCGGGCGGTGCACTGAGCCTGTTACTGGCGATCCTGCTGTTTTCCAGGAGCCAGTCCATGCGCCTGCTGGCGATGGCCAGTCTGCCGTTATCGCTATTTAATGTCAGCGAAGTGCTGCTGTTCGGCTTGCCGATCATTCTCAATCCGCGCTTGTTCGTTCCGTTTTTACTGGTGCCGGCATTCAACGCCATGCTGGCGCTGACGGCGGTACACCTGGGCTGGGTATCACCGGCTGTGGCCAGCGTACCGTTTACTGCACCGATGCTGCTCAACGCCTACCTCAGTACCCACGGCGACATGGCGGCCGTGGTGCTGCAGGTGGCGCTGCTGGGCATCGGCACGCTGGTGTATGCGCCTTATGTGCGCGCAATTCATCGTCAGTCCAGCGACGCCAGCACGGTGTACCTCAAGTCGCTGGACATGACCTTTCGCGGCCTGGAGGAGAAGGGCCGGCTGCTGGAACTGGACCCGGTGCTGGCGTCCCACAAGGCGCTGGCACGCCAGGCCGTCGAACTGAGCCGTATCCAGCAGATCAGCGATTATGAGTTCTACCTCGAATTCCAGCCTCAGGTCTCCACCCGCACCGGGTTGTGCACCGGCTGCGAAGCACTGATGCGCGCCCGCGACAGCCAGGGCACGGTGCACTCGCCGTGGGAGTTTCTGCAGTGGCTGGCGCAGGCGCGGTTGATGCCGGACGTGGATGTCTGGGTGGCCTCCCAGGCCGTGCGCCAGTACCAGCATTGGAAGGAGGTCGGCTTTGCCCTGCCGATGACCATCAATATTTCCAGTGCCACCCTGACGAATGCTGCCTATGGCGAGCGCCTGGTGGAAATTCTCGCCCAGGCCCATGGGCAAGTGTCGGTAGAGATCACCGAAGATGCGTTGGTGCGCGATGTTCCGGCCACGCGCCAGACGATCCAGAAATTGCAGGCGATGGGCGCCAAGGTCTATATCGATGACTTCGGCACCGGGTTTTCCGCGTTGAGCTATCTGCACCAGTTTCCGGTGGACTTCATCAAGATCGACCGCAGCTTTGTGGTGGCCCAGCACGACCCCCAAGGTGCCCGTGTGCTGACCGGCATGCTGCGTTTTTGCGAGGCGCTGAACCTGGGGGTAGTGGTCGAAGGCGTGGAGACCGCCGAGCAACTGGCCTTCCTCAATACCGGCACCGAGCTGTTTGTTCAGGGCTGGTATTTCAGCAAGGCGCTGCCCGGCGATCAGCTGGAGCGCTTTGCGCGCGAGCGTGCGGCCACTCGGGTTTAAGCTGGCGTGGCGGCGAACTCACGCTGCGTCTGCTCGATTTCTTCGACCAGCTTGTCGATTTGCGCCAGCCGCGCGCGGTTGTCGTGGTCCCAGGGGTGAAAGCCCGGTTTGAAGTAGTGCAGCCATGGCCGCAGCATGCGCGGGAACACGCCCTTGGGCCCGTAGAGAAACTTGAGCATGCGCCAGAAGCCCTTCACGTGCCCTCCGGCCTTGCGGTCGGCAATCAGCAGGCGCAGGTGGAAATCCAGCACCACCAGCCAGAAGAACACCGTGGTGGTCAGCATGGTGCCGGTGCGCAGCAGGTAGCGCCCAGGCCCGGGTTTGATCACGGTGTTCCACACATCGAATGCCACGGCTTTGTGTTCGGTTTCTTCGAGGGCGTGCCAGTACCACATTTGTTGGTAGCCCTTGAGTGACTCGCCAAAGCGCGTGGGGTCGCTGAGCAGAATTTCCGCGAGCATTGCCGTGTAGTGTTCGAGGGCGATGGTCACCGCCAGGTTGAACGACGGTGGCAGGTGTTTCTTTTGCAGGTCGAGCATGAATTTGAGGCGCCGGTCCAGGGTGTGCGCCGGTAGGCCGGCAGCTTGCATCAGGTCGTTATAGGCCACGTGCTCGCGGCTGTGCATGGCTTCCTGGCCGATGAACCCCTGGATTTCCTTTTTCAACTCCGGATCGTCGATGTGCTGGCGGTAGTGGCGCACGCTGTCCATGAAAAACAGTTCGCCCTGGGGAAACAACAGCGACAGTGCGTTGAAGAAGTGCGTGATGAACGGGCCTTGTTCATGCCAGTTTTTGATGCGCTCGGCGGGCAAGGCAAAACGGATATCGCGACGGATGGGCAGCATCATGGGTGCTCCTGTTCAGAGACGAGGTTCGTCGTTGGTTTCAAACACCGGCGTGCGCTGTTTGGGCGCCATGCGCTTGCTGGCAAACACCACCAGGGCTTGATAGGCGGTGGGCAGGCAACGGGCGAGCAGGTCGAGGAAATACGCGTCGCGGCCGATCAGCACGCGGCGTTTGTTGTGGCGCACGCCCTGCAGGATGACCTTGGCGGCCTGGTCGGCGTCGGTGATGAAGAGCTTTTCGAAGTCGGCGCGGGCCTGTTGCTCGTTGTGGATCAGAAAACCGGTCATGTTCGCGTCGATGCGGCTGCTGCGGCAGATATCCGTACGGATTCCGCCGGGGTGTACACAGGTGGCGGACACCCCGCAGCGTTGCAGATCGAGTTCCTGGCGCAGCGATTCGGTAAAGCCGCGCACCGCAAACTTGCTCGCGTTGTAGCCGCTCATACCGGGCTGGGCAAACAGGCCGAACACGCTGGAGGTGTTGACCACGTGTCCGTCGCCGCTGGCCTTGAGGTGCGGCAAAAACGCCTTGGTGCCATGCACCACGCCCCAGAAGTTGATGCCAATGATCCACTCCAGGTCTGCGTAGTTCACACCTTCGACGGTGCTCGACAGCGCCACGCCGGCATTGTTGAAAATCAGGTTGACCTGGCCGTGGTCGGCCACGCAGCGTGCGGCCCAGTCGTGCATGGCCTGGCGATCGGACACGTCCAGCACGTGGGTGGTGATCGTCACCGGTGACAGCGTCGAGGTCTTGATCAGCGCCAGGGTCTGTTCCAAACCCTGGCTGTTCTTGTCCGCGAGCGCCAGGTGGCAGCCTTCGCGTGCCAGCGCCAGGGCCAATGCGCGACCCATGCCGGACGCCGCGCCAGTGATTGCCGCCACGCGGCCGTTGAATGACTTCATGACAGGCTGCCTTCTGCGGTGGAGTGGGGCGCCGAAACCGGGCGGGGTGTCGAGGTGGGCAACAGCTCGGTGACATAGTCCTTGAGCGCGAAGTGCCGGGTATCCCGTTTGAAACGCCAGGTTGAACCGGGCCACAACGTGGTGTTTTTGCCGGTGCGCGGGTCGAGGTACCAGCTCTGGCAGCCGCCGGTGTTCCAGATGGTGCGCTTGAGCCGGGCTTGCAGCTGCTGGTTATAGGCCAGCTCCACGGTGGGTTTGACCTCGACCGTGGCAATGCGCTGGCGCTGCATTTGCGTAATGGCATCCAGGATGTAAGTGACCTGGGCCTCGATCATCAGAATCATCGAGTTATGCCCAAGGCCGGTGTTCGGTCCGACGATCAAAAACAGGTTGGGGTAGCCCGGCACGGTGGTGCCCTTGTACGCGTGGGCGCCGTCGCGCCAGGCATCCATCAGGTCGATGCCGTCGCGCCCGATGATGCAATCGCGGGGCAGCGGGTCGGTGGCCTGGAAACCGGTGCCGAAGATCAGGCAATCGGCCGGGTGCTTGATGCCGTCCGCCGTGACCACGCCGTCCGCTTCGATGCGCAGCACCTTGTCGCTGATCACCTCGACATTGCTGCGCGACAGCGCCGGGTAATAGTCATTGGAGATCAGCACGCGCTTACAGCCGATGGTGTAGTCCGGGGTGAGGGTCTTGCGCAGGGAAGGGCGCGCCACTTGTTTGCGCAGGTGGCGCAGGGCGATTTTCTGCACCATTTTCATCAACCTCGGGTGCAGGGCAAACCCCACCACACGGCCTTCCAGCGCCCAGTAGAAAGCGCCGCGCACCAGGCGTTGAGTGAAGGGCAGGTGCTTGAAGGCCCAGCGCTCGATGCGGGAGATTTCGCGGTCGGGCTTGGGCATGATCCACGGCGGCGTGCGCTGGAACAGGTCCAGATGCGCCACCTGCGGCGCGATCTGCGGGACGAACTGAATGGCACTGGCGCCGGTGCCGATCACCGCCACGCGCTTGCCCTTCAATGAATACGCGTGGTCCCACTGCTGGGAGTGGAAGCGCTTGCCCTTGAAGCTGTCCAGCCCCGCAATATCCGGCAACGCCGGGCGTGACAGCCCGCCCATGCCCGACACCAGCACCCGCGCGCTGACCTTGCGGCCGTCGCTGAAGCTCAGTTGCCAGCGTTGCTGCTGTTCATCGAACACCGCACGTTCAAGGCCCATGCCGAAGCGCAGGTAGGGCGCCAGCTTGAAACGCTGCGCGCAGTGTTCAAGGTAGGCGCGGATCTCCGCCTGCGGTGCGAACTGCCGCGTCCAGTCCGGGTTGGGCGCAAACGAAAACGAGTACACATGGGACTGCACATCGCAGGCGCAGCCTGGGTAATGGTTGTCCCGCCAGGTGCCGCCGAGGGTCTCGGCCTGCTCGGCGATAAAGAAGTCGGTGATCCCGGCTTCCTTGAGTTTGATCGCCATGCACAGGCCGGCAAAACCGGAACCGATGATGGCGATGTCGATTGAATCGCTGTGGGCATTCATGGCGTGTCCCTCATGGGCATCGATGTGCTCCTGTTTTTGTTGTGTCTTTTAGATAGAACACCATTGCAAAGAAAAATTGAATTAATTATTTTAAAAAAGATTTTAAATAATCTACCTGAAAATTTCGCCTACGCTAGGACCTTGTTCCGCATGTGCGACTTGTCCGACGGACGAGCACGGTATGCATGAAGTTTAGGTCCAGGGTGTGGACGATGGCTGAGGCCTTGATCAATACCGGTCAGGTCGCCAGCGGCAGGGAAGCAGAGGACCGAGCTATGGCTGTTGAATGGGTTGTCGCTGCGGGTGTGTTAGGGGTGGCGAGCGCGCTGTTGTGGGGCTTCAGTGCCTGGATGACGCGGCGTATAGAAGCCACTGTTCCGATCAACGGGCGCTTCGTCGAGGTCGATGGCGAGCGCTTTCATTATGTCGAGGAGGGTGCAGGCCCGCCGCTGGTGATGATTCACGGGCTGATGGGCAGCAGTCGCAACCTGACCTATGCCTTGTCCGCCCAGTTGCGTGAGTGTTTTCGCGTGATCACGCTGGACCGCCCGGGTTCGGGCTATTCGACCCGGCAAACCGGTACCCCAGCAGACCTGCCGGCCCAGGCTCGGCAAATCGCGGCCTTCATCAAAACGCTGGACCTGGATAAACCGCTGGTGCTGGGGCATTCCCTCGGCGGGGCGATTTCGCTGGCGCTGGCGCTTGACCATCCCCACGCGGTGTCCGGGCTGATCCTGGTGGCGCCGCTGACGCATCCCCAACGTATGTTGCCGCCGGTGTTCCTGTCCCTGGCGGTGCGCCCGGCCTGGTTGCGACGGTGGATGTCCCACACCCTGACCGTGCCCGTCGGCCTGCTGACCAGAGGCGCGGTGGTGAAGGGCGTGTTCGCCCCCGACGCTGCGCCGTCAGACTTCGCCACGCGAGGAGGCGGGCTGCTGGGGATGCGTCCAGACAACTTCTACGCGGCCTCCACCGAGATCAATACGGTTAACGACCACCTGCCGGACATGGTTAAGCGCTACCCGCAACTGACCCTGCCAATCGGCCTGATCTATGGCGCGCGCGACAACGTGCTGGACTTCCAGAAGCACGGCCAGGCCCTGGCCAGCAAAGTGCCCGGGCTGAAGATGCAGGTGGTGGAGGGGCGCGGCCATATGCTGCCAGTTACCGCCACAGAGCGCGTGGCCGCGCTGGTGGAGCAGGTGGCCAAGCGTGTTCGCCCACCGCAAAGCGCCACCGTGCTGCACCCGCCATTTGCCTTGGCGAGCAAATAATGGTGTTACCCGACTCGCGGTACAACGGCGTCGATGCCTGCTTTAGACACCTGACCAAACGGCTGAAAAACAGACTGGTCAGTCACGTCAAAAAGCCTTCGAGAAACTAGTTGACGACCTAACGATTCCGCGCTATTTATTTAAAAAAATTATTTCAATGTGTAATTTGAAACAATTTTTGAAGTGCCTAAGAGCGAATAAAATAATGAAAAAAACGCCTTTTATCGCATCTCCAAGCCGTCTCGTCCGGAGGCTGCCATGAATCAGACTCTGGTTACTTCCACCGTCTGGACCGACGGCAAACGTCATTTGTGGTGGCTGGGCATCATGCCTCTGGCGACCCCATTGCTCTCCGGCGCCCTGGCGATTACCACGGGTGTGCAGCAATTGTGGTGGGTCGGTGTGCTGGTGATCTTCGGCTTGATCCCATTGATCGACGGCCTGCTCGGTGAAGACGTCAGCAACCCGCCAGAATCCGCCGTCAGCCACCTTGAATCGCAAAGCTACTACCGCTGGATCGTCTACACCGGCGTGGTGTTCGTGCTCACCTCGGTGGTGGTGACCGGCTGGCTGGCCGCCGGTGGCATCGACTGGATCATCAACGGCGGCCTGCTCAACGCCACGGCTAGCCTTGATCCGTCGAGCTGGCTGGCGAAGACCGCAGCGTTTATTACCGCGCGCACCCAGTTGCACGGTGAGATCACCTGGTTCACCTACCTTGGCATGGCGCTGTCTACCGGCGCCGCCACCGGCATTGCAATCAACACCGCGCATGAGCTGGGGCACAAGCCCAAGCCACTGGAGGTGTTCCTGGCCAAGGTCACCCTGGCGCCGACCTTCTACGGGCACTTCTACACCGAACACAACCGTGGCCATCACGTACGCGTGGCCACACCGGAAGACCCGGCCAGCTCACGTCTGGGTGAGAGTTTCTGGGCGTTCCTGCCGCGCTCGGTGTGGTTCAGCGCGGTGTCGGCCTGGAACCTGGAACGCGAACGCCTGCGCAAACTCGGCCTGCCGGCACTGCACTGGAAAAACGCCGTACTCAGCGCGTGGATGTACAGCGTGGTGTTGTGGGGCGCGATGATTGCCTGGCTCGGCGCGGCTGTGATTCCTTTCCTGATCATTCAGGGCATCTACGGGTTCTCGTTGCTGGAAGTAGTTAACTACGTCGAGCATTACGGGCTTAAACGCCAGAAGTTGCCCAACGGTCGTTATGAACGGTGCTCGCCGCGGCACTCGTGGAACAGTAACCGTATTGTCACCAATATCTTTTTGTTTCAACTGCAACGGCATTCCGATCACCACGCCAACCCCACCCGTAGTTATCAGTCATTGCGCCACTTTGATGAATCGCCGCAACTTCCTTATGGTTACGCGAGCATGATTGTCTGGGCCTATGTACCGTACTTGTGGCGACGTCGCATGGACCATCGCGTGTTGAATCATTACGCCGGCGATATCACCTTGACCAATCTTCAACCGTCACAACGTTTGAAGTACCTGGAGAAGTACAGCAACAGCGCCAAGCCGTTTTGAGGTGAGTTAAAAACAGCCGTGGGTGAACTCGGGATCTGTGCATCGCGCCGGTTTTTATCGCCCAGGGTTTATCGGTTTTATGCCAAGAAAGTTGTTTGACCCTACAACAATAACTTCAAGGGAAGGACGTTCATGATGCACAGCCCTGCCATGTTCACCGCGCATATCATACTGGCCGCACTGGGCCTGATCGTTTACCACCAGGCCCAGGCCGCACGCATCGAGCCGGCCGGCAGCGCCTTTACGGCCCAGGGCCCGATCAGCTTTTCCAAGGGTGCGCTGATCAGCGCCGATTGCACTATCAAGGTGGCCGGCAAGGTCGCGGCCGATGGTTCATCGGTGAATGTCGATAAAGTTGAATTCGACGGCGGGCTTAAATGTAGCCGCGTCGAGGCAATCAACTTGCCCTGGGTGTTAGTTGCCAAAGACACCAAAAGCGGCTCCATGTCGAAGATCAGCGTGGATGTTCACGCCTTCGGCCTGGGCGGCAAGTGCGGGCCTTCTACGGCCGATGGCACGTGGGACAACGCCACCCGAAAGTTGGAAGCCACCAATGTTCCGATTGGCGAAGACTGCACGATAAAAACGGTGTCGATCACGATGCCGCCGACCTTCAAAGTGGTCGAATAAACAGATTAAAAAGATGCAGCGGTAATTGAATTGAGATTTGGCTGGAAAGGGAAGTTCTGCAGTTTCACCGTGACCTCTCGATCATGGCCATTACCCCTGGCGAAATGACTCGCCATAACATGTGAGGAAAAACAATGAAAAGCTTGAAGACCCTCGTTTGTGCAACTTCTTTTGCTCTGTGCTTTGGCGCCGCCTCGATGGCCAGTGCGGCGTCTATCACCCCGGATGGTCCGTTCACGACCAACCCCGGCACCATCGTTGTGAAGTCGCCCTCGTCGTTCGGTGCAGCCGTCACCTGCGGCATCACTTTTAGCGGCAACGTCAGCGGTGGCGTGGCCTCCATCAACGGTGCTTCGCTGACCGGCGGCGGTCTCTGCGCCTTGCCGACGCTGACCAACCTGCCTTGGGTGCTGACCGCTGCAACCAGCACCACCGGCACCGTGACCAACGTCGGCTACAAGATCACCTCGCTGCCTTCCACCAACTGCGGTCCTACCCCTATCGCTGTGGCGTGGACTGCGGCCAGCAAAACCCTGTCGGCCAGCAATCAATCGCTGAGTGGCAACTGCACCGTGGTGTCCCTGAGTGTTGTGGCGCCAACGCTGACGGTTAACCCGTAAGCGCGTGACTCCAAAGGGCTGATCACCCGTTGAAAGGCCGGTGCCTCGCGTGAGGCGCCGGCTGCGGGAAAACCACCGGCGGAGCCGGTTGGGTACGGTACTTATTGTCTGGGGAACATGACAATGCAAAGCCTTAAAAAAACAGCCCTCCTGGGTTCGATGTTATTCACCCTGGGCGCTGTCTCGTCCATTGCAGGCGCAGCCACCTTTGCCCCGGCGGGCGCTGCATTTACCGCCTCGGGCTCAATCGCCACCGCGGTAAAGCTGCTGGTGTTTACCCCGGTGCCATGCACGATGACACTCAGTGGCCAAGTCGCGGCGGACGGCTCAAGCGCAACGATCACCGGCGCCACGTTCACCGGTAATGCGCTGTGTGGTATTTCAGGCCCGTTGAACTTGCCGTGGACACTGGTACCGACAAATGCCACCACCGCAACGCTTTCTGGCTTTACCGAAAAGTTTCCGTATGACAGCTGCCTGACGCCAAGCGTGCTGACCACACAATGGAGTGCCGCCGATGGCACGTTCAGCATTGCCAGCCCACACACGGTGAACGCCACCTGCAGGGTCACGGCTTTCAACTTCAAGCCTTCACCTGCCCTCACGATTAACCCTTGAAGACATCAACGCGTTAGCGCGTGGGCGCGCACAACGTGAAACGCGTCCCTGAATGAACGAACAGAAAGACGAGACGGCTGGGCCGGCTCAGTGTGATAACAATAAGGAGTGCCTCATGAATAATAAAAAACAACAGGTACAGGCGTTACTGGGGTTGGCGTTGATGGGCGGGCTGATGGTGGCCGTGCCTGTGCAAGCCGGCGGTTTTTCCACGCCGACGTATGGCGCACCGGGCTGGGGGCGGGCGTTCGGTGGTGGTTCGTTGTTCAAGAACGACCCGAGTTCGGCGTTCAACAACCCGGCGGCAATGGCTTTTGTTGACCATAACGTTGCACAAATGACCGTCGATTACGCGCGGATCAAGATCAAGTACAAAGGCCAGGCCAATGATTACCAGGGCAACCCGGTATCCAATACACCGTTTAACCCCGACGGTACTTTCGACCCCGCGCTGACCACGGTGAACAACAACGACGGCGGCCAGGGTGGGTTCACTGCATGGCTCCCAACCGGGTTCATGGTGATGCCGCTGGGTGATCGGTTTTCGTTCGGTCTGGCCCAAGTCGTACCGCAGGGCATGCGCACCACCTGGAACGAAGACTCAAAGTTGCGTGACTTTGCAGTGGACACCAAGATTGAAACGGTAGGGTTGACCGGGTCCTTGTCATTCAAGGTGCGCGATGACCTGTCCATCGGTGCCGGGATGATCGTTCAGCACAGTAAAGGCTTCGTCAGCCAGAATATCGATTTGCTCGCCGCCGCTGCCAACTCCAAGTCTGAATTGGGCGGTATTCCATTCCCGGCAGGCCTGGGCACGTCGCTGATTCGGGTCAAAGTCGATAATACGTCGGTGGGTTGGTTCACGGGGGTGGTCTGGAAACCCACCGAGCAAGACAGCCTCGGCCTCAATTACCACGCCAAGATCAAGAACAAGATGGAGGGCAAGTACAATATTCGCGCCGACGCCTTCTCGTATCAGCTGATGACGGGCCCAAGCCCATTCGGCGGTACCGGAACTATCCCGGAAGTGGCCTATCCGGGGCTGAAATTGATGCCCGACGGCGCCAATGCCAGCACTCAACTGGACATCCCGGCAACTGCGGGCCTGGACTGGGTGCACCAGTTCAATGATCGCCTGACCATGGGTGTGAGTGCGGTGTGGACCCAATGGTCATCCTTCAAGGACCTGACCCTCAAGTCCGACGGCAACACGATCGTTTCCATCCCCTACAACTACCGCGACTCCTGGATGTACTCCATTGGTGGCGATTTCAAAGCGACCGATGAGCTGACATTGCGTGCCGGTGTGGCGTCCGACCAGACGCCGACCCGCAACTCAACACGCGACCCGCGGATTCCGGACGGTGACCGGTACTTCCTGTCGCTGGGTGCGGGTTACGACGTCAAGGCGATTCCAGGCTTGACGCTGGATCTGGCGTATTCCCATCAGTTCGTGCAGGAGGTCAATCTCAAGACCAAGAACGTGGACCGCTTGGGCGCCGCGAGCCTGGACGGTAAGGCCGAATCGTCCGGTGACGTAGTGGCTGTTTCGGCAACCTATGCCTTTTAAGGCCGTCACGCAGCGTTGAGGACAGGGGCGGCAAGCGCATCTTGGCGCCCTTGTTCAGAGGCTCGAAGCGGGGGGCGCGCTCGCGACCTGTGCAGCAGCGCATTTTTTGATTCAACAGGCTGACGTGCTCAGCCTGGTTTTTTTTAGCCTTGGCATTAAATAAAAATTTCAAAACAAAATTTGAATTTGTCTTTTCAAGTTTGTAGTGTGGCTTTACGCGGTCACTCATTTCGAGCGACCTGCGCATCGCCCATGCCCTGATTAGGTAGAGGTATCCCCATGGTTATCTGGTTATTGGTGGGTGTCGCAGCAGCGATTGCCCTGGCGTATCGACAAGCCGCCGCCGCGCTGTGGCTGGGCATTGGCCTGATCTGGCTGGCGCTTGGCTACCTGTTCAACGTGGTGGCCGGTCTGGGCACCAGCGTTGCGGCGCTGCTGGTGGTGGTGCCCGCGCTGCTGCTGACGCTCAAGCCCTTGCGGCGCGCGCTGTTGACCAGCAAGGCCTTGGGCCTGTTTCGTACGATCATGCCCGCCATGTCCGACACCGAACGCGCCGCCATCGAATCCGGCACGGTGTGGTGGGATGCCGAGCTGTTCAGCGGCAAACCCAACTGGGATCGCCTGCTCAAAGCTGCGCCAGCCAGCCTCAGCGCCGAAGAACAAGCCTTCCTCGACAACGAGGTCGAAACCCTCTGCGACATCGCCAACGACTGGGAAACCACCCAGATCTGGCAGGACATGTCCCCCGAAGGCTGGCAGTACACCAAGGACGCCGGGTTCCTGGGCATGATCATTCCCAAGCAATACGGCGGCAAAGGTTTCTCCCACTATGCGCACTCCCAGGTGGTGATGAAGCTGTCGACACGCTGCTCGGCGGCGGCGATTTCGGTGATGGTCCCCAATTCCCTGGGCCCGGCTGAACTGCTGCTGCATTACGGCACCGACGCCCAACGCAATTACTACTTGCCGCGCCTGGCGCGAGGCGAAGACATCCCGTGCTTTGCCCTGACCAGCCCATATGCGGGCTCTGATGCCGGCGCAATTCCAGACCTGGGCATCGTCTGCAAAGGCCTGCACGAGGGCGAGCAAGTGCTGGGTTTCAAAGTGACCTGGGACAAGCGATACATCACCCTTGGCCCCATCGCGACGGTGCTGGGCCTGGCGTTTCGCGCCGAAGACCCGGAGGGTTTGCTGGGCAAGGCGGGCTCACTGGGGATCACCTGCGCGTTGATCCCAACGTCTCACCCAGGCGTCAACAGCGGTCGTCGTCACTGGCCTTTGAACGCGGTATTCCAGAACGGTCCGACCACCGGCAAGGATGTGTTCATTCCCCTGGAATGGGTGATTGGCGGCCGCGCACAGGTCGGCAACGGCTGGCGCATGCTGATGGAATGCCTGGCAGCCGGGCGGGCGATTTCCCTGCCGTCGGCCAACGTCGGCCTGGGCAAAGTCGCGGTACGCGGCACCAGCGCCTACGCGGCCATGCGCAAGCAGTTCGGCCTGCCCATCGGCAAGTTCGAAGGCGTGCAGGCGCCGCTGGCGCGCATGGCCGGGAATTTGTACGCCTGCGACGCGGTGCGCAAGGTCTCGGTGGCGTCGCTGGATGCCGGCGAAAAACCCTCGGTGATCTCGGCCATTGCCAAGTACCACGTCACCGAGCGCGCGCGGATCATCGTCAACGACGGCATGGACATCGTCGCCGGCAAAGGCATCTGCATGGGCCCCAACAATTTCCTGGCCCGTGCCTACCAGCAAAGCCCGATTGCGATCACCGTGGAGGGTGCGAACATCATGACCCGCTGCCTGATCATCTTTGGTCAGGGGCTGATTCGCTGCCATCCGTATGTGTTCCGCGAAATGGAAGCCGCGCGTAACCCGGACCAGCGCCAGGCACTGGAAGCCTTCGACCGCGCGATGTTCGGCCATGTGAGCTTTGTCGTCGCCAATGCCGTACGCGCCGGGGTGCATTCGCTGACCGGCGGGCGGCTGCTTTCTGCACCGGCCAAGACCGAGCCTGCGCTGGCGTCCTACTACCGCCAGGCCAATCGGCTGTCGGTGGTGCTGGCGTTGATCTCGGATGTGTCCATGGGCGTGCTCGGTGGTGCGCTCAAACGCAAGGAAAGTATCACCGGGCGTCTGGGCGATATTCTGTCGCAGTTGTACATCCTGTCCTGCGTGCTCAAACGCTTTGAGGACGACGGTCGGCCCCAGGCAGACCTGCCGCTGGTGCACTGGGCCGCTCAGGATGCGCTGTTACGTGCGCATGAAGCGCTGGCCGAAGTGCTCGATAACTACCCCTCGAACGCCGCTGCGGCAGTGGTGCGGGGCTTGAGTTTTCCGTTCGGTATTCCCCTGCGCAAACCGTCGGATCGCTTGCTGGCCCAAGTGGCTGAGGTGGTGCAGACGCCAGGCGAAACCCGCGACCGCCTGTTGGCCAATTCCTACATCCCGCGCCCGGAAATCGACAAGCTGGCCTACGGCGAATTGGCCTTGCGCCTGTTGCCGCAGGTGGAGCTGATCGACGCTCGCTTCAAGTCGGCGGTCAAGCAAGGCCTGATCGAACCGATGCCGATTTCCGCCACCGCGTTCAGCGCCTGGCGCGTCAAGGCGCGGGCGCTGGACCTGATCAGCGACGAGGAAGACACCTTGCTCGGCCGCTATGTGGAATACGCCGACCACGGCATCCAGGTCGATGACTTCCCGCAGGACTTTGGTTTGCTTGAGGCGTTACAGCAGCGCAAACAAGCGTTGGAGCCGAGCGCCAAACGTCGCACACCCCAAAGCGAAAACGCCTCGGTCAACTAGGGGAACACGATCAAGGTGGGAGCTGGCGTGCCTGCGATGGCATCACCTCGGTGCCTGTGAACGACCGAGTCGTCTGCAGCGCAGGCACGCCAGCGCCCACCGGCATCGGGTTTATAAAGTCAGTGTGTGTTGTGAGTGAATGCTTACTATGAGTGACAGCTACCTCTCCTTCGTCAACTCCCCGTGGGGTGGGCGCCTCGCCCGGGCCATCGGCCTGCCGCAGCCGTTGCCGTTGCAGCGCCATCGCAGCGGCCAGCAGGGCCTGGTCAACCCGGTCATCGTCGCCGGGGCAGGGCGGTTATCCACGCAGGTGCAGCAGATTTTTGCCGCCACCGACACCGTCGCGGCCACGCCGGCGACGCTCCGGGCGCCGTCCACGGTCAAGGTACAGGGCGCGGTGTTCGATGCCACGGCGGTGCTCGATTTGCAGCAGCTCGACGAGCTCTATGTATTCTTCCACGCCAACGCCAAGCGCCTCAGTCAGCATGGCCGCGTGGTGGTGCTGGGCACTGCGCCCGAACATTGCCGGGACTTGCCCCAGGCCATCGCCCAACGCGCCCTCGAAGGCCTGGTGCGCTCGCTGGCCAAGGAACTGCGCCGGGCGATCACCGTGCAATTGGTCTATGTGGCGCCGGGCGCCGAAGACGCCCTGGACAGCAGCCTGCGGTTTTTTCTGTCGCGCCGTTCGGCCTATGTGTCCGGGCAGGTCGTGCGCCTGGAAAAACCGGTGGATGGCGAGGTTGCCGTCAACTGGGATAAGCCCTTTGCCGGGCGCCGCGCATTGGTGACTGGCGCCTCGCGTGGGATTGGTTTGGCCATCGCCCAGGTGCTGGCCCGCGACGGCGCCCACGTGGTGTGTGTGGATGTGCCCCAAGCCCATGCAGCGCTGCAGCAGGCCGCCGCCGGTGTCAACGGCTCAGCCTTGCCGCTGGACATCACCGCTCCCGACTCGGCCGCGCTGTTGCAGGCGCACGTCGAACAGTACGGCGCTTTTGATGTGGTGGTGCACAACGCCGGGATCACCCGCGACAAGACCATTGCCAAAATGACCGAGACGGCCTGGCGCAGTGTGCTGGCGGTCAACCTGGAAGCGCCGTTGCAGTTGAGCAGTGCGTTGCTGCACCACCAAGGGTTGAACCCGGGCGGGCGCATTGTGTGCGTGTCGTCGATCTCCGGCATTGCCGGCAACCTGGGGCAAAGCAATTACGCCACCTCCAAGGCGGGTGTGATTGGCTTGGTGCACGGCCTGGCGCCGTTGGCGGCAGCGCAACAGGTCACGGTCAATGCCGTGGCGCCCGGTTTTATCGAGACGCAGATGACGGCCAGGATTCCACTGATGATCCGCGAGGCGGGGCGGCGCATGAACTCGATGTCCCAAGGCGGGCAGCCGATTGATGTGGCCGAGACCATTGCCTGGCTGGCGCACCCGGCGTCCGGCGGGGTCAACGGCCAAGTCGTACGCGTGTGCGGCCAAAGCCTGCTGGGAGCCTGAACCATGGACTACGTGACGCAGATCATCGACCCGCCACCGTCGCGCACCCAGCTGTTGCTCGATGGCGTGCGCGCGCTGCGCAAACCCAAGCTTGAGGGTGCGCCGTTGCTGCCCAGGGAATGCCTGGTGCGTTCGGCGGTGGCGCTGTCGGCCGGCGCTGTCGCCGCGTATGGCCACGCCTGTGGTTTCCGGCGCGAGCAGGGTGTGCCGCTGTCCTATCCGCACGTGCTGGCGTTCCCGTTGCACCTGATGCTGCTGACCCGGCCGAGCTTTCCGTATCCGGCCAGCGGCATGGTGCACCTGGCCAATCGCATTCATCAGCACCAGCGCTTGCACGAAGGCCAGGCGTTGCGCCTGCAAGTGTGGTGCGAGCGGTGGGTGGCGCACCCCAAAGGCCAGGCGCTGAGTATCGCCACGCGGGCCTACAGCGCCGACGCGCTGGTGTGGCAGAGCGACAGCCTGTACCTGCGCCGTGACGTGAAAGCCCCGGTCGGCGAGCCGTGGGAAGACGCGCTGACGTTGCAGGAAGACGAGCTGTTGCGCAGCCAACGCTGGGCAGTGCCGGCCGACCTGGGCCGACGTTTTGCCAAGGTGTCAGGGGACTTCAACCCGATTCACACCTCGGTGATCGGCGCCAGAATCTTTGGCTTTCGCCGCGCTATCGCCCATGGCATGTGGACCCTGGGCCGCGCACTCGCCGCTCAGCAACCGCCGGGCGGCCTGGAACACGCCCAGGCGCATTGCGACTTCAAACTGCCGATCTTCCTGCCCGGCCAGGTCACCCTGTGGAATCGCCCCGTGACCGGCCCGCGCCGTGAGTTCGAAGTGCGCAATGCGGCTGGCGATAAACCGCATATGCGTGGGCTTTTTGTCTGGAATGAGAACCGTCAATGAGTGACTACAGCTTCAACCCGGCCCCGACTCGACGCGTGGCGATTATCGGCGGCAACCGTATCCCGTTTGCCCGCTCCAACAGCGTGTACGCCCACGACAGCAATCAGGACTTGCTGGTTGCCGCCCTGCAAGGCCTGGTTGACCGCTACAACCTGCACGGCCAGCGCCTGGGCGAGTTTGCCGCGGGCGCGGTGATCAAGCATTCGCGCGATTTCAACCTGGCGCGCGAGTCGCTGCTGTCGACCACATTGTCGCCCCAGACCCCCGCGTATGATGTGCAACAAGCCTGCGGCACGGGCCTTGAGGCGGCGTTGCTGGTGGCGAATAAAATCGCCCTGGGCCAGATTGATGTCGGCATTGCCGGCGGTTGCGACACCACCTCGGACGCGCCCATCGGCATCAACGAATCCCTGCGCCACACCTTGCTCGCCGCCAACCGCGCCAAGGGCATGGGCGATAAGCTCAAGGCGTTGCTGAAGGTGCGCCCCTCGATGTTGTTCAAGCCGTTGCTGCCGCGCAATGGCGAGCCACGCACTGGCCTGTCGATGGGGGAGCACTGTGAAGCAATGGCCAAGCGCTGGCAGATCAAGCGGCTGGCCCAGGATGAGTTGACCCTGACCAGCCACCAGCGCCTGGATGCCGCTTACACCCGTGGTTTTTTCGACGATCTGATCAGCCCTTATCGCGGCCTTGCGCGCGATAACAACCTGCGGGCTGACGCCAGCCTTGCGAAACTCGCCGGGCTATCCCCAGCCTACGACCGCCACAACGGCACGCTCACGGCGGGCAACTCCACGCCGCTGACCGATGGCGCTTCGGTGGTGCTGTTGGCCAGTGAGGCCTGGGCTGCCGAACACGGCTTGCCGGTGCTGGCTTACCTGCGTACCGGCGAAACTGCGGCGGTGAATTTTGTCGACGGCACCGAAGGCCTGTTGATGGCCCCGGCCTATGCCGTTCCACGCATGCTCAAGCGTGAAGGCCTGAGCTTTGCCGACTTTGACTTCTTCGAGATCCACGAAGCGTTTGCCGCCCAGGTGCTGTGCACGCTCAAGGCCTGGGAAGACGCCGATTACTGCCGTGAGCGCCTGGGCCTGGACGCACCGCTGGGCGCCATCGACCGCAGCAAAATCAACGTCAACGGTGGTTCGCTTGGCTGCGGCCACCCGTTCGCCGCCACCGGTGGCCGGCAGTTGGCGGCGTTGGCCAAAACCATTCATGACAACGGTGGCGGGCGCGGCTTGATTTCGATCTGCGCGGCGGGCGGGCTGGGTGTTACGGCCATCGTCGAAAAGTAGCGCTATAAAAACAACAACAAGGAGACTGCCATGAACGCTGTAAGCCTGGAACGTACCGAACGGATCTGGTTGAACGCTTACCTGCCCGGCGTGCCGGCGGACATCGAGGCCGGTATCGAGGACTACCCGTCGCTGCGCGAGGTGTTCCTTGAGCACCTGGAGAAATTTCGCGAGCGCGTCGCCTACGTCAGCATCGGCACCGAAATGACCTATGCCGACTGGCAGGTGCAAGGCATCGCGTTTGCCGCGTGGCTGCAGGGCCAGGGCGTGAAGAAGGGCGACCGCGTGGCCTTGATGATGCCCAACTGCTTGCAGTACCCGATCTGCCTGTTGGGTACCATCCTGGCCGGCGCGGTGGTGGTCAACGTCAACCCGCTGTACACCTCCCATGAGCTCAAGCATCTGCTCAAGGACAGCGGCGCCGAGACCGTGGTGATTTTCGAAAACTTCGCCCACACCCTGGAAAAGGTCGTGGCCGGCAGCAGCGTCAAGCGCGTGGTGGTGGCGGCCATTGGCGACTTGCTGGGCGCCTTCAAGGGCGCGGCGATGAATTTCATTTTGCGCAGTGTGCAAAAGCAGGTGCCCGCTTTTAACCTGCCAGGGGCGGTGCGCTTCAATCGGGTGCTGAAACAGGGGCGGGTGTTGAATCACTTTCCGGTGGCCATGAACCTCGACGACCTGGCCTTTTTGCAGTACACCGGCGGCACCACCGGGGACGCCAAGGGTGTGATGCTCAGCCACCGCAATATCATCGCCAACCTGTTGCAGGCCAAGGCCTGGGTCGGCGACCAACTGGACCAGGACCAGCAGGAAACCAACGTCACCTTGCTGCCGCTGTACCACATTTTTTCGCTGACGGTGAACTGCCTGATGTTCATGTGCCTGGGCGGGCGCAACATCCTGATCGCCAACCCGCGTGATGTGAAACGCGTGCAGATGATCCTGCGCAAGGAGCGCTTCAACGGCATTGCCGGGGTCAACACGCTGTTTAATGGCTTGCTCGAAAACAAGGCGTTCTGCGCGCGCGACTTTTCCGCCCTGCGCATGGTGATCGCCGGCGGCATGGCCACGCACACGGCGGTGGCCAGGCGCTGGAAGGAAGTCACCGGGCTGCCGATTATCGAGGGCTATGGCCTCACCGAGTGCTCGCCGGTGGTGAGCATCAGCCCGATCAATATCGCCCGCATGCGCGAGATGGAATTCACCGGCAGCATTGGCGTGCCGCTGCCTTCAACCTGGGTGCGTTTTATCCGCGAGGACGGTGAGCTGGCCGACACCGGTGAGCAAGGCGAACTGCAAGTGCGCGGGCCGCAGGTGATGCAGGGTTACTGGAAGCGGCCCAAGGAAACCGCCGAGGTGCTGGATGCCGAGGGCTGGCTGTCGACCGGTGATATCGGTGTGATGGACGAGCGCGGCTATATCCGCCTGGTGGACCGCAAGAAAGACATGATTCTGGTCTCGGGCTTCAACGTGTACCCGAATGAAATCGAAGACGTGGTGGCCATGCACCCGGGCGTGGGTGAGGTGGCGGCGGTCGGCGTGGAAGATGGCGTCACTGGGGAAAGGGTGAAGATCATCGTGGTGCGCAAGGACCCTAACCTCACGCAAGAGCAGATCCTCGCCCATTGCCGCGAATACCTGACGGGTTACAAAGTGCCGCGGTATGTGGAGTTCCGCACCAGCGAGTTGCCCAAGACCACCGTGGGCAAAGTGCTACGCCGCGCCTTGCGCTGATTCGAAGGTAACGACGGCCCAAATGTGGGTTTACACAACAAGCTACGTTGGATGAACACGGTCAATGTGGGAGCGGGCTTGCTCGTGAATGCAATGTGTCAGTTTGCACATGTGGCACTGACCCACCGCCATCGCGGGCAAGCCCGCTCCCACAGGGATTGGGTTTACACGGCAAGCCACGTTGGATGAACGCGGTCAATGTGGGAGCGGGCTTGCCCGCGAATGCAGTCTGTCCGTTTGCACCTTTGGCACTGACCCACCGCTTTCGCGAGCAAGCCCGCTCCCACAGGGATTGGGTTTACACAGCAAGCTACGTTGGATGAACGCGGTCAATGTGGGAGCGGGCTTGCCCGCGAATGCAGTCTGTCCGTTTGCACCTTTGGCACTGACCCACCGCTTTCGCGAGCAAGCCCGCTCCCACAGGGATTGGGTTTACACAGCAAGCTACGTTGGATGAACACGGTCAATGTGGGAGCGGGCTTGCCCGCGAATGCAGTCTTTCAGTTTGCACAGGTGGCACTGACCCACCGCTTTCGCGAGCAAGCCCGCTCCCACAGGGATTGGGTTTACACAGCAAGCTATGTTGGATGAACACGGCCAATGTGGGATTGGGTTTACACAGCAAGCTATGTTGGATGAACACGGCCAATGTGGGATTGGGTTTACACAGCAAGCTATGTTGGATGAACACGGTCAATGTGGGAGCGGGCTTGCTCGCGAATGCAGTCTTTCAGTTTGCACATGTGGCACTGACCCAACGCCATCGCGGGCAAGCCCGCTCCCACAGGGATTGGGTTTACACGGCAAGCCGCGTTGGATGAACACGGTCAATGTGGGAGCGGGCTTGCCCGCGAATGCAGTCTGTGAGTTTGCACCTTTGGCACTGACCCACCGCCATCGCGGGCAAGCCCGCTCCCACAGGGAGTCAGTGTTTCCAGGCCGCTGGATTGACCAGGTTTTTCGGGCGTTCGCCCGACAGCGCCGCCAGTAGATTGTCCACCGCACACTTGGCCATCGCCTCGCGGGTTTCATGGGTCGCCGAGCCGATGTGCGGCGTGGCCACCACGTTGTTCAAACGCAACAGGGGCGAATCGTGGTTCAACGGCTCACGCTCGAACACGTCCAGGCCCGCTGCCTGAATCGTGCGTTGCTGCAGCGCCTGAACCAGTGCCGCCTCGTCCACTACTTTGCCGCGCGAGATGTTGATAAAGATTGTCTCCGGGCCCATCAGCGCGAACTCTTTAGTGCCGATCAGCTTTTCGGTTTCGGCGGTCAGAGGCAAAGTCAGGCAGACAAAGTCAGCTTCCTTGAGCAAATCGATCAGGCTGCGGTACTGCGCGCCGAAGCGTTCTTCCACCAACGGCTTGGGCGAGTGGCTGTGGTAGATCACCGGCATGCCAAACCCAAAATGCCCGCGTTGGGCCAGGGCTTCGCCGATGCGGCCCATGCCGATGATGCCGAGGGTTTTGCCATGCACGTCGGTGCCGAAATGGGACGGGTCGATGTTCTTGCTCCATTGGCCGGCACGCACCATGTCGGCCAGCTCCACCACCCGGCGCGCGGTGGCCAGGATCAGCGCAAAACCGGTATCGGCGGTGGTTTCGGTGAGCACGTCCGGCGTGTTGCTGAGCAGGACGCCGCGCTGGGTCAGGTAGTCGATGTCGTAGTTGTCGACCCCCACCGAGACGCTGGCCACCGCTTCAAGGTGTGGCGCCAGGTCGAGCAGCTTGGCGTCCAGGCGCAGGCTCGCACCCAGCAGCCCCTGGGCGCGGGGCAAGGCCTCGCGCAGCTTGGCCAGGCCAGGTTCGTCGAGGGCTTCGATCAGCGTGACGTCGGCCTGCTCGTGCAGGCGGGCCATCAAGGGCGCAGAGAGTTTCTTGTATAAAACGACAGACTTTTTCATCGGGTTTTCACCTTCAATCCAAGGGTCGGCATCGGCGCGCGTTCACGGTCGCTGGCGCCGGGCTTGAGGAAAATCGTCAGCACCACCGACAGCATCAGCGCACCGCTCATCAGCAGGTACGAAGCGCCGGGCGAACCGGTGGTGCTGTTGAGGTAACCCACCAGGTACGAACCGCCGAACGAGCCCAGCGCGCCCATGCTGTTGATCAGCGCCATGGCGCCGCCGGCGACGTTGGCCGGCAGGATCTCCGGCACGATGGCAAAAAACGGCCCGTAAGGCGCATACATGCACGCGCCAGCGATGACCAGCAGGCTGTAGGACCACCAGAAGTGTTCGGCGCCCAGTGCGTAGGAGGCATAGAACGCAATGGAGGCAATCAGCAGGGGTGGCCACACAAAACGTTTACGTTTTTGCAGTTTGTCCGAGCCCCAGGACACCGCGAGCATGCCGATCACCGCCGCCAGGTAAGGCAACGCCGACAGCCAGCCGGCTTCGACCATGTCCATTTGCAGGCCGGCCTTGAGGATCGACGGCAGCCACAGCACAAAGCCGTAAACGCCGATGCTCCAGCAGAAAAACTGCAGGGCCAGGATGATCACTTTGGGCGAGCGGAAGGCCTCGGCGTAGTTCTTCACCGCCTTGATCCCGACTTGTTCGGCGGCCAGCGCACTTTCGAGGTCTTTTTTGTGCTGCTCACTCAGCCACGTGGCGTCGGCGGGTTTTTCATCCGCCAGCTTCCACCAGATAAACGCCCAGATCACCGCCGGTATGCCTTCGATGATAAACATCCAGCGCCAGCTGAAATGCTGCACCAGGTAGCCCGACACCACTGACATCCACAGCATGGTCACCGGGTTGCCGAGGATCAGAAAGGTGTTGGCGCGCGAGCGTTCGGCACGCGTGAACCAGTGGCACAGGTACACCAGCATCGCCGGCATCACGGCGGCTTCGACCACCCCGAGCATGAAGCGAATGGCGATCAGCATGTAGGCGTTGGACACCACGCCGGTCAGGGTGGCAAGGCCGCCCCAGAGGATCAGGCTGACAAAAATCAGCTTTTTAACGCTGCGCTTTTGCGCGTAGATCGCCCCCGGCACCTGGAAGAAAAAGTAGCCGAGGAAGAACAGCGCGCCCAGCAGCGAGGACATGCCGGGGGTGATCATCAGGTCTTCGGCCATCCCGGAGGCGGCGGCGAAGCCGTAGTTGGCGCGGTCCAGGTACGCCAGGCTGTAGGTGATAAACACGATAGGCATGATGTACCACCAGCGGCGGGTGGCGAGTTTCAAGGTATCCATGGAGTTGCTCCTGAGCTTGTTGTAGTTGTGGCAACAGGGTGTACGTCATGCAACGGATCGAGTGGGTAACTCCGAACGAGTGGGCAAGCCTTCCATGTCGCCGCGGCTCTGCACGGCGCGGCTGCCGATCCAGTTACCGCGCTGTACCGCTTCGGGGAAGCTGAGGTTTTCCAGCAGTGCGCTGATCATGCCGACGGCAAAACCATCGCCGGCGCCGACGGTGTCGACGACTTTTTCCACCGGCACGGCGGCAACGAAGCCCTGGTCCATCTGGGTGCGGTAATAGGCGCCGTCCGGCCCAAGCTTGATGGCCACGGCCTCGGCGCCCTGGTCGAGGTAGAACGCGGCGATGTCGGCCGGGTCTTCGAAGCCTGTGAGCAAGCGACCTTCGCTCAAACCCGGCAAGACCCAATCGGCCATGGCGGCAAGGGCGTTGATTTCGGCGATCATCTGCGCCTGGCTGGCCCATAACGATGGGCGCAGGTTCGGGTCGAACGACACGCTGTGCCCGGCTTTGCGCATCTGCGTCATCAGCTCGCGGGACAGCTCCCGGGTGGCCTCGGACAACGCCGGCGGAATGCCGGTGGCGTGCAGGTGACGCGCTTGCAGCAGCGTGGGGCTGATGGCGGCGATGGACAGGTGGCTGGCTGCCGAGCCTTTGCGAAAGTACTCCACTTGAGGGTCTGCGCCGGCTTCTTCGCGGGACTTGAACTGAAAACCGGTGGGGTGCAAGGGATCGACCGCCACATGCTGGCAATCCAGGCCTTCCTTTTTCAGGGTGTCGACCACAAAACGCCCGAGGGAATCATTCCCCACCCGGCTCAGCCAGGCCACATTGAACCCCAGGCGCGACAGGCCAATGGCGACATTGCTGTCGGCGCCGGCAATGCGTTTGTGGAACTGCGCCACCTGGGCCAGATCGCCGGTCTGCTCGGCGACAAACATCGCCATGGTTTCACCAAACGACAGGATATCGATCTCAGACATGGGCATTCTCCGCACGGGGTTGGCCAAGGATGGCTAGGGCGGCGACCTGTTGCGTGGTGACCTCGGTCAGGTCATCGCCTTGCAACGGGAATTCCACGGCCCGGGTAATACCTTGAGTCATATGCTTGAGCAGTTGTTCCCACAGATGCAGGTCTGTGGCGCCGGGCGGCAGGGCCACCAGCTTGCCGTCCTGGCGCCGGGCCACGGCCTTGCAGTGCAGGTAATCCACGTGACGACCGAGCAAACGCGCCGCGGTGAGGGCGGACTGGTCTTGCCATTGCCAGTTGCCGATGTCGAACGTCATCTTGACGGGCAGGCCCAGGCGCTCGACCTCGGTGAAGAACCGCTGCATCGGCTCGATCCGTCCGCCGTGCAGGGTCTGGTCGTTTTCCACCAGCAGTTTGACCGGGTGTCGGTTGAGCAGGGCGTGCAGGCTTTGCAGGTCGTTGGTGTCGGTGAAGTAGCCGAGGGAGACTTTCAGCCAGCGCGCGCCGAATGCCTGGGCGCGGTCCAGGGTGTCATTGAGCTCGGCGTTGGGCTGGGCGCGGCCTGCGACCCACAGTTCCAGCGGCGAGGAGTACACCGATTCCAGGCCATGCGCGGCGGCAGCCTGGGCGAGTGTGGCCGGGTGCTCGGTGGTCAGCAGTTCTTCACGCCATTCGATGCGTTGGGCGCCGGCAGCGCTCAGTACGTCGACAAAACTCAGTTGGCCCTGTTGGCGAACACACTCGGCGCCGTAGCTGGAAAGGCTGATGGAGACGGGGTATTTGTGCATTGTTGTTTACCTCTGAAACCGGTTTCATTTTTATACGCAAAACAAATGTGGGAGCGGGCTTGCCTGCGATGGCGGTGTGTCAGGCGATTACGGCTTCGCCTGGTAAACCGTCGTCGCAGGCAAGCCAGCGCCCACAAGGGATTGTGTGGAACCACGGATGATTAATTCCGGCAAAAAATCCAGGGTGCGCGTCGGCGCATCATCGCCCCCCAGGCGCTTGAGCAAGCAGTCAAAGGCACTGGCGCCAATCGCTTCAGTAGGCTGGGCGAGGGCGGTAATGCCATTGCCCACCAGCGGGTACCAGTCCAGATCATCCAGGGCGATCAGGCCGACATCCTCAAACAGCCGGCAGCCTGAGGCCTTGAGCGCACGGGTACAGGCCAGCGCGGCGATGCCGTTGGCGCAGAACAGCGCTTTCGGGCCGGGCGTGGCAAGGAAGGCCTGCAGGCGGCTTTGCAGCGCGTCGTCCAGCTCCAGCACCGCGCCGGTCAGCCCCGGGCGGCTGGCGATCTCGGCCTTGAAACTGGCCTGGCGCTCCAGGCGTGAGCTGGTGCCATCGGCGGCTTCGCTGACCAGCAACACGTCGCGATAACCCTGCTGTTGCAAGTGTTCGACGGCGATGCGTACCGCTGCGGCGTTGTTTAGCCCCACCAGGTCGCTGTGCAGTGGCTCGACCTTGCGGTCCACCAGCACCAGCGGCATTTCCTGCTGCAGTTCCAGCAGTTGGTCAAGATGATGGCCGAGGGTGTTCACGATCAGCCCTTCGATGTTGTACGAGCGCAGGGCGGCCAGGTGCTGGCGCTCCTGCTCGTCATCGCGGTCGGTGTTGCACACCACCAGGCTGTAGCCGTGCTTGCGGCAGGCGGTTTCGACGCCATGCATCACGGCAATGGAATAGGGGTTGCGGATATCGGCCACCAGCATGCCGATCAAGCGTGTGCGCCCACGTTTCAAGCCTCGGGCCATCTGGTTGGGGCGGTAGCCAAGCTCGCTGATGGCCTGTTCGATACGCAGCGCAATGGCGTCGGAGAGCAGGGCGCGGTCATCACCGATAAAGCGCGACACACTGGCTTTGGACACGCCGGCGCGCTCGGCAACATCAAGCATGGTCACGCGGCTGCGCTGGGCGGCGGAAAATGGAGTCACGATAACGGGCCTTTCTTATTGGAATTAGCCGTTTCAGTGCCTGAGAGAAGCTCTGAAACCGGTTTCATAAAATGCCAGGCGGCGCCTTTCGTCAAGGAATATTTAGAAATAGGCGCGTGCACAGCGCTGAAAAAAACGACGAGTGGATGGGCCTACCTGTTAGTTCTGACAGTATCCGTGTGCAGGCTTTAGGCGTTTAATTTTTCCATGGCAGGCACGAAGGCATTGCTCTCGTGACTCGCCATGCTGAAACTTTTCCTGAGGCCGGAACATGTCGACTATCCGAAAGCCCTACACGCGTTCCCGGCTTTTAACCAGGCAGGCCGTCATAGGCGACGGCTTGGATCCCGCTACGGTCCCAGGTGTTATGACCGCCGATGGCAGAGGGGTCGTGCCACTGCAACTGTTGCTCAGCCCGTTGAAGGTGCGTATTCCCGCGTGGGAGCCGATGCCAACGCCCGCCATCCCGGGTGACCCGGCTGACCCGGTGCATACGTGTGAACTTTGGTGGGAGAGCGATGATGGCATCAGGCTTCTCGACCGGTTTCTGATCGGGCCGCCACCACCGGACATCCCGGCTTTTTTCGAGCGTGAAATCAGCATGCTCAACCTGCGCAGCCGCAGTCGAGTCGCGCGCCTTTACTACACCGTTCGCAATGTCGGCGGGCAGAGCACCAGTTTGCCAGTGACGATCACAATCGACCTGGAACCGCCAAAATTGATCGCGCCGACAGACATGGCACGCTTTGTCGTACCGCCAGAGCCGGCGATCAACGCGCAGTATCTGACAGACCATCAGCCCACGGCGTTTTACATTCCGGTCTACAACGTCGCGGCGCCCAACGACCGTATTGAATTCTTTTTATCCAATTCGCCTGCGCCTCCGTTGAAGCTGGCGGACGGCGGCTCGCTGGTAAATTTCAGCACCACGCCACCCACGGCAACCTTGAACTCGGATGCGTTTCGCGACCTGAACAATGGCCCCGGGTACCTGTTCTATCGGATCTATGACGAGGCCGGTAATTTCAGCACGTTGAGCAGCGGGCTGCCCTTTGTGCTGTCCCTGGGGCTGCCAGCCCCGAGCATTCGTCCGCCGATCTACAACGACGAGTTGATCAAGCGCAATGACGCTCGCGTCGATGAAGGCGGCGGCGTGTTTGTGCGCATAGACAGCTACCCGGGATGGTCCGCAGCTGCCCGGCATGAAGTGATTGTGTATTGGGATGACCGACCCACCACGCGCCGGTTGGTGTCGCAACTGCCGTTCGACGTGGACATCCCCTGGACGGTTCTGCGGGGGCCGAGTCCGGTGCTGGCGGCGCAGACCGTCCCGGTACGCTACGAAATTTATGGCCTCAACCCTGTGCCGACGTCGTCCAAGTCTCTTTCCGTCAATGTAAACCTGACGATCGCCGGCCAGGATCACCCCAATGCACCGGCATTGCTGAACCCGACGTTGGCGCCGGTGGAAATTGTGGGCCGCACAGGCATCAACACGCTGGTTGATGCAGACCGAGGTTACCCGGTTCGCGTGCGAGTGCGGCTGTTTGATACGCCCCGTGTGGGCGACTCGCTGAGCCTGTACTGGAACGGGGCAGGCCCGGTGGCCACCTATGCTGTGGGCGCCGCTGATAGTGCCGGTAGCTGGGTGTTTTTCAGCGATGTGCCGTGGTCCGTGATCAGCGGCGCCACTGCCGCGGTGTACGCGGTGCATTACACCACCACCAACGGCTTTAACGAGCAACGCTCCCCCGTTACCAATGTGAATACCCAGCTTGTCCCACTGCCTGCACCGCTTATACAACACACGCTGACCAATGGTTACTTGACCTGCAGTTCGCAAACCAACCCGGTTAACGGGGTGCCGTGGTCAATGTTGAAAGATGGCGTGCGTTGGTTAATAACACCCAACCCCGCGCTACGGGTGGGCGACATGCTCAAGTTCGTGTGGCAAGGCTTCAATGAGAATAACTGGAGCACTATAAATACAAGCGTTGTAGTCAGTCGGTCACTGTTATGGGAGCCCGCACATACAGTGGCCGGCGCAATCATTGTTCTGAATTCGTTCGACACGACGCTATTGCCGGTGCGCAAGTACGGATCGGCAACCGGCAGTTATGAAGTCTGGCGTGACGGTGTGAAAGTTGGCGAGTCACTCCCGGGACGAGTCAGAGTTGATTTGACTTACGGTACAGGTCGTTATTGTTCTGCAAATGGAATTGTGTCGGGTTGAATCATCGGTGTGTGTCAGGTGTACACAAGGTATTTGGTTTTGCAGTAAAGCTTCGTGGTTGAAAAACAAGATTTATTCAATTGGCGAAGAGCATTGTTAGTCTTAGCCGTTTAACTGTCCGGAGCAAGATAATGGAACTTACAAATAGACAAATCATAGATGCTTTTGTACCCAGGGCGCCCTCCGATTACACACCCGAAAGATTTCAACTGGGCGTGTTTGCTGACCAAGTGATCGGATACACGGGGTTGCTGACGCGTGCGGCTTCAAAAGGACAGTCCACCAATTTGAATATTCCCCTGTGGGACGGCGCCAGTACCGACCCCGCGGCGATGGATGTATTAACGGTCGAGATTGCTCCGTACCTGGATCTGAGTGGTTTGGATGTCGATGCCGAAGATGCCTATTTCGGCTCCAGCAGCACCCGGTTTCAACGCCGACTGACCAGTCAACCCGATCCAGTGCCGGTGGCAATACCGCAAGCCTATCGTCCCCCGGGTGTGTATTTGGTCAGGTATCGGGTGCTCATTGCCGACTCGGGCGTCGATAATTTTTCAGTCCCGCAGCTGCTGGTCGTCGATGAGACGTCGCCCTATGACCGTCCCCGCATCAACCCGCCGGAACCCTCGTTGCCGGTGGGCCTGGTCGGGCCTCTGGACCTTGCCTATATTCAGAGTCAGCCAAACCAGACGGCGCTGTTACCGATTCCCTACGACGCGCAAAACGGCCTGTCCGATGGCGATTACATCGAAATGTTTTTCGGCTCTTCGGATAAGCCTTACGCATTTGCGCCGCCTAACCCGGAAACAAAGTTCCGGGTTGATCCGGCCGTGCCCCTGACTCTTCCGTTGCCGGCAAGTGTTGTGGCGGCTGAACGCCGGGGCAACTTCAGTCTGCGCTATCGCCTGTTCGACGTGGCCGGCAACCCGTCCGAGCTCTCGTACAGCCTGGATTTGGCGGACCTGGCACAGGCGCCATTGCCCACCGAATTTTCTGCGCCAACTGTTGTACTGGCAGTGCCCGGTGACGGCTTGATTGATCGGGCTGATGTATTGTCCGGAGGCGGCGTACGAGTGCTGGTTCCCAGCTACACGAATGCGCTGCGCCCCACGGATGAAATCGTCGTCGCGCTGAGCTCAACGTTCGCCTCAATCCAGGTCACGGTGCCGTTGGGCACCACTGCATTCCCGGTGCCGGCTCTGTTCACTGCGGCCAATATGGATACGCTGTACGGGCCTCAAACACCCGGCAAGAACCGGGTGCCGGTGACGGCTTCGTACGTCGTGCGTCGCGGCGCCAACACCCATCCGACGCCGCCGTTGGAAACACCGTTCGATCTGGACCTGTCTATCGTGGGGCCTGTGGGGCCGGTGATCGTCGGGCCTGGCAACTTGAATCCCAACCTGTTGCCCGTGGTGGTCCAAGCAATGCGCGCCGGGGGCACATTCGGGCCTGACAACCATTTGGAGGTTGATGACGTAAATCTGGCGGCAAGGGCTCGAATTCCATTGTGGACGACGCCTGCATTGCCGGCCGCATCACTGCCGTTCACGGTGACCTTGAATTATGGTGGCCATCTGCAAGCGCAGAATATCGTGACCCTGCCTGCCAGTGGGTTCGTGGATTTCACCATTCCCTTCAGTGATATCAGAGCGTTGGGCGGCCCTACGCAGTTGGCGTCTTACACCATCACGTCGGCGGCCAGTGCAAACCCAAGTGTGTCGGTCAATACAACGGTGATCGTCGACTCTGTCATCTTGCGAATGGAAGCACCGAGAGTCCTTAATAATACCGGTACGCTGAACTGCGATACGCTGAGGCCGATTAACAGCGGCAGACTCATCATCCATATTCCAGGCTCGGATTATTTGAGCGCGGGTCAACTTATAAACGTGACGTTCGTCGGGTTCCAGAATAATACCCAGACACCCCCGTCCGTGGTCACGGAATCTAGAACGTTTACAGTGCCCGATGCCACGGCTGCCAATATTGGGTGGGACCTTACATTTGACGTAAGTTCCACGGTCCTGTTTAACCCGATCAACGCCAACCGGTCGTTGTTGACCCAAGGCTCGGCAACAGTAACCTTTGATACTCAATATCTGGGGCAAACAGTGCCTTCGCTTCCCGCCAATTATCGAGTGCGAGGTTTCCGTCCGGGCACGGGAAGTTCCAACTATTGCGCCGGCGGCGTTGTGCCTGCTTAGGTTAAAACATTGAGGTAGTTACCAGAGAGGGGCAGAACCCTCTTTGGTATTCCTGGCTTTATATTGAATTTTTTAAAGGCGTAGAGGGCGCCACCACCCCACAGCAGCTGTTGATTTTTATCTGATTGGTTGGGAGAAATCCTACAGATTTTAAGCGAATGCTAGTCAATCATGGCGCCGCTTAATGGGCTGGGTCCCACGAGATTTAGAACCCGCCCTATCGTTTCGTGCAGGAACTAGAGGTCCATTATATGTCGGCAGTATTTAACTTCAAACCAACACCCTTGAGCCTTGCGCTGTCAGCCCCGGCCGTCACGTTAATGTTCCTGGTTGCCCCCACTGCGCAAGCGCAAACCCAAGTCATTTTGCCCAATACGTCGATATCGGCCGCTACGCCGCTTGATAACTATGTACTGTCTGGCGGATCAAGCCTGATTGCGCACGGTGCGACGACCCGGCAGATTCAAATGGTTAACGCTGGTTTGACCCTGGAGCCGGGCAGCAAAACGTTAGATATTGAAGCCCGACTGCAATCGAAAGTGGTCGTTGATAACTCCCAGGTGACGGCGCGCCCCACGATCACCCAGGCCATTTCGGTCGCGGGTAACAGCAGTGCCTTAATCACCAATAACAGTACGGTCACCAACGCCACGGGTTGGGGTGTGAGTGTCACCCGCACGACAGGCGGCACGGATGGCTCATCCCTCACGGTCAAAGACAGCAGTGTTATCGGTGCTACCCGCGGTATTTCGGCCGCCGGCTACGGCACGGTGAACCTGGACAATGCCCGCGTCGACGCTACGGCTGCGACAGGTATAGGTTTGGTACTGCTTAATGCCGACGCCGTGGCGCGCAATAACAGCCGTATTACTGGCGGGGTGAACGGGGTCAATATGCGCATGGAGGGGGACCTGACGCGGACCAACTCCTTGATCCTGGATAATTCCGTGGTCCAGGGCAAAAGCGGTTCAGCCATCCTGGTCAATCCGCCGCTTACCAACAGCACCAAGGCTGATATCCAGGTTCTTAACGGTTCGAACCTGCTCAGCGGTAATGGCGTGCTGCTTCAAGTGGACAATAACTCCAGCGCCAACCTGTTCGTCGACAACAGCCAGTTGATCGGCGACGTGATCATTGGCGCGGGCAGCACGGGCATGGTGCAACTCAACAACAATGCCTCGCTGACCGGCCAGTTGCGCAATGTCGAGCAACTCGACGTCAACAGCAACGCCCAATGGGTGCTGGTGGGTGACAGCCAGGTCAATACCCTGAAAATGGGCGGCGGCAACGTAGTCTTTGGCGCCCCGGGCCAATTCTTTCAACTGAACACCCATAACCTGACCGGTAACGGCACGTTCAAAATGCACACCAACTTCAACACCGGCGAGACCGACCTGTTGAATGTCAATGGCAACGCCGAAGGTAATCACCAACTTTTGATTGGCGCCAGTGGCTCGGAGTTGGCTACCGGTGAGGCCATCAAAGTGGTACACACCGAAAGCGGCGGCGCGAGGTTCGGGCTGGTGGGCGATACCGTCGATGTCGGCGCTTTCGAATATGGGCTCAAGCAGGAAGGGACCGATTGGTACCTGGATACCGAGAAAAAGGGCACCAGTACCAGCGCCAAGGCGGTGCTGGCATTGGCCAACGCTGCACCTGCGGTACTGGTGGGTGAGTCGAGCATATTGCGCACCCGCATGGGCGAAGTCCGCTTTGGCCAAGGCAAGAGCCAGGGCCTGTGGATGCGCGGCTACGGCAACAAGATTGACGTGGCGGCCAACAGCAACGGCGTGGGCTACTCACAGAACCAGACCGGCCTGACCATCGGTGCCGACACGGCGCTGGATGCGGGTGACGGCCAGTGGACGCTCGGTGTCATGGGCGGTTACAGCAACTCAACCCTGGGCCTGAGCCGTGGCAGCAGCGGTATGGTCAACAGCTACTACCTGGGTACCTATGCAACCTGGCTGGATGAAGAAAGCGGCGTGTACGTGGATCTGGTGGGCAAGGTCAACAAACTCAAAGGCCAAAGCCAGGTCAACATGAGCGACGGCCAACGTGCCAAAGGCAAATACACGCAAGACGCGGTAAGCGCATCTGCCGAGGTGGGCAAAAACATCAAGCTCGACGATGAGGGCCTGTATGTTGAACCGTTTGCCCAGTTGTCCGTCGCCGCCATTGGTGGCGCCAACTACACCATGGACAACGGCCTGAAGGCAAAGAGCGATCGTGCCACGTCAGCCATCGGCAAGGTGGGTGTCACCCTGGGCAAAAATGTCCAACTGGACAGCGGCAGCATTCTGCAGCCGTATCTGCGGACGGCGGCGGCGCGTGATTTCAGCCCGGACAACCGGGTGTACATCAACGATCAGAGGTTTAATAACAACCTCTCGGGCGCGAGCGTCGAGGTAGCGGGCGGCATGGCTGTTTCGTTGTCGAAAAACCTTAGCCTGCATGCCGAAGTCAGTCACAGCAAAGGCAAGGCATACGACATGCCTTGGGGCGCAACGGCAGGTTTGCAGTACGCCTTCTAAAGTACATGTGCACGAAATAGGGGAAGCCTCGGCTTCCCCTTTTTTTTGCCCGTCTGATCAGCACGCTGGGCCTAACTGAACAACCCTGCGGCAATGTTGATCGAAAAACCCAGAATCGCCGTATTGAACAGAAAACCGATCAACGACTGGCCCAGCACCACTTTGCGCAGACCGCGCGTGGCCACGCCCACATCGGCTGTTTGCACCGCCACGCCGATGGTGAACGAGAAGTACAGGAAGTCCCAGTAGTTGGGGTTGCGCAACCCTTCGGCAAAACGCAACGCCGGCTCCTCGCCCTCCCAGGTGTAGAAAAGGCGTGCGTAGTGCACGCTGAAAATCACCCCGGTCAGCAACCATGAGCCGACCACTGTCATGCCGGTAAAGCCGTAATGCAGCAGGCGCGCCGTGCTGTCGAGGTCTTTGCTGCCCACCAGGTTCACCGTGATGGTCGCAAGGCTGGCAATCGCCGCGATGCACACCATGAACAGCACCAGCCCGGCGTTTTCGTCTTCGATCTCGGCGATGCGTTTTACGTCGTCGGCGCGAGCACGGGTCGCCAGCCACAGCATCAGCAGCAGGTAGGTCCAGACGCCGGCGTTCCAGCCGATGAGGATTTTGCTGATCAGCGTATCGGCAGGCGCCAGAATGCCCACGGCAAGACCGAGTACGGCGGCGGATGAAAGGCGAGGGTGGGTGCGGGCGAGGAAGGCCATAGGTGCTCACAACAAGAGAGGTTGTGAGCACCATAGCGCATTTTCAGACGGGTTATGGACGCTTGCGCACCCACTTCATGACGACCACAAAGAACACCGGCACAAACACCACTGCCAGTGTTGCGGTGATCATCCCGCCGATCACCCCGGTGCCAATGGCTTGCTGGCTGGCGGAGCTGGCGCCGGTGGCAATCGCCAGCGGCACCACGCCGAGGATAAACGCCAGCGACGTCATGATGATCGGCCGCAGGCGCAGGCGCGCGGCTTTCAAGGTGGCGTCGATCAGGTCCTCGCCTTGCTCATACAAATCCTTGGCAAATTCAATGATCAGGATCGCGTTCTTTGCCGACAAGCCGATGATGGTGATCAAGCCGACCTTGAAAAACACATCGTTAGGCATGCCGCGAAAACTCACCGCCAATACCGCACCGAGCACGCCCAGCGGCACCACCAGCAACACCGAGGTCGGGATCGACCAACTTTCATACAGCGCCGCCAGGCACAGGAACACGATCAGCAGCGACAGGCCCAACAGCAACGGCGCCTGGGAACCGGACAGACGCTCCTGCAGCGACAAACCGGTCCATTCCTGGCCCAGCCCTGCGGGCAGTTGGCTGACCAGGCGCTGGATTTCTTCCATGGCCTCACCCGTGCTGTGCCCTGGCGCCGCTTCGCCGCTGATGGCGATGGCGGGGTAGCCGTTGTAGCGGGTCAGCTGCGCAGGGCCCTGGGTCCATTTGGCTTCGACAAATGCCGATAACGGCACCATCTTGCCGGCGTTGTTGCGCACATTGATCTTCAACAAATCCGCCACCTGGCTGCGCTGATCGCCTTCGGCCTGCACCACCACCCGTTGCATACGGCCCTGGTTGGGGAAGTCGTTGATGTAGGCCGAGCCGATGGCTGAAGACAACACATTACCGACGTCAGCAAAGGAAACCCCCAGTGCATTGGCCTGCTTGCGGTCTACTTCCAACTGCACTTGTGGCGCCTCGGCCAGGGCGCTTTCACGCACATTGGCCAGGATCGGGTTTTTCTCGGCGGCCGCCAGCAGCTCAGTACGCGCCGCCATCAAGGCGGCATGGCCGACACCGCCACGGTCCTGCAACCGGAACTCGAAACCGCTCGAGGTGCCCAGGCCGTCTACCGGCGGCGGCAGGATCGCATAGGCAATCGCATCCTTGAGCTCGCTGAACGCGGCGTTGGCGCGGTCGGCAATTGCCGCCGCAGAATCGTCGCTGCTGCGTTTGGACCAGTCCTTGAGCGTGGTAAATGCCAGCGCCGCGTTCTGCCCGGAGCCAGAGAAACTGAAGCCCATGATCATGGTGGTATCGCCCACCCCTGGCTCCTGGGCGTTATGCGCCTCGATCTGCTCGGCTACCTGCACCGTGCGGTTCTTGCTAGCGCCCGGTGGCAGCTGGATATCGGTGATGGTGTAACCCTGGTCTTCCACCGGCAGGAACGAGGAGGGCAGGCGGCTGAACATCCAGCCCAGGCCCACCAGCAGCACCAGATAGATCAGCAGGTAACGACCACTGCGTTTGAGGGCGTAGGCCACCCAGCCTTCATAACGGTCGGTGAGGCGTTCAAAACGCGTGTTGAACCAACCAAAGAAACCGCCCTTGGCGTGGTGCTCGCCCTTGGCAATCGGCTTGAGCAAAGTGGCGCACAGGGCGGGGGTCAGGGTCAAAGCCAGAAACGCCGAGAACAGAATCGAGGTGGCCATCGACAGCGAAAACTGCTGGTAAATCACGCCCACCGAGCCCGGCATAAAGGCCATCGGCAGGAACACCGCGACCAGCACCAAAGTGATGCCGACGATGGCTCCGGTGATCTGTCCCATGGCTTTACGCGTGGCCTCCTTGGGCGACAGGCCCTCGGTGGCCATGATGCGCTCGACGTTTTCGACCACCACAATCGCATCGTCCACCAGAATGCCGATGGCCAACACCATGCCGAACATGGTCAGCACGTTGATCGAAAACCCCAGCAACAGCATGGTCGCGAAAGTGCCCATCAGCGCGATCGGCACCACCAGCGTCGGGATCAGCGTGTAGCGCACGTTCTGCAGAAACAGGAACATCACCGCAAACACCAGCGCCATGGCTTCCAGCAAGGTGTAAATCACTTTAGTGATCGAGACTTTGACGAAGGGCGAGGTGTCGTACGGAATCTTGTACTCCACATTGGCCGGGAAGTAGCGCGACAGCTCATCCATCTTCGCCCGCACCAGCGTCGCGGTGTTCAGCGCATTGGCGCCCGGCGACAGCTGCACACTGACAGCGGTGGACGGCTTGCCGTTCAGGCGTGTGGAAAACTGATATTCCTGGCTGCCGATTTCCACCCGCGCCACATCGCCGATGCGCACGGTGGAGCCGTCCGGGTTGGCCTTGAGCACGATGTCGGCAAACTCCGCCGGCGTCGACAGCTGGCCTTTGACCAGAATGGCGGCGGTGATTTCCTGGGTGTGGGTGCCCGGCAAATCCCCGATGCTGCCCGCCGAGACCTGCGCGTTCTGCGCGCTGATCGCGGCGTTGACGTCGGCCGGCGTAAGGTTGAAGCCAATCAGCTTCTGCGGGTCGATCCAGATACGCATCGCGCGCTCGGCGCCATACAGCTGCGCCTTGCCCACGCCCTCGATGCGCTTGAGCTCGTTCATCACGTTGCGCGCCAGGTAATCGCTGAGCGCGACGTCATCGAGCTTGCCGTCGCTGGAGGTCAATGTCACCAGCAGCAGGAAACCGGCAGACACTTTCTCCACCTGCAGTCCTTGCTGGGTCACGGCTTGCGGCAGGCGCGGCTCTACCGCCTTCAGACGGTTTTGCACATCGACCTGGGCCATTTCCGGGTCGGTGCCCGGCTGGAACGTCGCGGTGATGGTCGCCGAGCCCAGGCTGCTCTGGGATTCGAAATACAGCAGGTGATCGGCACCGTTGAGCTCCTGCTCGATCAGGCTGACCACGCTTTCGTCCAGGGTCTGGGCCGAGGCGCCCGGGTACACCGCGTAGATTTCCACCTTCGGCGGTGCGACGTTGGGGTACTGGGCCACCGGCAACTGCGGAATGGCGAGGGCGCCGGCCAGCAGGATAAACAGGGCGACCACCCAGGCGAAGATCGGGCGGTCAATGAAGAACTGCGGCATTGTCAGGTATTCCTTTGCTTAGCGGACCGAGGCCTGGGCATTCGGCGCTGGGCTGTCGTCCACTTCGACTTTTTCACCGGGGCGTGCGTGTTGCAGGCCCTCGACGACGATGCGGTCACCGGGTTTGAGGCCGTTGCTGACGATCCAGCGATCCCCGATCACCGCGCCCAGCTCCACCGGTTGCTGGCTGACGACCTGTTCGGCGTCCAGCAAGAGCACCATCGGGATGCCGGCGCTGTCACGGGTAATGGCGCGTTGCGGCACGCTGATGCCCTGTTTGTCCACTGCCTGTTCCAGGCGCACGCGTACAAAGCTGCCGGGCAACAGGTCGAGGTCCGGGTTGGGGAACTCGCTGCGCAGGATGATCTGCCCGGTGCCGGGGTCGACGCTGATTTCGGCAAACAGCAATTTGCCCGGCAGCGGGTACAGGCTGCCGTCGTCCTCGATCAGCGTGGCCTTGGCCTGGTCCTGGCCGACCTGCCTCAAGCTGCCGGCACGGAAGGCCCGGCGCAGGTCGTTCAACTCGCGGGTGGACTGGGTCAGGTCGGCGTGGATCGGGTCCAGTTGCTGGATGATCGCCAGCGGCGTGGCTTCGTTTTGCCCGACCAGCGCGCCCTCGGTGACCAGCGCGCGGCCGATGCGCCCGGAGATCGGCGCGGTCACGGTGGCGTAGCCCAGGTTGAGTTTGGCGCGCTCGACGGCGGCTTTGTTGGCGGCGACTTCGGCATTGGTCTGGCGCACGGCGGCGCGGGCATTGTCGTAATCCTGGCCGCTGATGGCGTTGCCTTCGACCAACTGGCTGTAGCGCTGCTCCTGCAGACGCGCCTGGAAAGCGTTGGCCTGCGCCTTGCTCAGGTTGGCCTGGGCGCTGTCCAGGTCGGCTTTGAACGGGGCGGGGTCGATGCGAAACAGCACGTCGCCCTGTTTCACGTCGTGACCTTCCTTGAACACGCGCTGCATGACCACACCGGCCACCCGTGCGCGCACTTCGGCAATACGCGGCGCGGCGATCCGCCCGCTCAGTTCACTGCTGATCGAGAGAGGCTTGGCTTGCAGGGTCTCGATGCGGACTTTGGCCAGCGGCATTGGTGGCGCCTCGTCCGCCGACTGGCCACACGCGCTCAGGGCGAGCGCCAGGGCCAGCAGGCAAAACGGCGCAAACAAATTCTTCGACATGCTCATATCCCAATATTGACTGGCGCATCCTAAAGACACCTGCGCCGTGGTGCTGTGAAGCTGTGTAGCTCGTCTGTGAAGAAATGTAAGGCGCGACCCATAGTCGCCTGAGGGCGTATATCCTTGCACAATCCTGCAAACAGCAAAGATCAAATGTGGGAGGGGGCTTGCCCCCGATGGCGGTGGATCAGCCAATCAATCTAGCCACTGAACCACCGCTTTCGCGAGCAAACCCGCTCCCACATTGGGTTTCTGTACACCTGATGAACTGCATTATTTGGAAACACCATGCCCAACATCCTCCTGGTGGAAGACGACGCCGCACTCTCCGAGCTGATTGCCAGCTACCTGGAGCGCAATGGCTACCATGTCAGTGTGCTCAGCCGTGGCGACCACGTACGCGAACGCGCGCGCCTCAACCCGCCGGACCTGGTGATCCTCGACCTGATGTTGCCCGGCCTCGATGGCCTGCAGGTGTGCCGCTTGCTGCGCGCAGACTCGGCGGGCTTGCCGATCCTGATGCTGACCGCGCGCGACGACAGTCACGACCAGGTGCTGGGCCTGGAAATGGGCGCCGACGACTATGTCACCAAGCCGTGCGAGCCACGCGTGCTGCTCGCCCGTGTGCGCACTTTGCTGCGCCGCAGCAGCCTGTCCGAACCTCAGATGGCCAACGACCAGATCGTCATGGGCAACCTGTGCATCGACCTGTCGGAGCGCACCGTGACCTGGCGCGAGCAGGCCGTCGAACTGTCCAGCGGTGAATACAACCTGCTGGTGGTGCTGGCCCGGCACGCCGGTGAAGTGCTCAGCCGCGACCAGATCCTGCAGCGCCTGCGCGGTATCGAGTTCAACGGCACCGACCGCTCGGTGGACGTGGCCATCTCCAAGCTGCGCCGCAAGTTCGACGATCACGCGGGCGAGGCGCGCAAGATCAAGACCGTGTGGGGCAAGGGCTACCTGTTCAGCCGTTCCGAGTGGGAATGCTGATCCATGTTTCGTGTCCTGCTGCGCCTCTACCTGATCACCATCATCACCTTCAGTGCGGCAATCTTTCTGATTCCGCGGTTGGTGATCCAGCTGTTTGAACACCGCTACATGGACTACAACGTCGAGCAGACCCGTGGCCTGCAGACGCTCATCGTCAAACAATACCTGCGCGCGCCGGTCGAGCGCTGGTCCCAGGTGACCGAGCAATTGGGCCGCGACTTCGCGCCGCTGAAAGTCAAACTGCTGTTGCGCCAGGACGCCAGCTACACGCCTGCAGAAGAAAAGCTGCTGGAGCAGGGCAAGCCGGTGATCCGCCTCGGCGAATGGGGCTGGATGGAAGAAATCAGTTCGCCGGTCAACCAGCAGTTTGCGGTCAAGCTGACGATTCCCCCCGACCCGATGGACATGAACTTGCTGTACTGGTCGATGAACGTGCTGATCGGCGCCGCGCTGCTGGCTTGCCTGCTGTTTTGGCTGCGCCCGCACTGGCGTGACCTGGAGCGCCTGAAAAGCACTGCCGCACAACTGGGCAAGGGCAACCTGGGCGAGCGCACGCATATTCCGCCCAGTTCCAACATTGGCAGCCTGGCATCGGTGTTCGACACCATGGCCGACGATATCGAGCGCCTGCTCAATCAGCAGCGCGACCTGCTCAATGCGGTCTCCCATGAACTGCGCACGCCGCTGACCCGCCTGGATTTCGGCTTGGCGCTGGCGTTGTCCGAAGACTTGCCCCATGCCAGTCGCGAGCGCCTGCAAAGCCTGGTGGCGCACATTCGTGAGCTGGACGAGCTGGTGCTGGAATTGCTGTCGTACAGCCGCCTGCAAAACCCGGCGCAACTGCCGGAGCGAGTGGACGTGGTGCTCGACGAGTTTGTCGACAGCGTGCTGGGCAGCGTCGATGACGAATTGGAAAACCCCGAGATTGTCATCGACGTGGCGCTCGATTGCGCGGTGGAGCGCTTCCGCCTCGACCCGCGTCTCACCGCCCGCGCGCTGCAAAACTTGTTGCGCAATGCCACGCGCTATTGCGACAGGCGCATCCAGGTGGGCGTCAAGGTGTGTGCCAAAGGCTGTGAAATCTGCGTGGATGACGATGGCATCGGCATCCCGGTAGACCAGCGCGAGCGGATCTTCGAACCCTTCTACCGCCTGGACCGCAGCCGCGACCGCGCCACGGGTGGCTTCGGCCTCGGCCTGGCCATCAGCCGGCGTGCGATGGAAGCCCAGGGCGGCACGTTGACGGCCCAGGCATCACCCTTGGGCGGGGCACGGTTTCGCCTGTGGTTGCCCAGCGTCAGCTGATCAGAGCACCTTTACGGCGCGGCCGATCGCCTGGATCGGCCCGGTGGGTTTACCGGTCGGCGAGCCATTCGGGTCTTCCAGGGTCAACTCGAACAATTGGTTGGGCGCCAGTGGCGGCAGTTTGTCCAGCGGCACCGACAGTGTTTGCCCTGGCTTGACCAACCCCAGCGACACCGGGCCTTGCCAGCCATCCGCCTTGGTCCAGAATTGCAGCGCCTTGTCGGCAGGCACTTGCATCACACCCAATGGAATCAACTGGATCTGCTGAGTATTGCTGGCCTGGATCACCCACCCCGGAGCCTGGCTTTGCGGCGCCACCAACACCACCACAAAGGTGGGTTCAGCAGTGGGCGGGCGGGTCAGCAGCAGCGTCGCCAGGACCAACGTCGCCACCAGCCCCGCGCCGGCCAAACCACGCCAGAGCGCCAGCAGGTTCCACCACGGTGTTTGGCGGTCGGTGCGGGTGCCGGCAGGCGTGACGGTGCGCTCGATGCGCCGCCACAGCTGGGCATAAGGGGGCACCGGTTCGGCCAATGCGGTCAGCGGCAAAAGGCGCTGCTCCCATGCGTCCACCGCCGCGCGCAACGCGGCATCCTCGGATAAGCGCTGCTCAACCTCGGCGCGTTGCGCGGCGGGCAGGGTGCCCAGCACGTATTCGCCAGCCAGTTCGTCCAGAGGGTTGCTCATGCCATGCACTCCCGCAGCGCAGCGAGGCTGCGTTTGATCCAGGCTTTGACGGTCCCCAGCGGAGTGTCCAGTTTCTGTGCGATTTGGCTGTGGGAATAGCCGTCGACATAGGCATGCAGGATGCACGCGCGACGGGCCGGATCGAGCTGCTCCAGGCAGGCGTGGACCTGCCCCGAGCGCGAAGCGAATTCAAAGGTGTCGGGTGTGGCGATGTGCTCGTGCGCGTCGCCCAGGGGTAATTCCCGGTAGTGATTGCGCACGGCATTAAGCGCCAGATGCCGGGTCACGCTGAACACCCAGCCGCGCGCCGCGCCACGGTTGGGGTCGAAACTGCCGGCGCCACGCCAGATCTTGATAAACGCGTCATGCACGATGTCTTCGGCCAGGGACTTGTCCCTGGCAATGCGAAAGGCCACGCCGAGCAAACGGCTGCTGTCCTGCTCATAGAGCTGGCGCAAGGCACGTTGATCCCCACGGGCGCAGGCCAGCAGACAGGCTTCGTAATCAAAATCGGCGTCAGGCAAGGCCACGTGTGTCCACCACTGTCATAACAATCGCCACCGCACTGCAGGGCGCCGGCGTGCCGGCGAAAAAGGGCACGGGCGCAGCGTATAACCCAGGTGCCCTGCGTCATCGTTGACGACCCTCGCCGCCAAGCCGGCCCTTACAGGGGCAGCGTAGCTGAGTTTGTTCTCAGTTGGCCGCCCAGAAGATGTAGTCGGCCTGGTACTTCACCACTGCCTGGGTGCCTTTGTTGGCCGCGCTGCACTCGGTGCTCGGCGCCACGCCACCCTTGAGGGCCACGCGCTGGATATAACTCACACCGCTCATTGCGCCTTTGCCTTCGGCCGGGTTGGCCTTGACCAGTTGATACGGCAGGTTGCCAGCACCGGAGGGCGCCACGGCCAACTGCGTGCCGGTGACTTTCGAACCGTCCTGGGCTTGCCATGTAGCGGGTGGGCCGAAATAGGTGCCCACTGGCTTGCCGCTGCGGTCATTCAACACCGCCTTGGGACCGACAAACGTCCACTCGGTCTGGCCCGCGGCGTTAGCTTTGTCGCGGCATTCGTAGGTGATTTCGCCGACGCCTGTGGTCTCCAGCGCCACCTTGTGCCCATCCGGCACCTTGATGCTGTCGGGCAAGCCGGTCTGGGCGAAAACCGTTGGCGCAGCGGCCAGCAGGGCGGTCAGGCAGAACAGTGCTTTAGCGTTCATGGGTGGTTCTCCATTGAGTAAAACAGCGGGGTCACTGTAAGCACTACCCAGGCCGCGCTCGATTGGATGCAGTGATTAGAAAATAAATGCGCAAGGGCGCACACTGTGCCCCCGTTTTACCCGAGGAGAGATTGGCAATGACTGGTGTTCACACGTCTGCTCAACAAGGTTTCTCTACCCAGGCCGTCACTTACGCCCAAGGCCGGCCCGACTATCCACGACAACTCACCGGCTGGCTCACTGATGCGCTGCACATCGATGCGCAATCGACGGTAATCGACCTGGGCGCCGGTACCGGCAAGTTCACCCGTTTGCTCAGCACCCTGGCGCCCACGCTGGTGGCGGTCGAACCGGTCGAAGCGATGGGCGCGCAGCTCAATAAACTGTTGCCCGATGTGCGCCTGGTCAATGGCACGGCCGAATCCATTCCCCTGGAAACCGCCGTCGCCGATGCGGTGGTCTGTGCGCAGGCGTTCCATTGGTTTTCTACCGAAGCCGCGCTGGCAGAAATCCACCGCGTGCTCAAACCCGATGGGCGCCTGGGGTTGGTGTGGAATGTGCGCGATGAATCGGTGGATTGGGTTGCCGCCATCACCGACATCATCACCCCCTATGAAGGCGACACGCCGCGCTTTCATTCAGGCCGCTGGCGCGAAGCCTTCACCGGCGAATATTTTTCTGCGCCCCAAATAACCTGTTTTGCCTATCAGCATGTCGGCAGCCCTGGGGAGGTGATCATGGATCGCTTCCTGTCGGTGAGCTTTATCGCGGCGCTGCCCGCCGCCGAAAAAGCCAGCGTGACTGCGCAATTGCAGGCGCTGATCGACACGCATCCTGCCTTGCGGGGGCGTGACACCGTGGCTTTTCCGTATCAGACGCAAGCTTACGTCTGTCATCGGCTGACACAAAAGGCATAAAGTCAGATCATATTGATATAAGTCGTTATAAGAAAAATCGCTATCCTGCGGCCAGAAATTTATAAGGCCGCGGGTAGCTGTATGGATGTGGGTGATTTTGGTTTTGTCATCGCTGGCCTGGTGGTTGGTTTTATCGTTGGCATGACTGGCGTCGGCGGAGGGTCTTTGATGACCCCGATCCTGTTGTGGTTCGGCATCAACCCGGCGACCGCCGTGGGCACTGACTTGTTGTACGCGGCCATCACCAAGTCAGGTGGCGTGCTGGTGCACAGCAAGAACAGGAATATCGACTGGACCATCACCGGTTGGCTGACCTTGGGCAGTGTGCCTGCGGTGCTGCTGACCCTGTGGTTCCTTGCCAGTTTGCATACCGACCCCAGCGCCATGAACGCGGTGATCAAGCAGGCGCTTGGTGGGGTGTTGCTGCTGACGGCGCTGGCGATTCTGTTCAAGAAAAGCCTGCTGGCTTTTGCCCAGCGTCATGCGGGTGATGACTATCACATGAGCCCGCGCAATTTGAACGTGTTGACGGTGGTGACCGGTGCGATCCTTGGCACCATGGTTGCTCTGACGTCCATCGGGGCGGGTGCGCTTGGTACCGTGGCGCTGTTTATTCTGTACCCGTTTCTGGCGACGCGTCGGTTGGTGGGTACCGAGATTGCCCATGCCGTGCCGCTGACATTGGTCGCCGGGCTGGGGCACGCGAGCATGGGTAATATGGATTGGCATTTGCTGGGCCTTTTGCTGATGGGGTCGTTGCCGGGGATTTACCTGGGGAGTCACATGACCGGTAAGGTTCCTGATGGTGTGTTGCGGCCTTGTCTGGCGGTTATGTTGATGACTATTGGCTATAAGTTGGCGTTCTGATGTTTTCGGGGGTTTGGGTGGGTGGGTACATATCCGTTGCTGCGGTCACGGCGGCTTAGGGTTCCGCTCTTACAGCGGGTCACTTTTGGCAAACGCCCCAAAAGTAACCAAAAGGTCTTTGCCCCACCACTCGGCCCCTCGCTTAGGCTCGGTGTGCCCTCACTCCGGCTTGAATCCGTGGGCCGCCGCGACGGGCCATCCATGGCCCAACGCGGCTAACCCGGCGTCCTGCCGGGTTACCCACGGATTCAAGCCTGCGTTCGGCCAGCGTGGTTGACGGGGCCTGTCAGATCAAAGTCAAAAGCAAGATCAAGAGCAGAGCACGGCGGCCTAGTAGCCGACCTGAGTGGTTGAAGCAAAAGCAGGGCAACAGCACAGCAGCACATCTCTATCTGATGCACTGCGATCCAAATGTGGGAGCGGGCTTGCCCGCGAATGCGGTGGTTCAGTCAGCTCATGTATCACTGGCCCACCGCCTTCGCGAGCAAGCCCGCTCCCACAATTTGAGCGAGTGCAGCTGCCAGCAGCGCACTGCTTGGCTTTTCTGTAGGAGCTGGCTTGCCTGCGATGCAGACAACTCGGTGTATCAGGCATAACCAGTAGATGCCATCGCAGGCAAGCCAGCTCCCACCTTTGACCGAGTGCAAACGACACCCATCTATCTGATTCACAGAAATCCAAATGTGGGAGCGGGCTTGCTCGCGAATGCGGTGGGTCAGTCAACTCATGTGTCACTGACCCACCGCCTTCGCGAGCAAGCCCGCTCCCACAATTTGAGCGAGTGCAGCTGCCAGCAGCGCACTGCTTGGCTTTTCTGTAGGAGCTGGCTTGCCTGCGATGCAGACAACTCGGTGTATCAGGCATAACCAGTAGATGCCATCGCAGGCAAGCCAGCTCCCACCTTTGACCGAGTGCAAACGAGACCCATCTATCTGATTAACAGAAATCCAAATGTGGGAGCGGGCTTGCTCGCGAATGCGGTGGGTCAGTCAGCTCATTTATCACTGACACACCGCCTTCGCGAGCAAGCCCGCTCCCACAAGTTGACCGAGTTCAGCCTCCACCAACGCACTGCTTGGCTTTTCTGTGGGAGCTGGCTTGCCTGCGATGCGGACACCTCGGTGTATCAGGCACAACCAGTTGATGCCATCGCAGGCAAGCCAGCTCCCACATTTGATTGAGTTCAGCTTCCAAGATCAGGTCGGCTGTCAGGCCGCCTCGCTTCCGCTTTTGATTTAACCACTCAGGTCGGCTACCAGGCCGCCGTGCTCTGCTTTTGATCTTGATCTGCTTTTGATTTTGATCTTAGGCGCCCCGTTAAACCACGCTGGCCGAACGCAGGCTTGAATCCGTGGGCCGCCGTGTTGGGCCATGGATGGCCCGTCACGGCGGCCCACGGATTCAAGCCGGAGTGAGGGCACACCGAGCCTAGGCGAGGTGCCGAGTGGTGGGGCAAGAGCCCTTTGGTTACTTTGGGGCTTTTCCAAAGTGACCCGCCGTAAGGGCGGAACCTAAAGCGGCCATCACCCAAACAACGGATATACACCCCAACCCTTAGCGATCAAAAAAGCCTACCCCCTGGCCGGCCCATTCCCGATTTGCCACACAAACGGCGGCTCAGTCCCGTTAATCACCCAGTCCCCGACAATCCGCGCCTTGTAGATCACCGGATTATGCGACGACACCGTTCGGGCATTCCGCCAGTGGCGATCGAGCGCTTTACCCTGGCGCACATCCGACGCCCCCAGCGCATTGAACAACTCCGTAGTGGCCCGCTGTACCAGCGCCGACACCACCACCTGCGCCGTCGCCGATTCAATCTCGGCTGCCACATTCGCCTCCCGCTCGGCCACCTCATCCCCCGCAAACCGCGCCAGGTACGCCTGTTGCGCCGGCACCGCCGCCTTCAACGCACTGGCCTCGGCGGCATACACCAGCGCCGCCACCTCACCCACCACTTGTTGAACCTGCGCATCCTGGCTGACATGCGCGGCATTGCCGTGGCTGTAGATGCGCTTGCGACTGCGCACCTGATGAGCCACGTCGCTCAGTGCCGCACGACCAATCCCGGCCAGGCTCGCCAGCAACACCAACTGATAAAACGCGGTCTGGTACTTGAACCGAGTGGCAAAGTCGATGACGTTTTCCGCGTCCACCACGGCATCGGTAAAACGGCTGGTGCCGCTGCCGGTGGTGCGCTGGCCAAAGCCATCCCAGTCATCGCTTTGCACCACGCCAGGTTGGCGCGTGCGGGTGGCGGCGATCACATCGGCGCCGGTATCGCTGCGCTGGGCGTACACGTCGATCCAGTCGGAGAAAAGGCTGCCGGTGCTGTAGAACTTTTCACCGTTGAGTTTCCATTTATCGCCGTCGGGGCTCACTTGAGTGGCCACCTCGCCAATAGCCACGTTGCCGATTTCGGTCCAGGCGCAGCCGACGATGTCGCCGTCGACAAAGCGCTTGAACCACAGGTCGCGGCCAGCGCTGGGTGGCGCATTCAGACGGTCCTCGGCGAAGGCGAAATGCCCGCGCAACGCCTGGGGCACATTCGAATCGGCAGCGGCCAGCTCGATCAGCAACTCGAACAACTGCGGCAGCGACGCGCCACCGCCGCCGTATTCCGCCGGCACCCGCACTGCGCCAAAGCCGGCCTGCTTGAGCCATTGGATCGGTTCATAGGGCAGGGCGCGGGTCTGTTCGCGCGCTACCGCGCCCGCGGCAATGCGCTCGAATATCGGCCGAAAACGCGCGGCCAACGTGGGGTAATCGGCACCCGTGGACAGCGGGTTGATGACGTGTTGCTCGGTCATGGGGGCAGCTCCTTGGCAGTATCAGTCCTTGGGTGATTGCACAGTTCGTGCCGATGGCGGCGGCCCGTGTTTGCGGGGAAGGTGGGCCATTCACTGTTGCTCCGGCAACAGCGGATCGACAAACCGGTGTGATCCATGACATTGACAGCTCAGCCCTGCGAGATTGGAATTTTTACCGCGACGCCCATGGCCAGGGCGTTTGCACCGGCCTGGCACGCTTGCTGCTCTGGCCCTGGAACATCCCTTCGTGCGAGGTACTGCCAGATGAGTCAGCAAGCCGTGAAATTTGCCTATTGGGTGCCCAACGTCAGCGGTGGGCTGGTGGTCAGCAAGATCGAGCAACGCACCCATTGGGGCATCGACTACAACCGCAAACTGGCGCAGTTGGCCGAAGCGGCCGGTTTTGAATACGGTCTTACGCAAATTCGCTTCACCGCCGGCTACGGCGCCGAAAACCAGCATGAATCCGTAGCCTTCAGCCATGCGCTGCTGGCGGCGACCACCACGCTCAAGGTGATCGCAGCCATCCTGCCCGGCCCGTGGCAACCGGCATTGGCGGCCAAGCAACTGGCGACGATCGACCAGCTCACCAATGGCCGTATCGCGGTGAACATCGTCAGTGGCTGGTTCAAGGGCGAGTTCCAGGCCATCGGCGAACACTGGCTGGAACACGATGAGCGTTATCGCCGTTCCGAGGAGTTCATCCGCGCGTTAAAAGGCATCTGGACTCAGGACGACTTCACCTTCAAGGGCGACTTCTACCGCTTCAACGATTACACCCTCAAGCCCAAGCCCCTTGGCCAACCGGAAGTGTTCCAGGGCGGCAGCTCGCGCGCCGCGCGGGACATGGCGGCGCGCGTGTCGGACTGGTATTTCACCAACGGCAACACCCCGCAAGGCATCAAGGCTCAGGTCGATGACATCCGCGCCAAGGCGGCGGCGAATAACCATTCGGTCAAAGTCGGCGTAAACGCCTTTGTGATCGCCCGCGACACCGAAGAAGAGGCCCGCGCGGTGCTCGCTGAAATCATCGACAAGGCCGACCCGGAGGCCGTGAATGCCTTTAGTGACGCGGCCAAGCAGGCCGGCAAAGCCTCACCGGAAGGCGAGGGCAACTGGGCCAAATCCAGTTTCGAAGACCTGGTGCAGTACAACGACGGCTTCAAGACAGACCTGATCGGCACGCCGCAGCAGATTGCCGAGCGCATCGTCGCGCTCAAGGCCGTGGGCGTGGACCTGGTGCTGGCCGGCTTCCTGCACTTCCAGGAGGAAGTCGAATACTTCGGCAAACGCGTGTTGCCGCTGGTGCGTGAGCTGGAAGCCAAGGCCGGGATCAAGCAAGTGGCTTGAAGAGCACCACCGCCGCGCGCAACTTGTTATTGCCAAAGCGGCACATGCGTTCGAACTCCCCATGACTGACCGGCAAGTGCTGGCAGTCCAGGGGCTGGCGGTGCTGGCTGTGGTCCACATCCGGGTCGTGCAGGTAGACAAAGTCCTCGTCGCAATCGGTGACCATCACCCAGTGCGGCGACTTGGAGCGGGTGAGGCGGTAGCTGCTGATCAACACCAGCGGCTGCCCGCCATCGCGCAGTACCTGCGGCAAATCCAACGCGCCGCCGAGCACCTGCTCGACGTCGCTGCCGGCCAGTTCTTCTTCAAATGCTTCGTGCACCAGGCGCATGACGTCCTTTTTATGTTGGTCGCGCACGCCGTCCAGAAACAGCGGGCCCCGTACATTCACCTGCATGCGCACGCAAAAGCCCCGGCGCCATGCTGCCAGGGCCAAGCCTTGCGGGCTGCAGCCGCCGTGGCCGGCGGTCATGAACACGGTGGTCGCTTCACGCCAGATTTGCAGTTCTTCGCGCCGGCCGGCCACGCGCGTCGGCACCAGTGCGCCCATGGCCATCAGCAGGCACGCGGCGCCACAGGTGAAGTCGGTGGTTTGCTGGTAATACGGCACGTTTTGCGGGCGCGCGTCCTGGTGCTGGACGATGCGTTTTTCCAGGCGCAGGGCCGGTGCATGGTCTTCGTAATAATCATTGATCAGCGCGAAGCGCCGGTAGCCATTGCGCTCGTACAAGGCGAGGGCGCCGGGGTTGTCGGTGCGCACTTCCAGGCGCAGGTAGGCGCAATCATGCGCCACGGCGCAGGCTTCGATGCGCGCCAGCAATTGCTTGCCCAGGCCCATACCGCGCGCATGTTCGGCGATGGCGATGGAGTACAGGCGAGCCAGTGAGGTGCCGCGATGGAACAGCACCAAGGCGTAACCGAGCAAAACGCTGTCATTTTCGGCGACGAGCAACTGGCCATGAGCGCGGCTGATCATCCACTGGAAACTGCGCGGCGAAAGCCGGTCGGTGGTGAAACAGTGCTGTTCCAGTGCCACCAATTCGGGCACGTCAGCGGGGGTTGCAACGCGAAAGGAAAGAGCCATATGACCGCCGTAAAAGTTGCGTAACGAAACGGGACTTCTCTAAAAGATCGTGCTTAATAGAAAAGGTCGAGTTCTCTAAAGCGGATCAAATATTATGTCGGCGGTACAAAGTCATTGGCGTGAAGTATCCGAGCAAACCGTCGCGGCGACAATAACTTCCAACGGTTATTTTTCCGCACCTCTCAAGGGTTCCAGTCAAGTCGTGATCATTGTCGAACGCAAGGAAGATTGGGCTTCTTATTTCCCCAGCGAAGACATCGTCACCGCTCAGGAATACCTGGAGCAAACCCGCGAGAGCGAGACGGGCAAGCGTGTGCAGGTGATCAACCTGTGCCGCAGCTACAAGTACCTGGGGCATGGTTATTACTGCTCGCTGTTGGCCGAGGCGCGCGGGCACAAGGTGATTCCGTCGGTGCGCACCATCAGTGAACTGACGAAAAAGTCGCTGTATGGCCTGTCGCTGGATGACCTGGATAAAACCCTCGATAAAGCCTTGAGTCATCACCTCTACAGCAACACCGAAGGCTTTACCCTGACACTTTATTTTGGCCGGACCAATATAGAGCCGTTGCAGGAGTTGGCCCGTCAGTTGTTTGAAACCTTCCCGTGCCCGATTCTGTTAGTTGAGTTTCGCAAGAACAACGGCTGGCACATCGAAGGGGTCAAATCCGGCGTGTTGCACAAGTTGCGTGATGACCAGGAAGACCAGTTTGCCCACGCCCTCGACAACTTCAGCCGCAAGATCTGGCGCCAACCGCGTTCACGCAGGCTGGCCCGTTACGACCTGGCAATCCTGCACGATCCGCAGGAGCAATTGCCGCCCTCCAATGCCCGCGCCCTGGAAAACTTCGTGCGGGTCGGCAAGGGCCTGGGCATCGATGTGGAACTGATCGAGCGCAAGGATTACTCGCGCCTCGCCGAGTACGACGCCTTGCTGATCCGCGAGACCACCAGCGTCGATAATCACACCTACCGCTTCGCCAAGAAGGCCGAGAGCGAAGGCCTGGTGGTGATGGACGACCCGGCGTCGATCCTGCGCTGCACCAACAAGGTCTACCTCACCGACCTGCTCAACAGCCACCAACTGGGCATGCCGGCCACCGAGATTCTGTACAAGGAGCGACCGGAAGATTTCGAGCGGGTGGGCGAGCGCCTGGGCTTCCCGCTGGTGTTGAAGATCCCAGACGGCTGTTTTTCGCGCGGTGTGATCAAGGTGGAAAGCCAGGAGGCCTTGCTCAAGGCCACCGCTGAGTTGTTCGAGCATTCGGTGCTGTTGCTGGCCCAGGAATTTTTCTACACCGAGTACGACTGGCGCATCGGTGTACTCAACCGCAAGCCGATCTTTGCCTGCCAGTACTTCATGTCCAAGGGCCATTGGCAGATTTACAACCACAAGGCTATCGGCCAGGACATCAACGGCGAATGCCGCACCCTGGCGGTCCACGAAGCACCCAAGGCGGTGGTAGAACTGGCGGTGAAGACCGCCAACCTGATCGGCGACGGCCTTTACGGTGTTGACCTCAAGCAGTCCGGCGACAAGGTGGTGGTGATCGAGGTCAACGACAACCCCAACATGGATGCCGGTATCGAAGACGCCTACCTGCAGGACGACCTATACGCCCTGGTGCTGGAGGAGTTCGTGCGGCGCCTGGAGTTGAAGCGCCAGGGCCAGGTGTGGTGACGCGCGATGATCCAGCGCTTTGAATTGACCGGTGGGAAGTTGTGCGGCGCGGGAAGTGATGATGCGCCGATCATGTTGTTCAACAACCCGGACCTGGCCGAACGCGAATGGCTGCGTGACCACCACAAGCTGGATGAACATGCCCTGGCCTCGGCCCTTGACCCGGATGAAGTGTCACGCATCGAATTTCATCCCGACAACCTGTTCCTGATCTGGAAACGCCCGGAAAACTACTCCGGCGGCGGCAACCTGGTGTTTGAGGTGTCGTCGTGCGGCTTGTTGTTTTCGCAGGATCGCCTGCTGGTGATCGCCACCGATGAAACCCCGCTGTCCGGGCTCGGCGCGCGCCGGCCGCTGCACACGCCGTTGGATGTGCTGCTGGATTTGTTGCTCAACAACATCCACCACTACCTGGGCCACCTCAAGGTGATCAAGCTGGTTGCGCGCGAATTGCAGCAGCAGTTCAACGCGTCGATGAGCAACCATCACCTGATGCAGATGTTCAGCCTCAGCGAAAGCCTGATCTATTACATCAATGCGCTGCACAGCAACGGCGCGGTGTTGTCGCGGTTGCGTAATCACGCTGAAAAAGAGCATTTCAGTGCTGAGATCCTGGGGTTGATCGATGACCTGATCATCGAGAACCACCAGTGCTACAAGCAGGCAGAGATCTACTCCAATGTGTTTTCCGGGCTGATCGATGCGCGCGGCAACCTGATGAACAACAGCATGAACAACCTGCTGCGCAAGTTGACCCTGATTAACGTGGTGTTCCTGCCGCTTAACCTGATTGCCAGTGTGGGTGGCATGTCGGAATTCAGCATGATGACGGCGGGTACGCCGTGGTGGGTGTCGTACCCGCTGCTGATGGCCGCGATGGCGTTGGGGGCGGGCTTGATGGTGCTGGGGCTGAAGCGAATCGCGGGCGGGGCCAGTGGGGTGTGAGTACACAGCCGTTGCTGCGCTAAGGCCCGTTTGGTAGTGCGCCTTACCCACGCTCCGGGCCCGCGTTGCACACCGAATCCCTTGGTGTAATCAGATCCAAAAATGTGGAGCGGGCTTGCTCGCGAAGGCGGTGGGTCAGTTACAAATTAGCTGACTGTTCCACCGCCTTCGCGAGCAAGCCCGCTCCCACAAGTTGACCGAATTCGGCTGGCAGCAATGCAGTGCTGGGCTTTTCTGTGGGAGCTGGCTTGGCGGCGATGCAGGCACCTCGGTCCATCAGGTAAACAGGGTTGATGCCATCGCAGGCAAGCCAGCTCCCACATTTGATTGGGTTCAGCGTCTAAAATCAGGCCGCCACGGCTTTGCTCGTGATCTAACCACTTAACTGCTGTCACTCCAATAATGGAAAGGCCCCAGCACCAGTCGCCACACCCACATCTACACTTCTCAATCCGGCACCTGCAAGGTAAGCACCTCAAACCCGTCGGCCGTCACCGCCACGGTGTGCTCCCACTGCGCCGACAGGCTGTTGTCCTTGGTCACCACCGTCCAGCCATCTTTCAAGTCGCGCACCTTTGCGCTGCCCTGGTTAAGCATCGGCTCGATGGTAAACACCATGCCTTCACGCAGTTCCAGGCCGGTGCCGGGGCGGCCGAAGTGGAGGATTTGCGGTTCTTCATGCATCTGGCGGCCGATACCATGGCCACAGTATTCGCGCACCACGCTGTAGCCGTTAGCCTGCGCATGGCTCTGGATCGCATGGCCGATATCACCCAGGCGCGCGCCCGGCCTGACTTGGCGAATGCCGGCCCACATGGCCTCAAAGGTCTGTTCCACCAGGCGCCGCGCCTTGGGCGCCACGGTGCCGATCATGTACATCTTGCTGGCGTCAGCGATAAAACCGCCTTTTTCCAAGGTGATGTCGATGTTGATGATGTCGCCGTCCTTGAGAATATCCTTGGCGCTGGGCATGCCATGGCACACCACCTCGTTGATCGAGGTGTTGATGCAGAAGGGATAGTCATATTGCCCCAGGCTTGCCGGGCGGGCGTTGAGGTCGTTACGAATGAACGCCTCGACGGCGCTGTCCAGCTCCAGGGTGGAGCGGCCGGCGGCGACAAAGCCGTCAAGCATGTCGAAAACCTTGGCCAGCAGGCGTCCGGATTCACGCATCACTGCCAGTTGGGCGGCCGTCTTGGTCATCAGCTGCGGCCCCGGATCAGGTCGGGCTTGTCCAGCAACAGCTTGTTGATCAGCTCGTTGTAGGGCAGGTGCGGGTTGAGTTCGGCGAGTAGGCCGATCTTGATCCAGAACTCGGCCTGGGCGTTGATGGAGCGGTCCATGGCAGCGCTGGCCAAGCGGAGTTGTTCGTGCAATTGGTCGGTGATCTTGACGATGCCCATGACGTTCACTGTGTTGTATTTATATACAAAGCGTATACGTTTCGTATGCTTGCCGTAAACCCCTGCTGGATAATCGGTGGTTGGGCATTGACGTGGCCGGTGAGTGGCGGTTAATTTCGTGACATGACATTTCAAGCCTTCCGCAGCCAGCCAAGCATTATTACCGCCATTCCTCATTTGGCGGGATAGCACACGGCTGCACCCCAACCCGCCCTTGAGGCGGGTTTTGTTTTTCCGTCTCGGGGCCCTGTAAAAAAGCCAGGAGACACCCCATGAGCATGTGCCCCGTCCCCCACACCGCTGATACGGCATTGCTTGAACACTATGTGAAAAAGATTCTCGCCGCCCCGGTCTATGACCTGGCAGTGCGCACACCCTTGCAAGCGGCACCGGCACTCTCGGCCTTGCTGGGCAATCAGCTGTTGCTCAAGCGCGAAGACCTGCAGCCGACTTTTTCTTTCAAAATCCGCGGGGCGTACAACAAGTTGGTGCAGCTCACGCAGGCGCAGAAGGCGCGGGGCGTGGTGACGGCGTCGGCGGGCAACCACGCCCAAGGTGTAGCGCTGGCGGCGCGCGAACTGGGGATCAAGGCAAGCATTGTGATGCCCTGCACCACGCCTGAGTTGAAGGTGCTCGGCGTTCGCTCCCGAGGCGCCGAGGCGGTGCTGCACGGCGAGAGCTTTCCGTTTGCCCTGGCGCATGCGCTGCAATTGGCCGAGACCTCGGGTTGCACCTTCGTTTCGCCATTCGATGACCCGGACGTGATCGCCGGCCAGGGCACCGTGGCGATGGAAATTCTGCGCCAGCAACAGGGCGCGCTGGACGCGATCTTCGTGCCGGTGGGCGGTGGCGGTCTGATCGCCGGGATCGCGGCGTATGTCAAATACCTGCGGCCTCAGGTGCGCATCGTCGGTGTCGAACCTGAAGGTTCCAGCTGCCTGTTGGCGGCGCTGCGCGCGGGCGAGCGTGTGGTGTTGCCCAGCGTTGACGGGTTTGCCGACGGCACGGCTGTGGCGCAGATCGGCGCGTATGGCTTTGAAATCTGCCGCGACTGGGTGGACGAAGTCATCACTGTCAGCAACGACCAGCTGTGCAGTGCGATCAAGTTGATCTATGACGATACGCGCTCCATCACCGAGCCATCCGGCGCGCTGGCGGTAGCGGGCATCCGCCAGTACGTGGCGCAAAACTCCGTGCGTGGGCAAACCCTGGTGGCGGTGAATTCCGGGGCCAATATCAACTTTGATAGTTTGCGACATGTTGCAGAAAGAGTCGCAGCGCAAGGTTCAACTTAGTGCATAACCGTTTAATCAACGCTGTTCGCCGAGGATTTGCGCTGAGTTTTCAGAGTTATATAAACCCGCGTGCCGCTTATGAGGAAAAGTTACAACGAGAACGGTTTTTGCCGAGTACGCTGGTGATTGTAAGCGTCTTCCAGGGTCGGTAAGACGTGGCAGGCACGCGCCTGCCGCACACATAACAATCTGTTGGCAGTCTCATGAAAGGAGAGGTTGGCCATGCTTTCGGAATTAGAACTTCGCAGTATTATTGAAGGAAGTTTCCTGCCTAAACGGTGCGAATGCACCAAAGCCGAAGATGCTTCGTTGACGATCAAAGTCTATGACGACCGTGACCGCGACCGGGTGGATTTGGAAGTAAAAGGTATAAACGCTGACAAACTCGACAGCAGTCGAGCCATTTGCAACCTGATCAGCGGCTTGCGCGAAGACCTCAAACACACCCATTCAACCGCTCTGCAAAGAGTGGGAGGGCGCGGCTAGTCATCAGCCGTTGTTGCGAGGTTGAGTCACTGGGGAACTGCGGGCCTGGTAGATGCCAGGCCCAATACGGTTCTGTCGCCAGTGTGAAGGATCAATTCTGGAAATCGCAGGCTTCGGACATTTTCCGGTAGCCGACGTCTTCGACTTTGCCCGCAGTATCGACGAACTTGATATCGGCATTGATGACTTTGCAAACGTTGGTGTCGGTTTCATGCATTGCAATCACCGTTTTAACGTTCATGGGCATGCCGTACTGGTAGGGCACCGGTTTGGTCGCAGTGGCTTGTGTGTCGGCCTGGGCCAGGCCCGAGACGGATGCCAGCGCCAATGCGCCGCCAAGCATCAAAGTGCGCAGTTTCATGGTAGTTCTCCGCAAGTGGGTACACCTTCACTCTCGGCTCGCGGGATTAACCATCGATTAATTTTGCCTTGGCTGACAAAACCTTCATCTATCAACCTTGCGGTGTTGGCTGACAAACAGCCCAACGCATTAGATGTGCCCGCCACCCGTCTCGGCCAGCAGGCTTTGTTCGCGCTGACGGCCCTGCGGGGGCCGCGTGCGTTCTGACAACAGGCCACCAAAGACGTGGCCTGCTGTGATGGGTAATCAGCCCAGCTGAGCGCGGTATGGCAGGTCCGGCCCGGTCTTGCCGCACGTCAGGGCGGCGGCGCGAATGGCGAAGCCGAGCATGCTGTCGATCTGCTCGCGCGACAGTTGTTGCAGGCCCTCTACCGAATCAAGCTGCTGCTCGGTCAGCCAGGCAATCAACGCCGCCTGGAAGGTGTCACCGGCACCCACGGTATCGGCCATCACCACCTTGACCGCCGGCGCAGACCAACTGCCGTGCTGGCGACTGAACACCGTTGCGCCGTCGCCGCCTCGGGTGAGAAACACCAGTTGGCAGCGGTGCTGCAACCAGCCCTGCAGCACGCTTTCCGGCGACTGGTCGGGGTAGAGCAGGTGCAGGTCTTCGTCGCTGACTTTGATCAGGTCGGCATGCTTGACCAACTCGCCCACGCGATCACGCCACAATTGGATATCCGGCTGCGGGTTCAGCCGCACGTTGGGGTCCAGGCTGATCAGGCGTTTGCCGCTTTCGCGCTTGACCAGGTGCAGCAGCGTGTCGCCGATGGGTTGTACCACCAGCGAAAACGAACCGATGTGCAGCCCGCGAATTTCATGGCCCAGCGTGGGCAAGTGCACCACCCGCAGCTGGCGGTCGGCGCAGCCTTCGCCGCGAAAGCTGTACTGCGGTGAGCCATTGGCGCCCACAGCCACCATCGCCAGGGTGGTCGGCGCGGGGAATTCGACCAGAAATTGCTCGCTGACGCCCTCGTCCTTGAGCACGTGCAGCAAGCGCTGGCCGAGAAAATCATTGGACAGCCCGCCGAACAACGCGGAGTCGATGCCCAGACGGCGCAAGCCCACGGCCACGTTGAACGGCGAGCCGCCGGCAATTGCCTTGTAATTGACCTTGGACGCCTGACCGCTGGCATCCTCCTCGCTGAAAAAATCAAACAGCGCTTCGCCACACACCAGATACATAGTCGTTCGCTCTTAAAGGGTTGCCACGAGTTGTTGATAGCGCTCGTAAGCGTGTTGGTAGGCACTGACACTGGCCGCCACCGGCAGCGTGCGGCTGGCCGGGTCGACGCTTACGCATTTGTCGCACAAGCTGGCCAGGGACTCGCCGGACTGGCTCCACGCCGCCTGGATCGCCGCGCCCAGGGCGGCGGCTTCGCTTTGTTCGGTGCAGACGACTTCGGTGTTCATGATATCGGCGACCATCTGGCGCCACACCGGGCTTTTTGAACCGCCGCCGATCAGGCGGATGCGCAGGCTTTGCAGGCCGGTCTGGCGCAGCAGGTCCAGGCCATAACGCAGGCCAAAGGTGGTGCCCTCGACTACCGCACGGCAGAGGTTGGCGCGCGTCAGGTTGGTCATGGTCAAGCCGTGCACGCTGCCGGTGGCGTGGGGCAGGGCGGGCACACGTTCGCCGTTCAGAAAGGGCAGCATGCTGACGCCGTCGGCGCCGATGGGGGCTTGGGCGACCAAGGCGTTGAAGGCGGCCAGGTCGAGGTCGAACAGTTCGCGAATCACGCCGGTGGCGTTGGTCAGGTTCATCGTGCAAATCAATGGCAACCAGCCGCCGCTGGAGGAGCAGAAAGTCGCCACCGACGCTTGTGGGCTCACAGTCGGCTGATCGGCAAACGCATACACGGTGCCCGACGAACCCAGGCTCATGGTAATCACGCCCGGTGCGATGTTGCCGGTGCCGATGGCGCCCATCATGTTGTCGCCGCCGCCACTGGAGACGCGGGCGTTGGGGTTGATGCCCAGGCGTTCGGCGATGGCTGGCAGGATCGTGCCCACGCTTTGATGCGCCTCGATCAGTTCAGGCAAGGCAGCTTGCAGGCGGCCGCTGGGGTCGATGTGCTGAAGCAGCGCCACGTCCCATTCGCGCGTGCGCACGTTGAAATAGCCGGTGCCCGACGCATCGCCGAATTCTGCGACGGCGCGGCCGGTGAGCCAGAAGTTGAGGTAATCATGGGGCAGCAAAATATGCGCGATGCGTGCGAACACGTCCGGGTGCTGCTCGCGGGTCCACAGCAGTTTGGACACGGTGTAACCCGGTGCAATCGCCACGCCGAGGCGTTCCAGGGAGCCGCTTTCGCCACCCAGGTGTTGCAGCAGGCGGTCGTTTTCGGGTGCGGTTTCGGTGTCGCACCACAGTTTGGCCGGGCGCAGCACCTGGCCTTGGTCATCCAGCAGCACCAGCCCGTGCTGCTGGCCGGAAACGCCGATGCCGAGGATGTCCTGGCCGTCCACGCCGGCCTGTTGCAAGGCGCGGTGCGTGGCTTCGGTAAAGGCGTCCAGCCATTCCTGGGTATGTTGTTCGCGCCGGCCATTGGCGCCGCTGATCAGCGTGTGCGCGGCGGCGCCCAGGCCCAGTACCTTGCCGCTGGTGGCGTCGAGGACGATGGCTTTGGTGCCTTGGGTGCCGCAGTCGATGCCAAGGTAAAGGTTTTGCCGGGTCATGGTGGAGTGCTCAGCAGTGTGGTTTTTTGGATTGAAAACCCGATCAAATGTGGGAGGGGGCTTGCCCCCGAAAGCAGTGGGTCAGTGATGGGTATTTGACTGATACACCGCCATCGGGGGCAAGCCCCCTGCCACATTGTTAAGCCGATTTCTTCAAGAGGTTTTGCAGGGTTTGGGTAACGCCCTTGTCGCGCAGGCTTGCATAGCACCGCTCAAACGCTGCCACAAACTCAGGAGAATTGGGAATAGCCTTGCCAAAGATCTCCTCCACACCCAACAATCGCTGGCTGATCAACGCATCATCACTCACCAAATCCTGGCAAAACTGCGCACGCGGATCCGGGATCGTGTAGCTCACCCCATTCTCATCCACACCTTTCAAATACAGCGCCCAGGCCGCGACCACCAGCGCCGCGCGGTCAGTCTCACGTCCATCAGCAATCAAGCGATTGATCGTGGGCACGGTGAACTTGGGAAACTTCGACGAACCGTCCGAACACACCCGCTCCAACTGGTCGGCAATCGCCTGATTGGAGAAGCGATCCACCAGGGTCTGCTTGTATTCGGCGAGGTCGATGCCCGGCACCGGCGCCAGGTTTGGCGTGACGTCCAGATCCATATAGGCGCGCATGTAAGCGACAAACACCGGGTCGTTCATGGTCTCGTGCACAAACCGGTAACCCTTGAGAAAACCCAGGTACGTCAGGGCCAGGTGGCTGCCATTGAGCAGGCCAATCTTCATCTCTTCGTAGGGCGTGACGTCATCGGTGAACTGTACGCCGACCTTTTCCCAGGCCGGGCGTCCATTGACGAACTTGTCTTCCAGCACCCACTGCACAAAGGGTTCGCACACCACCGGCCAGGCATCGTCGATGCCATGCTCGTCATGCAGCTGCAAGCGGTGGGCGGTGCTGGTCATCGGCGTGATGCGGTCGACCATGGCGTTCGGGAAGCTCACGTTGGCCTTGATCCAATCGTGCAGCTCGGCGTTGTGCAGGGCGGCGAAAGCCAGCAGCGCTTTGCGCGTGACGGCGCCGTTGTGCGGCAGGTTATCGCAGGACATGACGGTAAACGCCGGCACACCGGCCGCGCGGCGTTGGGTAAGCGCCGCGCAGATAAAGCCGAACACGGTTTTCGGCGATTTGGGGTGCGCCAGGTCATGCTGGATCTGCGGCAAGTGGGCCATGAACTCGCCGTTGCTGTCGTCGATGCAGTAGCCGCCTTCGGTGATGGTCAACGAAACGATGCGAATCTGCGGGGCGGCGAGCTTGTCGATCAACGCCTGGGCGCCGTCTTCGGCCAGCAGCATGTCGCTGATCGAGCCGATCACGCGCACTTCGGTGTCGTTGGTGTCGCCCAGTTCATACAGGGTGAACAGGTAATCCTGGCCAGCCAGGTCATCGCGAGCCCTGCGGTCTTCGGCGCGCAGGCCGACCCCGCAGATGCTCCAGTCAAGGCCCTCGCCCGTGTTCATCAAGGCATCGGTGTAATACGCCTGGTGCGCGCGGTGGAAACCGCCGACGCCGATATGCGCGATGCCCTGCGTGGTGCTGGCAATCGCATAGGACGGGACCTTCACTTGCGGCGCCAGTTGGGTCAGGTTCTGCTTATTCAGTTTCATCACAAATCTCGCGAAATCAGGCGGCAGCGCGCAGTGGACGGGCCACGGCCACGCCGTCGGTGTCGAACAGATGGCAGTGCGCCGGGTCCAGGTGCAGGTGCAGGGTCTCGCCATACTGGCTGGCCATGTCGCCACGAATCCGCATGGTCAGCGGCTCGCCGTTGGCGGTGATCACGTGGCAGAAGGTGTCGCTGCCCAGGCGTTCGCCGACGTCGGCGGTGACGGTCAGCGTGGTTTGGCCGGGCGAGGCGATTTCCAGATGCTCCGGACGAATGCCCAAGGTCACCGCGCTGCCGACGCTCAGGGTGGCGCCGCTCAATGGCAGGCTGATGGTGGTGCCGGCGTCCAGTTGCACCTCGCAGCCCTGGCCTTCGACACGGGTGACCTTGCCCTTGAGAAAGCCCATTTTCGGCGTGCCCAGAAAGCCTGCCACAAACAGGTTGGCCGGCTGGTGGTACAGCTCCAGCGGCGAGCCGACTTGTTCAATGCGGCCGCTGTTGAGCACCACCACTTTGTCGGCCAGCGTCATGGCTTCGACCTGGTCGTGGGTCACGTAAATCATGGTCGCCTGCAGCTCTTTATGCAGGCGCGCCAGTTCCAGGCGCATTTGCACGCGCAGGGCGGCGTCGAGGTTGGACAGCGGTTCATCGAACAGGAAGATCTTCGGGTTACGCACAATCGCGCGGCCGATGGCCACACGCTGACGCTGGCCGCCGGACAACTGTTTGGGCTTGCGCTCCAGCAGCGGGCCGAGCTCGAGAATGCGCGCCGCTTCGCTGACCTTGCTTTCCACCAGCTTCTTGTCGACGCCGGCCAGGTCCAGGGCAAACGACATGTTCTTGCGCACGCTCATGTGCGGGTACAGCGCGTAGGTCTGGAACACCATCGCCAGGTCGCGCTTGGCCGGGGTGACTTCGGTGATGTCGCGGCCATCCAGCTCGATGGTGCCTTCGGTGACTTCTTCAAGGCCCGCAATCAGGCGCAGCAGGGTGGATTTGCCGCAGCCCGACGGGCCAACGAACACGACGAATTCCTTGTCGTTCACTTCCAGGTCGATGCCCTTGATGATGGAAAAGCCTTCGAAGCCTTTTTGCAGATTCTTGATTTTCAGGTTGGCCATGGGATGGGCCTCCACTTGGAATTTTTATAAGAAACCGTTACTTGACGGCGCCGAAGGACAAACCGCGCACCAGCTGTTTCTGGCTGATCCAGCCGAAAATCAGGATCGGCGCACAGGCCAGGGTCGACACGGCGGACAATTTGGCCCAGAACAAGCCTTCGGGGCTGGAGTAGGAGGCGATCAGCGCGGTCAGCGGTGCGGCATTCGAGGAGGTCAGGTTCAACGACCAGAACGCCTCGTTCCAGCACAGGATCAGCGACAGCAATACCGTGGAGGCCAGGCCACCCTTGGCAATCGGCAGCAGCACGCGGACCATTTCCTGCCACAGCGTAGCGCCATCCAGGCGCGCGGCTTCGAGGATGTCCTTGGGGATGTCTTTGAAGTAGGTGTAAACCATCCACACCACAATCGGCAGGTTGATCAGGGTGTAGATGATGATCAGCGCGATGCGCGTATCCAGCAGGCCAAAGCTCTTGGCCAGCAGGTAGATCGGCATCAGCACGCCCACCGGCGGCAGCATCTTAGTGGACAGCATCCACAGCAGCGTGCCCTTGGTGCGCTGGGTTTCGTAGAACGCCATGGAGTAGGCGGCCGGTACCGAAATCAGCAGGCACAAGGCCGTGGCGCTGAACGAAATCACCACTGAGTTCCAGGCGTAGGCGAAGTAGTTGCTGCGCTCGTTGATGTGCAGGTAATTCTCCAGCGTCGGCGTGAAGATGAACTGCGGCGGGGTGGCGAACGCGTCGATTTCGGTCTTGAAGCTGGTCAACACCATCCAGAAGATCGGGAAGAAAATCAGGATCGCGATGGCCCAGGCCAGGGTGCCGAGCAACAGGCTTTGCAGGCGGCGGGATTGTTGAAGCGTCATGGCGCGGCCCTCAAGGCTTGTCAGTCAGGTTTTTGCCGATCATCCGCACCAGGATGATCGCCGCGATGTTGGCGATGACCACGGCAATCAAGCCGCCGGCCGAGGCCATGCCCACGTCGAACTGCACCAGCGCCTGGTTGTAGATCAGGTAGGCGAGGTTGGTCGAGGCGTAACCCGGACCACCGTTGGTGGTGGTGAAGATTTCGGCAAACACCGAGAGCAGGAAGATCGTTTCGATCATCACCACCACGGCAATCGGGCGCGCCAGGTGGGGCAGGGTCAGGTGCCAGAAGATCGCGATGGCGCCGGCTCCGTCCAGGCGTGCGGCTTCCTTTTGTTCCTGGTCCAGGGACTGCATGGCGGTCATCAGCAGCAGGATGGCGAAGGGCAGCCATTGCCACGACACGATGATGATGATCGACAGCAACGGGTAGTGCGCCAGCCAGTCCACGGGCTCGGCGCCGAACAGCTTCCACACGGCGGCGAGAATCCCCGACACCGGGTGAAAAATCAGGTTCTTCCAGATCAGCGCACCGACGGTGGGCATGATGAAGAACGGTGAAATCAACATCACCCGCACCACGCCACGGCCGAAAAACTCACTGGCCTCGAGCAGGGCGCTGATCAACACGCCGAACACCACGCTGATCAACAGCACGCTGCCCACCAGCAGCAACGTATTGGTGGCGCCGGGCAGGAAGCCTGAATCGGTGATGAAGTAAGTGAAGTTTTCCAGGCCCACGAATTGGTTTTCGCCGGGGTAGAGCAGGTTGTAGCGGATCAGCGAAAAGTACAGGGTCATGCCCAGCGGCACGATCATCCACAGCAGCAGCAAGGCCACCGAGGGGCTGACAAGGAACCAGCCGGGGTTGGCCAGGCGGCTTTTACGCGGCTTTTCAGGCGCGGCGGTTTGCACTTTGGCAGTGGTGGTATTCATAGGATCAGAACCAGTCAGGTACATGCAAAACTAGAGTCGAAGCGCGGTCAATGTGGGCGCTGGCTTGTGTGGGAGCTGGCTTGCCTGCGATGGCATCAACTCGGTTTAAACAGAAAGACCGAGGTGTCTGTATCGCAGGCAAGCCAGCTCCCACATGAAAGCAGCGCCTACATAAAGCCGTTCCCACATTGACAGGGATGAACCCGCTTATTTGGGATAGCCCGCCCGCTTCATTTCACGCTCGGTGGTGGTCTGCGCGGCGGTCAAGGCTTGATCCACCGTTTGCTGACCGGTCAGCGCGCCCGAGAAGAACTTGCCGACCTGGGTACCAATGGCCTGGAATTCAGGAATGGTCACCAACTGGATACCGATATACGGCACCGGCTTGAGGGTCGGTTTGGTCGGGTCGGCGACTTTCAGCGATTCCAGCGTTACCTTGGCAAACGGCGCGGCCTTCATGTATTCGTCGCTGTAGGTCGACTTGCGCGTGCCTGGTGGTACGTTGGCAATGCCGTCGGTCTTGGCCACGAGCTGGTTGTATTCCTTGGACGTTGCCCAACTGGTGAAGACCTTGGCCGCGTCCTTGGCTTTGGAGCTGGTGGGAATCGCCAGGCTCCAGGAGTACAGCCACGACGTGCCCTTGTCGGTCGTCTCGTGCGGGGCAAAGGTGAAGCCCACGTGATCGGAGACCTTGCTCTGAGTCTTGTCGGTGACAAACGAGCCGGCCACGCTGGCATCGACCCAAATCGCGCACTTGCCGCTGTTGAACAGCGCCAGGTTTTCGTTGAAACCGTTGCTGGATGCACCCGGCGGGCCGGATTTCTTCATGTTGTCGACGTAGAAGTTCAGCGCGTCCTTCCACTCGGGACCGTTGAATTCGGGTTGCCACTTCTCATCGAACCAGCGCGCGCCGTAGCCGTTGGCCAGGGTCGTGATCAGCGCCATATTCTCACCCCAACCGGCTTTGCCGCGCAGGCACAGGCCGTACTGCTCTTTGGTCTTGTCGGTGAGTTTGGCCGCGAATTCGCCGATCTGGGTCCAGGTCGGGTGCTCGGGCATGGTCAGCCCGGCGTCCTTGAACAGGTCGGTGCGGTAGTAGGTGATCGAGCTTTCGGCGTAGAACGGCAGGGCGTACAGCGAGCCCTTGACGGACAAACCGTCACGCACTGAAGGGAAAACATCGTCGAGGTCGTAGGACGCCGGCAGATCTTTCATCGGCTCCAGCCAGCCCTTGGCGCCCCAGAGTGCGGCTTCGTACATGCCAATGGTCAACACGTCGAACTGTCCGCCCTGGGTGGCGATGTCGGTGGTCAGGCGTTGGCGCAGCACGTTTTCTTCGAGCACCACCCAGTTCAACTTGATGTCCGGATGCTCGGTCTCGAAGGTCTTCGAGAGTTTTTGCATGCGGATCATGTCGCTGTTGTTGACGGTGGCAATGGTCAGGGTTTGCGCGCCAAAACTGACGGCGCTGAGGGTCATGCATACAGTCATGCAAGAACAGGCAAGCAGCGTTTTTGCTGTGAACTTCATCGCGCACTCCATTTCTGCGCCCAGGGGCTACAGAAGGACAGTTATTGTTGTTGTGTCTTCCTACGAACAGTCAGGAAGAGTGTGCGTTGATTACAGCCTTCAAATGGGGTTATGACAAATCCTTGGGCGCACTTGGACTGATACTTTTTTGCACTCATCAGCCAGGTTGCTGAAACAGTTAAGCCAGGTTTTGTTCCGTCAGCCGCTGCACCGCCAGGCGCCGGTAGTGGGAGGGCGTCATGCCTTTGAGCTGCTGAAAGCGCCGATTGAAGTTGGAGATGTTGTTGAAACCCGACTCGAAGCACACGTCGGTCACGGCTTTATCGCCGTCTGCCAGCAATTCGCAGGACTTGCTGATGCGCAACCGGTTTACGAACTCGATAAACGTGCGCCCCGTGGCCTGTTTGAATACGCGGGAAAAATACGTCGGCTTCATCCCCAGGTATTCCGCGACTTCCTCCAGCGATAACTCGCGGGCGTAGTGGGCGAAAATGTAGTCCACCGCGCGGTTGGTGCGGTCGATGCTGTGCTCATCCGCCAGTTGCGGCGTGGTCACGCCAGACAATAATTGGTAGTGCTCACACGCACTCAGCACTTCCAGCAAGATAAAAAAGTGCCCCAGGCGCGCCATGCCCTGGGCGTCTTCGATGCGCTGCATCAACGTCATGGCTTGGGCGATGGTTTTTTTGCAGCGGAACTCGATGCCGTATTGTGCGCGCTCAAGCAACGGCGCGAGGCTCTTGAGCTCGGTAAAGATCTGACTGCCGCCCTCGAACAGCTCATCGGTAAAGTTGACCAGCATGTCGCGCTTGGGCACGACCTCGTCTTCCTCCACCTGGCTGATCCAGTTGTGGGGCAGGTTGGGGCCGGTGAGGAACAGGCTTTCCGGATAAAAATTGCCGATGTAATCGCCGATAAACACCTTGCCGGAGCTGGCGACAATCAAGTGCAGCTCGTATTCCTTGTGGAAATGCCAGCGCACCAGCGGGCACGGGAAGCCGTGTTGGCGATAGATGATGGACAGACCGTTGTGATCGTCCATCAGCTCGTAGGAAGGGTCGGTGATTCGCGTTGCTCGGGTCATGCTGCCGTCGCTTTATTGTGGTTGCTGCCAGGGATAATGCCCCCTTGCGCGCGACCTCGCCAGCCTCGATGGCTAGACGCTGCGGTTTTTGGCCTCGATCCACTGGGACATGTACTGCGTACTTTTATGCGCATGGTGGCGCAGCATGCTGCCGGTGAAGTTGTCCCGGCGATGGGCCGCGAGCCGGAGGCGGCACTGCTCCAGGCATTGCACCAGCGCCGGGCCGTGCAGGGCCTGGTCGTAGCGGCGGGCAAGCAGGCGCCGGCCATCCTCCTGGGCCTGGGTCCACCGTTCGCGGTCCTGGTACAGCGCCACGGCGGCGGCTGCCAGGGCCGGCGCGCTGTGTTCGATCGCACCCGGCCACGGTTGCTCATCACCCATGCCTTCGGCACCGATGGGCGTGGTGACATTCGGCGTGCCGCAGAGCATTGCGTCCATCAGCTTGCCCTTGATCCCGGCGCCGAAGCGCAGCGGTGCCAGGCAGATACGCGCGGCGCTCATGACTTGCAGGGCGTCTTCGGCCCAGTTCATCACATGAAACCCTTGCGCTGGGTTGTGCAATGCCGTGGCCTTGGGCGGGGTGTAGGAACCGTAGATATGTAACTGCGCGCCTGGTAATTGCTGACGGATCAGCGGCCACAGGCTGCTCTTCATCCATAACACCGCATCCCAGTTGGGCGCATGGCGGAAGTTGCCAATGCTCAGAAAGTGCGCACGGTCCTCGAACGGTGCGAAGGGTTCGGTCGGCGGTTCCAGCATCAACGGGCACCCGTGGAGCAGGGCGGCGGGCACTTTGAACTGTTCGGTGAGCAGGCGGATTTCCACGTCGGAGATCACCAGGCTGATATCACAGCGGTAAATCGCCGCGATTTCGCGCTTGGCCAGGTCGGTGTCGGCCATCCGCCGGAATTCTTCCTTTAACGCCGGATTGAACAGCGCACTGAAGTCATCGCTCTCGGGGTGGGCCTTGAGGTGGTCCTTGAAACGCTGGTGGCGAGCGTCACGCAGGCTTTGCAAATCGGACGTTTCCAGCACGCGCAGGGCGTCGGGGCAGCATTTCTCTACGCGCCAGCCGAATTGCTCTTCCATCATGAAGCGGTCGAATACCACGATATCCGGGGCCAGCTCGCGAATAAAATCATCGAAACTGCTGTTATTGAGTTCGATGGCGCATTCGGTGATGCCCAGCGCCGGCAAGTCGGCCTTGTGCTCGCCCACGGTTGCCGGGCTGCTGAACGTGATGTCCCAGCCCTGGTCCAGGAAGCTCTGCAATATCTGCATCATGTGCCCGCCGGCGGCCGAGGAGCGTGGTTCCGGCCAGACATAACCAATGACCAGGACTTTGGTGGCGGGCTGATTCATCAACAACGGATTCCTTGAAGGGCGGGCGAAAAGCGCGCAATTAAACCATAGCCGTTGTTAATCGGGCGCCCGCATGACAATTTACGCCCGGCCATAGGTAGCTTCGCCCGTTTGTGGTTAACTTCTGCGTCTCGAATTCGTTTCAATAAACCCAGCATAAGGATTCTCTTCATGGCTCAAGTCACCCATCGTGGTAACCCAATCAAGGTTGAAGGCGAGCTGCCGCAAACCGGTACCCAGGCCCCCGATTTCATCCTGACTGCCGGCGACCTGTCGGACGCAACCCTGGCCACATTCGCCGGCAAGCGCAAAGTACTCAACATCTTCCCAAGTGTTGACACCCCAACCTGCGCCACTTCGGTACGCAAGTTCAATGCTCAGGCCAACGACCTGAACAATGCCGTGGTGCTGTGCATTTCCAGCGACCTGCCGTTTGCCCAGGCCCGTTTCTGCGGCACTGAAGGCCTGGAAAACGTGAAGAACCTGTCGGATTTCCGCGACCCGGGCTTCGCCGTTGACTACGGTGTGTCGATTGTCGAAGGCGCGCTGCGCGGCCTGACCGCCCGTGCCGTTGTGGTACTGGACGAAAACAACAACGTGCTGCACAGCGAGTTGGTCAGCGAAATCGGCCAAGAGCCGAACTACGAAGCCGCCCTGGCTGTTTTGAAGTAACTGTTTCAGCGCATTACTGTCTTTTCGCAGTAACACGCTTGATAGATGATTGCGGCCTGGCCTAGTCCAGGCCGTTTTCATTTAGAGTCAGCGGCTTAGCTAAATAGCCCATAAACTAAGGCCAGAAGTTAAAAGTTGTAATCCAAGGTAAATAGCCGGTAAAGGCGCTTTTCTTAATGCGCCTCAGTGCTTATCTTTCAGCCTCCCAAAGTAGAAGCTCTCGCGCCCAATGGTTGATCACTCCATGCAATCCTCCCCCCGCAACTCCCGCCGCTGGCTGTTCGGCCTGCTCGTGCTGCTGGTTATCGCCGTCCTGTGCTGGAAGTTCTGGCCCGGCAGCCACAAGGATGCCGGCGAGAAAAAACCGGCCGGGCATGCCGGCAAGTCGGGGATGATGCGCCCGGGCTTCGGGGGTTCCACCGGCCCGATTCCCGTGCGCGTGGCGCCGGCGGTGCTGGGTGAGTTCCCGGTGTACTACAAGGCATTGGGCACGGTCACCGCGCTCAATACCATTAACGTACGCAGCCGGGTGGGCGGTGAGCTGGTGAAGATTGCCTTTGAAGAAGGGCAGATGGTCAAGGCTGGCGACCTGCTGGCGGAAATCGACCCGCGCAGCTACCAGAATGCCTTGCTGCAGGCCCAGGGCACGCTGTTGCAAAACCAGGCGCAGTTGAAAAACGCCCAGGTTGATGTCCAGCGTTACCGCGACCTGTATGCCCAGGACAGTATCGCCAAGCAGACCCTGGACACCGCCGAAGCGCTGGTCCTGCAATATCAGGGCACGGTCAAGACCAACCAGGGCGCAGTGGACGACGCCAAGCTCAACCTCGAATTCACCAAGATCCGCGCGCCTATCGGTGGCCGTGTGGGCTTGCGCCAGGTCGACGTGGGCAACCTGGTGGCGGCCAACGACACGACCTTCCTGGCGGTGATCACCCAGACGCAGCCGATCAGTGTGGTTTTCACCCTGCCGGAAAACACCCTGGACACCGTCCTTGCCCGTTACCACGCCGGCAACAAGCTGCCGGTGGAGGCCTGGGACCGTGGCGACGCCAAAAAACAGGCCGTGGGTGTGCTGCAAAGCCTGGACAACCAGATCGACGTGACCACCGGTACCCTGAAATTCAAGGGCCGCTTCGATAACAAGGACCAGGCGCTGTTCCCCAACCAGTTCGTCAACGTGCACCTGCTCGCCGACACCCTGCACAACGTGGTGCTGGCGCCGTCTGCCGCGATTCAGTTTGGCAACAACGGCACCTTCGTCTACAAGCTCGACGGCGACAAGAAGGTCAAGGTCCAGCCACTGGTGGTCGGCGATACTGATGGCGACAACACCGTGATCAAGGAAGGCCTGGCGGCCGGCGACCGTGTGGTGATGGAAGGCACCGACCGCTTGAAGGATGGCAGCGAAATCGAAGTGGTCAACGACAGCAGCGACGTGCCGACCACCCCGACCGAGCACCTGCAAGGCAAGCCTGCGGCAAAAGGGGAGACCGGCGCTAACGCCGGCAAGGCGCAAAAGGTCGGTTCATGAACCTGTCGCGGTTGTTTATCCTTCGCCCGGTTGCCACCACGCTGAGCATGCTGGCCATTGTCCTGGCCGGCATCATTTCCTATCGCTTGCTGCCGGTGTCGGCCTTGCCCCAGGTGGATTACCCAACCATCCGGGTGATGACCCTGTACCCCGGCGCCAGCCCCGATGTGATGACCAGCGCGGTCACCGCGCCGCTTGAGCGCCAGTTCGGGCAAATGCCCGGCCTGACCCAAATGGCGTCCACCAGCTCGGGCGGTGCGTCGGTGCTGACCTTGCGTTTCAACCTCGACATCAATATGGATGTCGCCGAGCAACAGGTGCAGGCCGCGATCAACGCCGCGACCAACCTGCTGCCCAAGGATTTGCCGGCACCGCCGGTGTACAACAAGGTCAACCCCGCGGACACCCCGGTGCTGACTCTGGCGATTACCTCCAAGACCATGCTGCTGCCCAAGCTCAATGACTTGGTGGATACGCGCATGGCGCAAAAGATTGCCCAGATCAGTGGCGTCGGCATGGTCAGCATCGCCGGCGGCCAACGCCAGGCCGTGCGCATCAAGGTCAACCCCGAGGCCCTGGCCGCCAATGGCTTGAACCTGTCGGACGTGCGCACGCTGATCGCCGCGTCCAACGTCAACCAGCCTAAAGGCAACTTCGACGGCCCGACGCGGGTGTCGATGCTGGACGCCAACGACCAGTTGGTCTCGCCCCAGCAATACGCCGAATTGATCCTGGCCTACAACAATGGCGCACCCCTGCGCCTCAAGGATGTGGCACAGATCGTCGACGGCGCCGAAAACGAGCGCCTTGCCGCCTGGGCCAACGAAAACCAGGCCGTGCTGCTGAATATCCAGCGCCAGCCGGGCGCCAACGTGATTGAGGTCGTCGACCGTATCAAGGCGTTGCTGCCGAGCATCACCGAAAACCTGCCGGCCGGCCTGGACGTGACGGTGCTCACCGACCGTACCCAGACCATCCGCGCCTCGGTCACCGATGTGCAACATGAATTGCTGATCGCCATTGCCTTGGTGGTGATGGTGACGTTTCTGTTTTTACGCCGTGTCAGCGCCACGATCATTCCGTCCATCGCCGTGCCGCTGTCGCTGATCGGCACCTTTGGCGTGATGTACCTGGCGGGCTTCTCCGTCAACAACCTCACGCTGATGGCCCTGACCATCGCCACCGGTTTTGTGGTGGACGATGCCATCGTGATGCTGGAGAACATCTCGCGCTATATCGAGGAGGGCGAGACGCCGCTCAATGCTGCGCTCAAGGGCGCCAAGCAGATCGGCTTCACCCTGATTTCCCTGACCCTGTCGCTGATCGCGGTGTTGATCCCGCTGTTGTTCATGGCTGACGTGGTGGGGCGGCTGTTCCGCGAGTTCGCGATCACCCTGGCGGTGGCGATCCTGATTTCCCTGGTGGTCTCGCTGACGCTCACGCCGATGATGTGCGCGCGGCTGCTCAAGCGCGAACCCAAGGAAGAAGAACAGGGCCGTTTCTACAAGGCCAGCGGCGCCTGGATCGACTGGCTGATCGAAGCCTACGGGCGCAAGTTGCAGTGGGTGCTCAGGCACCAGCCGCTGACCTTGCTGGTGGCCATCGCCACCCTGGGCCTGACGGTCGTGCTGTACCTGGTGGTGCCCAAGGGCTTCTTCCCGGTGCAGGACACCGGGGTCATCCAGGGTATTTCCGAAGCGCCGCAGTCGATTTCGTTTGCCGCGATGAGCCAGCGCCAGCAAGAGCTGGCCAAGGTGATCCTGGCTGATCCAGCGGTGGAAAGCCTGTCGTCCTATATTGGTGTGGATGGCGATAACGCCACCCTCAACAGCGGGCGCCTGTTGATCAACCTCAAGGCGCACGGCCAGCGCGACTTGAGTGCGGCCCAGGTGATCACACGGCTGCAGCCGGAAATCGACAAGCTGGTGGGCATTCGCCTGTTCATGCAGCCGGTGCAGGACCTGACGATCGAAGACCGCGTCAGCCGTACCCAGTACCAATTCAGCATGTCGTCGCCCGACGCCGACCTGCTGGCGCTGTGGAGCGACAAGCTGGTACACGCCCTCAGCCAGTTGCCGGAACTTACCGACGTCGCCAGCGACCTGCAGGACAAAGGCCTGCAGGTGTTCCTGGTGATCGACCGCGACGCCGCTTCGCGCCTGGGCGTCAGCGTATCGACCATCACCGACGCACTGTACGACGCCTTTGGCCAGCGGCAGATTTCCACCATTTATACGCAGGCCAGCCAGTACCGGGTGGTCTTGCAGGCCCAATCCGGTGAAACCCTCGGCCCGGCGGCGCTGAACCAGATCCACGTGAAGACCGCCGACGGCGGCCAGGTGCGCCTGTCGAGCCTGGCCCACGTGGAGCAGCGCCAGGCGCAGTTGGCGATCGCGCACATCGGCCAGTTCCCGGCGGTGATGATGTCGTTCAACCTGGCCCCCGGCGTCGCGCTGGGCAAAGGTGTGGAGCTGATCAACCAGACCCAGAAAGACATTGGCATGCCAGTGGGGGTGCAGACCCAGTTCCAGGGCGCGGCCCAGGCGTTCGAAGCGTCGCTGTCGAGCACCTTGCTGCTGATCCTGGCGGCGGTGGTCACCATGTACATCGTGCTGGGCGTACTCTACGAGAGCTACATCCACCCGATCACCATCCTTTCGACCTTGCCGTCGGCAGCGGTGGGGGCCTTGCTGGCATTGCTGCTCAGCGGCAATGACCTGGGCATGATCGCGATCATCGGCATCATCCTGCTGATCGGTATCGTGAAAAAGAACGCGATCATGATGATCGACTTCGCCCTCGACGCCGAGCGTAACCAGGGCCTGGACCCGCAGACCGCGATCTACCAGGCGGCGCTGCTGCGTTTCCGGCCGATCCTGATGACCACCCTGGCCGCCCTGTTCGGTGCGGTGCCGTTGATGCTCGCCACCGGCTCCGGCGCCGAGCTGCGCCAGCCCCTGGGCCTGGTGATGGTCGGCGGCTTGCTGGTGAGCCAGGTATTGACCCTGTTCACCACGCCGGTGATCTACCTGTACTTCGACCGCCTTGGCCGCCGCTGGCGCAAAGAGCCGCAAAGCCTGGAGCCGGTTGAGTCATGAACCTGTCCGGACCGTTCATTCGCCGGCCGGTAGCGACCATGCTGCTGAGCCTGGCGATCATGTTGCTCGGCGGCGTCAGCTTCAACTTGCTGCCGGTGTCGCCGTTGCCGCAGATCGACTTCCCGGTGATCGTGGTCTCGGCCAGTTTGCCCGGGGCCAGCCCCGAGGTGATGGCGTCCACCGTGGCCACGCCGCTGGAGCGCTCGTTCGGCGCGATTGCCGGCATCACCACCATGAGCAGTTCGTCGAGCCAGGGCTCGACGCGGGTAATCCTCGCCTTTGACTCCGACCGGGATATCAACGGCGCGGCGCGCGAAGTGCAGGCGGCCATCAACGCTTCGCGCAACCTGCTGCCCAGCGGTATGCGCAGCATGCCGACCTACAAGAAGATCAACCCGTCCCAGGCGCCGATCATGGTGCTGTCGCTGACCTCCGACGTGCTGCAAAAGGGCGAGTTGTACGACCTGGCCTCGACCATTCTTTCGCAAAGCCTGTCGCAGGTGCCGGGTGTGGGTGAAGTGCAGATCGGCGGCAGCTCCCTGCCGGCGGTGCGCATCGAGCTGGAACCCAAGGCCCTCGACCAGTACGGCGTGGCCCTGGACGACGTGCGCAACACCATTGCCAATGCCAACCAGCGCCGGCCCAAGGGCTCGCTGGAAGACAGCGAGCGCAACTGGCAGATCCAGGCCAACGACCAACTGGAAAAGGCCAAGGATTACGAGCCGCTGCTGATTCGCTACCAGAACGGCGCGGCCTTGCGCCTGGGCGACGTGGCAAAAATCAGCGACGGCGTTGAAGACCGCTACAACAGCGGCTTTTTCAACAATGATTCGGCGGTGCTGCTGGTGATCAACCGCCAGTCCGGCGCCAACATCATCGAGACGGTGCGGCAGATCAAGGCCCAGCTGCCGGCGTTGCAGGCGGTGTTGCCGTCCAGCGTCAAGCTCAACCTGGCCATGGACCGTTCCCCGGTGATCACCGCGACCCTGCATGAAGCCGAGATGACCTTGCTGATTGCCGTGGCCCTGGTGGTGCTGGTGGTGTACCTGTTCCTGGGCAATTTCCGTGCTTCGTTGATCCCGACCCTGGCGGTGCCGGTGTCGTTGGTGGGCACCTTTGCGGTGATGTACCTGTTCGGCTTCTCGCTGAACAACTTCTCGCTGATGGCGCTGATTCTGGCCACGGGCCTGGTGGTGGACGATGCCATCGTGGTGCTGGAGAACATTTCCCGGCATATCGACGACGGCGTGCCGCCGATGAAGGCGGCGTATCTGGGCGCGCAGGAAGTCGGCTTTACCTTGTTGTCGATGAACGTGTCGCTGGTGGCGGTGTTCCTGTCCATCCTGTTTATGGGCGGTATCGTCACCAACCTATTCCGAGAGTTTTCCATCACCTTGTCGGCGGCGATCATCGTCTCGCTGATCGTCTCGCTGACCTTGACCCCGATGCTCTGCGCGCGTTGGCTCAAACCGCACATCAAGGGGCATATGAGCGGTTTGCAGCGCTGGAGCCACAGGATCAACGAGCGCATGGTGGCGGTGTATGCCACCAGCCTGGACTGGGTACTGCGTCACCGACGCCTGACCCTGCTGAGCCTGTTGCTTACCGTGGGCGTGAACATCGCGCTGTACGTGGTGGTGCCGAAAACCTTTATGCCGCAGCAGGACACCGGTCAGTTGATCGGCTTTGTGCGCGGCGACGACGGGCTGTCGTTCAACGTGATGCAGCCGAAGATGGAGACCTTTCGCAAGGCGGTCCTCAAGGACCCGGCGGTGCTCAGCGTGGCCGGCTTTATCGGCGGCAACAACGGCACCAACAACGCGGTGATGCTGGTGCGCCTCAAGCCTATCGCCGAGCGCAAGATCTCGGCCCAGGCGGTGATCGAGCGTATTCGCAAGGAAGTACCGCTGGTGCCGGGCGGTCGCTTGTTCCTGATGGCCGACCAGGACCTGCAATTTGGCGGCAGTCGCGACCAGACCAGCGCGCAGTATTCCTACATCCTGCAAAGTGGTGACCTGGCCGCGTTGCGCCTGTGGTACCCGAAAGTGGTCGCCGCGTTGCGCGAGCTGCCGGAGCTGACCGCCATCGACGCCCGTGAAGGCCGTGGTGCAGCGCAGGTAACGCTGGTGGTCGACCGTGACCAGGCCAAGCGCTTGGGCATCGACATGAGCATGGTCACGGCGGTGCTGAACAATGCCTACAGCCAACGGCAGATTTCCACCATCTACGACAGCCTCAACCAGTACCAGGTGGTGATGGAGGTCAACCCGAAATACGCCCAGGACCCGATCACCCTGAACCAGATGCAGGTGATCACCTCCACCGGTGCGCGGGTGCCGTTATCGACCATTGCCCATTACGAGAACAGCCTGGCCGACGACCGGGTCAGCCATGAAGGCCAGTTCGCCTCGGAAAACATCGCGTTTGATATGTCGCCCGGGGTAACGGTGGAGCAGGGCACGGCCGCCATCGAGCGCGCGATTGCCAAGGTCGGCCTGCCCGAAGACGTGATCGCCAAGATGGCCGGCACCGCCGACGCGTTTGCGGCGACCCAGAAGGGCCAGCCGTTCATGATCCTCGGCGCGCTGGTGGCGGTTTATCTGGTGTTGGGCATTCTGTATGAAAGCTACATTCACCCGCTGACCATCCTCTCGACCTTGCCGTCGGCCGGTGTCGGCGCGTTGCTCTCGATCTACCTGCTGGGCGGCGAGTTCAGCCTGATCTCACTGCTGGGCTTGTTCCTGTTGATCGGGGTGGTGAAGAAGAACGCGATCCTGATGATCGACCTGGCCCTGCAGCTGGAGCGCCATGACGGCATGAGCCCGTTGGAATCGATCCGCAGTGCCTGCCTGTTGCGCCTGCGCCCGATCCTGATGACCACGCTGGCCGCCATCCTCGGCGCCTTGCCATTGCTGCTCGGCTCCGGCGACGGCGCGGAAATGCGCCAGCCGCTGGGCCTGACGATTATCGGCGGCCTGGTGTTCAGCCAGATCCTGACCCTTTACACCACCCCGGTGGTTTACCTCTATCTTGACCGCGCGCGCCACCGCTTCAACGCCTGGCGCGGCGTGCGTACCGATGCTGCCTTGGACACTGCGCTATGAGCGATTCAACCTTGACCCAATTGGCCATGAGCATGCCCCGTGGTTTGCGCGTTGCCAGCCTCCTGCTGTGTGGCGCATTGCTCAGCGCTTGCGCCATCGGGCCTGACTACAAACGCCCGGATGTCATCGAGCCGGTGCAGTTCAAAGAAGCCCAGGGCTGGAGCCAGGCCACGCCCAGCGATTCGCTGGCGCGGGGCGCCTGGTGGGAGCTGTACGGCGACCGCCAGCTGAATGACCTGGTGACGCGCCTGAACAACGCCAACCAGACCGTGGCCCAGGCCGAAGCGCGTTTCCGTCAGGCCCAGGCCCAGGTGCGCAGCGCGCGCGGTGCGTTCTTTCCAACGGTGGACCTGAGTGCCGGAAAAACCCGCGCGAGCCAGGGCACCGGCAGCAGTAACGCCAGCCTGAGCAGTTCCAGCAGCGGTATCCGCGACACCCTCAACGCGCAACTGGGCGTGAGTTGGGAAGCAGATGTGTGGGGCAAATTGCGTCGCGGTCTGGAAGCCAATGAAGCCACGGCCGAGGCCAGCTCGGCGGATTTGGCGGCGATGCGCTTGAGCCAGCAATCGGAGCTGGTGCAGGACTACTTGCAACTGCGTGTCATGGATGAACAGACGCGGTTGTTGCAAGCCACGCTGGACACGTATCAGCGTTCGCTGCAAATGACCGAAAACCAATACCGCGCCGGTGTGTCCGGCAAGGATGCGATCGCTCAGGCGCAAACTCAGCTCAAGACCACCCAGGCCAGCCTGATCGACTTGATCTGGCAGCGGGCTCAGTTGGAAAACGCCATCGCGGTGTTGATCGGCGAGGCACCGGCCAACTTCAACCTGGCGGTGAGCAAAGATATTCCAGCGTTGCCGCAGATTCCCGTGAGCCTGCCGTCGCAACTGTTGGAGCGCCGTCCGGACATTGCCTCGGCTGAGCGCGCGGTGATCGCTGCAAACGCAAATATCGGTGTGGCCAAGGCGGCTTATTATCCGGATTTGACCTTGAGTCTGGCGGGCGGCTATTCCAGCAGCACCTACGCCGACTGGATCAGCTTGCCGAACCGCTTCTGGTCGGTGGGGCCGAAGTTGGCGATGACGTTGTTCGACGGTGGGCAGCGTTCGGCGGAGGTCGATCGCAGCGTGGCCTCCTATGACGAGACGGTAGCCAAGTATCGCCAGACGGTGCTGGATGGTTTTCGCGAGGTGGAAAACTACATGGTGCAGTTGAAGGTGCTGGAGGACGAGGCGGTCGTCAGCAATGAAGCGCTGGAAGCTGCGCGCGAATCGCTGCGGTTGACGCAGAATCAGTACAAGGCCGGGTTGATTGCGTATCTGGATGTCGTCACGGTGCAGGCTACGGCCCTGAGCAATGAGCGGACTGTACTGACGTTGTTGCAGACGCGGTTGGTGGCCAGTGTGCAGTTGATTGCGGCGCTGGGCGGTGGATGGGATGGGCAGGTAGCGTTCAAGGAGTGATTGAGCAACTGTCCGTTGCTGCCATCTGCAGGGGGGAGGGGGCAAGCCCCTCCCGGAGCCGAAGACGTCGATACAGACGCAACTTCAACCCCCCGAGCACCGCAATATTAAGCCAGTAGATTGACGTCAAAACGCCACTAGTGGCCCCATGATAATTAATCAACGCGCCCATAATTATTCTCGCTACAATCGCCCGCTTTGCCACTTGGCACGGGCGCTCCAGGCCCGTCAGTTCTGAGAAATTCCATGCTGATCGGTAGCTATTCCCCCTCCTTGGTCGTGATTTCCCTGTTCGTCGCGATCCTGGCGTCCTACACCGCGCTGGACCTCGCCGGCCGTCTTGCGACCGCCCGGGGCCGCGCCGTGTATGTGTGGATGACGGGCGGCGCATTGGCGATGGGCGTAGGCGTGTGGTCCATGCACTTTATCGGCATGTTGGCCTTGCGCCTGCCGTTTGCCCTCGGGTTTGACCTGGGCATTACCGCGCTGTCCCTGCTGATCGCCGTGTTGTCCAGCGGCTTTGCCTTATGGCTGGTCAGCCAGCCACGCCTGCCGGCGTGGCAACTGGCGTTCGGTGCGCTGATTATGGGCGCGGGCATCAGCAGCATGCACTACACCGGCATGGCCGCGATGCGCATGACGCCGGGCATCGACTACGACCCGACCCTGTTCGGCGCTTCATTGTTGATCGCGGTCGTCGCGTCCGGCGCTGCGCTGTGGATCGCCTTCAACTTGCGTCGCAGCACGCCTTACGTACGCCTGGCACGCGGTGGCGCAGCCGTGGTGATGGGCATTGCAATCGTGGGCATGCACTACACCGGCATGGCTGCCGCGCGCTTTGATGACAACAGCTTCTGCGGCGCCGCACTGACGGGCCTGAGTGGCAAGGGCCTGGACAACCTGGTGCTGGTGACCACGCTGGCGGTATTGATCATCGCGTTGCTGACTTCGTTGCTTGACGCTCGCCTGGAGGCGCGCACCGCCGTACTCGCCGACTCCCTGACCCTGGCCAACCAGGAACTGACGCACCTGGCCCTGCACGACATGCTCACCGGCCTGCCCAATCGCACGTTGCTCGCCGACCGTATTCAGCAAGCCATTCAGGCGGTGAAGGAGCAGGGCGGTTGCTTTGCCCTGATGTTTATCGACCTGGATGGGTTCAAACCGGTCAACGATGCGTTTGGTCACCACATGGGTGACCAGTTGTTGCGCGAGGTGGGCCTGCGCTTGCGCGAAGACCTGCGCGGCCATGACACGTTGGCCCGTATCGGCGGGGACGAGTTTGTGTTGCTGGTGCAATTGACGCAGCCGGACGACGCCGTCGGCCTCGCCGAACGTCAGGTCGGCCTGATCAACCGTGCCTTCAAGGTTGCCGAGCATGAACTGAAAATCTCCGCCAGCATCGGTATCGCGCTGTTTCCGGGCAACGGCAGCAACCCGCAAGAGTTGTTGATGAACGCCGACGCCGCCATGTACCACGCCAAGGGCATGGGCAAGAACGGCTACAGTTTCTTCGATGTGTCGATGAACACCAACGCGCGCAAGCAGTTGCAGTTATTGCAGGACCTGCGCAACGCCCTCGAGCACGAGCAATTTTGTCTGTATTACCAGCCCAAGTTCGATGCGGTGAGCGGCATCCCGGTCGGCGCCGAAGCCTTGCTGCGCTGGGAGCATCCGCAGCAGGGGCTGTTGTTGCCTGCGACGTTTATCGACCTGGCGGAAAAGACCGGTTTGATCATTCCTATCGGCGAGTGGGTATTGAACGAAGCCTGTCGTCAGATGCGTCTGTGGTATGCGCAGGGCTATGAAGACTGGCGCATTGCGGTAAACCTCTCGGCCTTGCAGTTTTGCCATGCCGGGCTGGTCAAGAGTGTTGCCGCAGCCCTGGACCGTCACCAGCTGCCGGCCAATAGCCTGACCCTGGAAATTACCGAAACCACTGCCATGAGTGACGCCGACGCGAGCATGACGGTGTTGCAGCAGTTGTCGGACATGGGCGTTGATCTGTCCATCGATGACTTCGGCACCGGCTATTCGAGCCTGATGTACCTCAAGCGCCTGCCCGCCAATGAGCTGAAGATCGATCGCGGGTTTGTCCGCGACCTGGAACACGACAGCGACGATGCCGCCATCGTTTCGGCCATCGTCGCCCTCGGTCAGGCCCTGGGGCTGCGGATTGTCGCCGAGGGCGTGGAGACCGATGTGCAGCAGAGTTTCCTCACCCGCCTGGGGTGCAACTCGCTGCAAGGCTATCTGCTGGGGCATCCCTTGCCGGCTGACGGTTTCATGGCCGATATCCAGCGTGCCGAAGAGGCGGTAGCGCCTGACAAAAGCCGTGCGTGACGAGTATTCTTGGCCCCAACCCTAAACATCAGGTTGAGTCAGGAGACCGCACGCATGGACAAAGTCGTCATCATCACTGGGGGCAGCCGCGGCATCGGCGCCGAGACGGCATTGCTGGCCGCTCGCGAGGGTTACCGCATCTGCATCAACTATCAGTCCGACGAAAACGCCGCCCATAGCGTGCTCGAACAGGTTCGCGCCCTCGGCGCCCAGGCGATTGCAGTGCGTGCGGACGTCAGCATCGAAGATGAAGTGGTCGCGCTGTTCGGTCGCGTGGATGCCGAGCTGGGCCGCGTCACCGCGCTGGTGAACAACGCCGGCACCGTGGGGCATAAGTCGCGGGTCGACGAGATGTCCGAATTCCGCATCCTCAAGATCATGAAAACCAACGTGCTCGGGCCGATCCTGTGCGCCAAGCATGCGGTGCTGCGCATGTCGCCAAGGCATGGCGGGCAGGGTGGCAGTATCGTCAACGTGTCGTCAGTGGCGGCGCGCCTGGGTTCGCCGGGTGAATACGTCGACTATGCCGCCTCCAAGGGAGCACTGGACACCTTCACGCTGGGGCTGTCGAAAGAAGTTGCCGGTGAAGGGATCCGCGTTAACGCCGTGCGGCCCGGCTATATCTTTACCGACTTCCACGCCCTGAGTGGTGATCCGGACCGGGTCAGCAAACTTGAATCCGGCATTCCGATGGCCCGTGGCGGGCGCCCGGACGAAGTGGCCGAGGCGATTATCTGGTTACTGTCGGACAAGGCCTCGTACACCACCGGCACCTTCCTGGACCTGGGCGGCGGTCGCTGATCACCGCTGTTGGCCGGCTGTTGAGTGAGGCACCCAAGGGGCGCCTCACGGTGACGTTCAGGGCAGCTTGATCTGATACGCCGCCAACTGGGCCTTGTGTTGCGCCTCCACCGAGCTTGGGTCGACGCGTTTGGCGAACTGGGTCAAGTCGCGTCGAGCGTTTTCCTTGTCGCCCAGTCGGTCGTAAGCCAGCGCTCGCTGGTAGTAGGCCCACGCGTAGTCAGGCTGTTTGATCAGTCCGGCGCTGTAGGCTTCGGCGGCTTCGCGGTACTGGCCGAGGTCGTAGAGCGCCAGGCCCAAATGATAGAACGTCGGCATGTTGAACCCGGCGCCTTTGCCATTCTCACCCAGGCCGGCATCCAGATTGGACTGCACCAGTTCGAGGGCTTTTTGCGGGTTGCCATTGAGGCGGTACAGGTAGCTCAGTTCCAGGGTCGCACGCGGTTCGGGGTGCGGGTTGGTGGCGATGGATTTTTCGCGTGCGCTGATGGCTTGCGGATACTGCTTGAGGTTTGTGTAGGCCACTGACTGCAACAGGTACACGGTGCTCTTGATTTTGGGCGGCAGGGTGTTCTTCGTCAGGCACAGCTCTGACTCTTGAATCACCTGCTGATTTTGCTCGGCTCTCATGGCCTTGCTGGTGTTGACGCAATGCTGCAGGTTGAGTTCGGCGGGGGTTGGCTGGTGCGCGCAACCGGTGACAACTGCGGCAACGGCCAGCAGGGCGAAACCACGAATAGAGGCGTTAGGCATGCTTGGTCAGTCCAGCAGATTGGCGTTGAGGTCGGGGCGATAGACTTGCAGCAGGGCAGGCGTGACGGTGCCTTGCAAGGAGCAGAAGATCTTCGTACGCCCCTCGGTCGGACCTTTTTCCAGGCTCAGCGTACGCTCTACAAAGCCAAAGGGCGTGGCCACGCCCGGTCCCGCCAAACCTTCGGTGCGCCATTGGCCGATCGGGTCGCCTACCCGGCGAATATCGGCGCGGCTGACGCTGCCTCGTTCTGCTACCAGACGTGCGTGGTCGGCGATCAAAGGCTTGAGGTGCTCGGCAACATCGCTCACCGAACCTTCGGCGACGAATCCCCAGAACAGCAAATTGCCGACATTGGGCAGCGACATGGCTTCATTGTGATACCCCACAAGGCGCACGCCGTTGACCATCAGCGGTTGCTCAAAGGCCTGATAGCGACCACCTTCCTGCAGTGGGTTCATGACCAATGGAGCGCTGACGTTGCCCTGTTTGGCCACGCGCAGGGTGCCGGCGGGCAGGGAAGCGGTGTTGAGGGTTTCGAAAAAGCGTGCGTCACAGCGGGAGAAATCGCTGAACAGCTGATCAGGGGTGGCGGCAGTGGTTTGGCCCAGGGCCTGGCTGGCAAGCGCCAGCAAGCAAAGGGCGGATAACAGTGGGCGAAGCATCGGCGTCATCCATGAGCGTTGAGGGGCGGCGAGTGTAACAAGGCTGAAACGTCTTCGCTAACCGGAGGGGCGTTGCCCGACGGTCTGGCTGCGGCGAGCCTGTTCAAAACGAGCGCACGATCCGCCCCAGCGTTTCCATCGCTTTCTCCGACGCCTCGGTCCACGGGCTGCCGTAATTCAAGCGGATGCAATTTCTGAAGCGCTGGGTCGCCGAGAAAATCGGCCCCGGCGCAATGCTGATGCCTTGGGCCAGGGCCATCTGGAATAACTTCAGCGAGTCGGTTTGCTCCGGCAGTTCGAGCCACAAAAAATACCCGCCAGCCGGCTGGCTGACCCGTGTCTGGGCCGGGAAATAGCGGGCGATGGCCGCCAGCATCGCGCTTTGCTGTTCTTCCAGGGCATAGCGCAACTTGCGCAAATGGCGGTCATAACCGCCGTGTTGCAGGTAGTCGGCAATCGCCGCCTGCGCCGGCATTGATGGGCACAACGAGGTCATCAGCTTCAAGCGCTCGACCTTCTGCGCATAGCGCCCGGCGGCCACCCAGCCAACGCGGTAACCCGGGGCCAGGCTTTTGGCAAAGGAGCCGCAGTGCATCACCAGGCCTTCGGTGTCGAAGGCCTTGGCCGGTTTGGGCGCTTGCTGCCCGTAATACAACTCGGCGTACACGTCGTCTTCGATCAGCGGCACCTGGTGACTGCGCAGCAGTTCCACCAACGCCTGCTTTTTGGCCTCCGGCAGGGTTGCGCCCATCGGGTTCTGGAAGCTGGTCATGGTCCAGCAGGCCTTGATCGGGTAGCGCTCAAGGCTTTGCGCCAAGGCGTTGAGGTCGATGCCGTCGCGTGGGTGCACCGGAATTTCCACGGCCTTGAGCTTCAGACGTTCGAGCACCTGCAGGCAGGCATAAAACGCCGGCGCTTCGATGGCTACCAGATCGCCCGGCTCGGTCACGGCCTGCAGGCACAGGTTCAGGGCTTCGAGCGCGCCGTTGGTGATCAGCAACTCTTCCATCGGCAGCATCAGGCCGCCAACCATGTAACGCAGGGCAATTTGCCTGCGCAGCTGCGGGTTGCCCGGTGACATGTCGGTCACGACCAGGCGTGGGTCCATTTCGCGGCTGGCACTGGCCAGCGAACGTGCCAGGCGTGGCAAAGGGAACAGCATCGGGCTGGGAAAGGCCGAACCGAAGGGGACGGTGTTGGGGTCTTTGATGGAGTCCAGTACCGAAAACACCAGTTCACTCACATCGACTTCGGTGGATTCGTGCACATGCTCGCTCACCACCGGCTCGGAAAACGGGCTCGGTGCATGGGTGTTGACGAAGTAACCGGAGCGCGGCCGCGCGCGGATCAGCCCACGGCGTTCGAGCAGGTAATACGCCTGGAACACCGTGGACGGGCTGACGCCGTAGGTCTGGCTCGCATAGCGCACCGACGGCACGCGCTGGCCGGGCCCGAGCACGCCGGAGCGGATCAGTTCTGCGATGTCATCGGCGAATTTTTCGTAGCGTTTCATGAAGACCTTAAAAACAGTTTTCTCATTATGAACACAGGGCAAACAGTGGCTGGGGGCCTGTGTCGGTTAGACCTCAGCGGTTCATCGGCGCCACAAAGCGGCTGTCGGCCGCACTGTAGATCCACGGCTCATCCACGTCTGTCACCTTGAACCGCAGGGTCTGTGAACTGCTCGCCGGCTTGTCGGCCAACAATGCCACCGACACCGGCACATCGCTGATTTCCCCCGGCGCCAGGCTGAGCTCGGTCTTGCCTTGCAGCACGAAACCCTCGGCGTCCACCAACGCCAGGCGATAGTCCTGGCGCTGCTGGGTTTTGTTGATGACCTTGAGGCTGTAAATGTTTTCGATCAAGCCCTGGCTGTTTTCGCGAAACATGCCGCGGTCCTTGGTGACGTCGAGCGACACCATCGGCCGTCCTACCAGGGCCACCACCAGTGCGGCGATCATCACCAGCAGCACGGCACTGTAGCCGATCAATCGCGGCCGAAGCAGGTGGGTTTTGCCGCCCTGCAGTTGATGCTCGGAGGTATAGCTCACCAGGCCGCGGGCATAGCCCATTTTGTCCATGATCGAATCGCAGGCGTCGATGCAGGCCGCGCAGCCGATGCACTCCATCTGCAAGCCGTCGCGGATATCAATGCCGGTAGGGCACACCTGCACGCACAGCTGGCAGTCGATGCAGTCACCCAGGCCGACGTCGGCGGGCGTCACGTCTCGTTTGCGCGGGCCGCGGTGTTCTCCACGCGCCGCATCGTATGAAATGGTCAGGGTGTCCTTGTCGAACATCACGCTCTGGAAGCGCGCATAGGGGCACATGTGCATGCACACCGCTTCACGCAGCCAGCCGGCATTGATGTACGTGGCCGCGGTGAAAAACAGCACCCAGAACAGGCTGACGCCGCCCATTTGCCACGTCAGCAGCTCCAAGGCCAAAGGCCGGATGGGCGTGAAGTAGCCGACAAACGTCAGCCCGGTCAACACGCTGATGCCCAGCCACAAGGCATGTTTGGCCGAGCGCCGCGCCAGCTTGTTCAGGCTCCATGGCGCTGCGTGGAGCTTGATGCGCTGGTTACGTTCGCCTTCGGTGACCTTTTCACACCACATGAACAGCCAGGTAAACGAGCTTTGCGGGCAGGTGTAGCCGCACCACACCCGGCCTGCGAACACGGTGATGGCAAACAGGCCAAAGGCGCAGATGATCAGCAGCGCCGACAACAGGATGAAGTCCTGGGGCCAGAAGGTTGCGCCGAAGATGTGGAATTTGCTCTCGGCCAGGTCCCACAGCACGGCCTGGCGCCCACCCCAGTTCAGCCATACGGTGCCGAAAAAGGCCAGGAACAGCACCGCGGCGCCGGCTATGCGCAAGGTACGAAACAGGCCGGTAAAGCTGCGGGTATGGATCAGGTTGTCGCTGGATTTGGCCTTCACCTTCTTTGGGTGTATGGGCTCAAAGGTTTCCACGGTTGGGATTCTTTCGCTCATGGTCGTTCGCTCATCAGCCTCCATCAGGCGGATGAACTATGGACGCCGCTCTGTGTGCATAACAGACTCAGCTAGGGCGATAAAAAGCGGATCAGATGGGGTTCGTCTACAAGGCTGTGGCCGGTCGCTGCACTCCGTGGCGCCAGGAGTGCAGCGCTAATCAGCGCACATTGATACAGATCAATCAAATTACCGAATCACTGTCGGTCGCCTTTAAGTGTTTGCGTCCATCCACGGCGCCGGCGACGGTCAAGGCATCGGCTTCGGCCTCGGTGATGTAGATCCTGTCGTTATCCAGCGTCACAAAAGACATGGCTTTGAGGCTGTCGGTACTGACCGTCACGTCGGGCGCAGGCAGGCTGCGCTCCTGGCCGTCTTCATCAACCTTGAAGTAGCACGTCTGGTTATCGATACGTACAGGCATGGTGATCTCCTTTTCCATTGGCGGGTGATCATTAGGGTTCACCCGGTTGCCCTGCGTTCCAGGCAACTGACTGGCGGTCGCCGTTGTCCATGCTAGACCCATAATCACAAAGGACCGCTTTCCATGGATGCCTGGTGGAGCGAAGTGTGGCAAACCCTGCAAGCCGAATTTGCCGACATCGGCGATGCGAAACAACTCACCCAGATCACCGTGCGCTTGCTGATCGCCGCGCTCCTGGGCGGTATTCTCGGGTTCGAACGGGAACAGAAGGGCAAGGCGGCCGGTGTACGCACCCACATGCTGGTGGCGTTGGGCGCCGCGCTGTTTGTATTGGTGCCGCAGACGTCCGGCAGCCAGGCGGATGCGATGAGCCGGGTGCTTCAAGGCGTGATTGCCGGCATCGGATTTCTCGGCGCCGGCACCATTCTCAAAGGCAAGGAAGATGAGCAGGGCCAGCACGTCAAAGGCCTGACCACCGCTGCCGGCCTGTGGATGACTGCGGCAATCGGGGTTGCCGCCGGCATGGGCCGCGAATCGACAGCGGTGCTCAGTACCTTGCTGGCCTTGGCGGTATTCAGCGTGATGCCCCGGATCGTCAGGGCATTCGAGATTGAGGATGACCGCCGATCAGGTGAGTAGATCGTTTTCTTTGACCTGACCAAATATCTTTGCAACCAGCGCAGGCTCCCCCTGGTTGCCGGCAATCACCAGCACGCTGGCGTTGTGCGCACGCGAGTATTTCAACTGCATCTCACCACTGGCGCCGGATAACTGGTTGACCCAGTGCAGCGGTTTATTCAGTTGCCGGCGAATGCCGGTGACGTCCAGCTTGTCCCGGTCGGTGACAAAGTGCCTGATTTCACACGGGTGCTCGAGCGTGGACTCAAGCGTGTTAGTGAAACTGTAGGTCTTGGGGTGGTTTTTACAGTCGGACTCGTAGTGGTCCCGTCGCTGCCAATCTTCAAGATGCGCATATTGCAACGGCTCGGTCACCTTCCGGACCTGAGTGGCAATGTCGCAGAGGTGTTTGCTCTTAACCTGCAGGCTATGCATATAGTCCTGAATGCTCGTCAGGGGCGCGTGTTCCTGGCGGGAGAACGCGCGAACCATATCAAAGCGACTGCTCGGTGAGGCTTTCATCAAGCTGGCTTTCAACGCGAACAGCGCCGCCTCCACATAGTTGCGATAGGCGCCGACCTGCTCGGTTTCAATGGGGCTCAAGACCGTGTCGAGCGAACCTTTGTTCAGTTGGGTTTCGATCCTGGCGAGGATCTTGATGCAGGACGTTGCGTTGGGGCTGTTCAACAGGCACTTGAGGTTGTCGGGGGTCAACAGCCTGTCGATGGTGTTGAAGGTGTCTTTTGACTCGCTGGACTCAGGGTCGCGCATCAGGCGCTCAACGGTTTTGCGGTCCAGCTGGTCGCAGAGTTGCTTGAGCTGTTTTTCCAGCGCCGCCTGGTCGGCGGGTACGGCACCATCTGCACGCATCGGCTCGCGGGTGGTGTTCGGCGCCGACCGGAGCAGGGCGTCCAGCGCTTGAGCAGACACGCTCACGGGTGATGGCGGCATGGGGTGGGAATGAAGGTGGCCTGGGATGAGTTCGGCGCGGGCACGAGACGGCTGCTGGATAGTCGACATGATGAATCCTCAAAAACCAATCGGACGAGCGCTGGGGCCAGGGGCCTGGAAATGAAGTCAGCGCAAAATCAGTATGAGAACGATCGCATCGGTTGGAATTAGGGCTTTGCCTTTCTAGTGAGTGGGAATTTTCTGCGTCAACGCCTGCTCGCGAGTCACGGTTCAACGGCCAGTACTGCGTCGGCAGTACTCGCCGTGCCTTGCGAGCGGACGCTGAACCTATAAGGGCCTCGTCACAGAATGGCCGGCGGCTCGCTCGTTGGCGGTTCCTGCACCGGCGGTGGATCGTTTTCAGGGGGTTCCTGTTCAGGGATCGGCTTCGGCTCAGCGGGCGGTAACGTTGGGTCGTCGATGTTCGGATCGGGTGTTTCAGCCGGAATCGGGATATTCATCGGTGTGGCCTCCTTTGTGCTTTGCTCTTGCGGTGGACATCCGCCTGGGGGAATTGATTCCCCGCCCAATGGCGACATATCCACCTGAACTTTTCACCTGACGCCAGGCTCGGACCTATTACGGCCCTGCTCAGGGAGAGCGTTGCCATATCAGAATTCGGATCAAGCAAAGAGCGTCCACAGGGCGTAAGGGGAAGATGCTCGATGACTGCTGAAACACTGGCTCCAGACGATTCCATTTTGCCGCTGTCCCAGGCGTTGTTATTGCCCAGGATCGCTATCGAAAGTACCGCGCCCGTGATCGACGGCGGCGAGTTTGCCGTGAAGGCCGTGGTCGGCCAGCGCATCAATGTCACCAGCAAGGTCTTTGCTGATGGCCACGACAAGCTTGCCGTACTGATCCGCTGGCGCCCGTTGCAGGACGAAAGCTGGCACAGCGTGGTGATGACCGACGTCGGCAACAATGGCTGGGAAGGCGCGTTCACTGTGACGCAGCAAGGCCCCCACCAATATTGCATCGAAGCCTGGATCGATACCTTTGCCAGCTTCTGTTATGAGCTGCGCAAGAAACACGAGGCCGGCGTGCCAGTCAGCCTTGAGTTGCAGGAAGGTCGCAGCCTGGTGTTGCAGGCCGCCGAGCGCAGTGACAACGAGCTGCGCGATCGCCTGATGCTGTTGCACCACGAACTGTCCGGTTTGCTGGAAACCGAGCAGGTCGCGCAGTTTCTGCACGAAGACAGTGCACACCTGATGACCCAGGCCGACCACCGTGCCTACTTGAGCGTCAGCCCGGTCTATCCGGTTGATGTCGAGCGCACCGCGGCGCAGTTTGCCAGCTGGTACGAGCTGTTTCCGCGCTCGATCACTGACGATCCTGCCCGCCACGGCACGTTCAACGACGTGCACTCTCGGCTGTCGATGATCCATGACATGGGCTTTGACGTGCTGTACTTCCCGCCGATCCATCCCATCGGGCGCAGCCATCGCAAAGGCAAGAACAACTCCCTGACCGCCGGCCCCGATGATCCCGGCAGCCCGTACGCGATTGGCAGCGAGGAGGGCGGCCATGAAGCCATCCACCCGCAACTGGGCAGCCGCGATGACTTTCGTCGGTTGGTCAAGGCCGCCGCCGACCACGGCCTGGAAATCGCTCTGGACTTCGCCATCCAGTGTTCCCAGGACCACCCGTGGCTCAAGCAGCACCCGGGCTGGTTCAACTGGCGCCCGGACGGCACGATCAAATACGCCGAGAACCCGCCGAAGAAATACCAGGACATCGTCAACGTCGACTTCTATGCCGCCGACGCGATTCCGAGCCTGTGGACTGAGTTGCGTGACGTCGTGCTGGGCTGGGTGGAAGAGGGCGTGAAGACCTTTCGGGTCGACAACCCTCACACCAAACCGCTGCCCTTCTGGCAATGGCTGATCAGCGACGTGCGCGGCAAACACCCTGACGTGATATTCCTCGCCGAAGCGTTCACCACGCCTGCAATGATGGCGCGCCTGGGCAAGGTCGGTTATTCGCAGAGTTACACCTACTTTACCTGGCGCAATACCAAGGCCGAGTTGAGCGAGTACTTTGCGCAATTGAACGAATCGCCCTGGCGCGAGTGCTACCGACCGAATTTCTTCGTCAACACGCCGGACATCAACCCCGGCTTCCTGCACGAATCCGGGCGGCCGGGTTTCTTGATCCGCGCCGCACTGGCCACCATGGGCTCGGGCCTGTGGGGCATGTATTCGGGGTTCGAGTTGTGCGAAGCCGCGCCGGTGCCGGGCAAGGAAGAGTACCTGGATTCAGAGAAGTACGAGATCCGCCCGCGCGATTTCACGGCGCCCGGCAACATCATTGCCGAGATCGCGCAGCTCAATCGTATCCGCCGGCAGAACCCCGCGTTGCAAACGCACCTGGGGTTGAAGCTCTACAACGCCTGGAACGACAACATTTTGTACTTCGGCAAGCGCAGTGAAGACGGCAGCAATTTCATCCTCGTCGCGGTGAACCTCGACCCGTTCAATGCCCAGGAAGCCCATTTCGAGTTGCCGCTGTGGGAGCTGGGCTTGCCGGATGACGCCCAGACCCAAGGCGAAGACTTGATGAACGGGCATCGCTGGACCTGGTACGGCAAGACTCAGTGGACGCGGCTGGAGCCGCATATGCCGTTTGGAATTTGGAGAATCACCACCTCCTGAAACCAGCCAGTCACCTGCAGGCGTCGGCACACGGCGCCTGCAGGGAGCGTGTTCCACCAGTTGGTTTTTTCAGAATTTTCAGGAGTTTCCAATGGCGAAGAAACCCAAGGCTGCCACCTTTATCAAAGACCCGCTCTGGTACAAGGACGCGGTGATTTATCAGGTTCACGTCAAATCCTATTTCGACTCCAACAACGACGGCATCGGTGATTTTCCCGGGCTGATCGCCAAGCTCGATTACATCGCCGACCTGGGCGTGAACACCATCTGGCTCTTGCCGTTCTACCCCTCGCCACGCCGCGACGACGGCTATGACATTGCCGAGTACCGTGGCGTGCACAGCGACTACGGGACCATGGCCGACGCCAAGCGGTTTATTGCCGAAGCCCACCAACGCGGCCTGCGGGTCATCACCGAACTGGTGATCAACCACACCTCCGACCAGCATCCCTGGTTCCAGCGTGCGCGCAAGGCCAAGCCGGGTTCGGCCGCGCGCGACTTCTATGTGTGGTCCGATGACGACCAGAAATACGACGGCACCCGCATCATCTTTCTCGACACCGAAAAATCCAACTGGACCTGGGACCCGGTCGCCGGTCAGTACTTCTGGCACCGTTTCTATTCCCACCAGCCGGACCTCAACTTCGACAACCCGCAGGTGATGAAGGCGGTGCTGTCGGTGATGCGTTATTGGCTGGACATGGGCATCGACGGCCTGCGCCTGGACGCCATTCCGTACCTGATCGAACGCGACGGTACCAATAACGAAAACCTCCCGGAAACTCACGACGTCCTCAAGCAGATCCGTGCCGAGATCGACGCGCATTATCCCGACCGCATGCTGCTCGCCGAGGCCAACCAATGGCCGGAAGACACGCAGCTGTACTTCGGTGACAAAAAGGGTGACGACGGCGATGAATGCCACATGGCGTTCCACTTCCCGCTGATGCCGCGCATGTACATGGCGCTGGCCCAGGAAGATCGCTTCCCCATCACCGATATTTTGCGCCAGACCCCGGAGATTCCCGCCAACTGCCAGTGGGCGATCTTCTTGCGCAACCACGATGAATTGACCCTGGAAATGGTCACCGACAAAGAACGCGACTACCTGTGGAATTACTACGCCGCCGACCGTCGCGCGCGGATCAACCTGGGTATTCGTCGACGCCTGGCGCCACTGATGGAACGTGATCGCCGCCGTGTCGAACTGCTCAATAGCCTGCTGTTGTCGATGCCGGGCACGCCGACCCTGTATTACGGCGATGAGATCGGCATGGGCGATAACATCTACCTGGGCGACCGCGACGGCGTGCGTACGCCGATGCAGTGGTCCATCGACCGTAACGGCGGCTTTTCCCGCGCCGACCCGGCAAGCCTGGTGCTGCCGCCGATCATGGACCCGCTTTACGGCTACCAGTCGGTCAACGTCGAAACCCAGGCTCAGGACCCGCACTCGTTGCTGAACTGGACCCGGCGCATGCTCGCGGTGCGTAAGCAGTCCAAGGCCTTCGGCCGTGGCAGCTTGAAAATGCTCTCGCCGAGCAACCGCCGCATCCTGGCCTACACCCGTGAATTCACCGGCGAAGATGGCCGCACGGAAATCATCCTGTGCGTGGCTAACGTGTCACGCAGTGCCCAGGCCGCCGAACTGGACTTGTCGGCGTTCGCCGGCATGGTGCCGGTGGAGATGCTCGGCGGGAATGCCTTCCCGCCGATTGGCCAGCTCAATTTCCTGCTGACCCTGGCGCCTTACGGTTTCTACTGGTTTGTGCTGGCGGCGGAAAACCAGATGCCGAGCTGGCATGTGGAACCGGCGCAGAGCATCCCGGACTTCACCACCCTGGTATTGAAAAAACGCATGGAAGAACTGCTCGAAGAACCGTGCCGCAGCACGCTGGAACAAACCTCGTTGCCCACCTGGTTGCCCAAGCGGCGCTGGTTTGCCGGCAAGGACACCGCCATCGACAGTGTGCGCATTGCCTACGGCGTGCGCTTTGGCGACCCGCAGCACCCGGTGCTGCTCAGCGAAATCGAGGTGAGCAGCGCCGGCCAGGTCAGCCGCTATCAACTGCCATTTGGCTTTCTGGGCGAAGACCAGTTCACCAGCGCGTTGCCGCAGCAGTTGGCACTGGCCCGTGTACGCCGTGCGCGTCAGGTCGGCCTGGTAACCGACGCCTTCAGCCTTGAGCATTTTATTCGCGCGGTGATCCATGGCCTGCAAGCCGGCACCGTGCTGAATACCGGCGAAGGTGACTTGCGCTTTGAGGCCACGCCGCATCTGGCCAAGCTGCAACTGGGCGACGAATCGCAGGTGCGCTACCTGTCCGCCGAACAGTCCAACAGTTCGGTGGTCGTGGGCGAGAGCCTGGTGCTCAAGCTCATCCGCAAAGTCAGCGCCGGCGTGCACCCGGAGCTGGAAATGAGCGCTTACCTGACCGAAGCCGGTTACCCCAACATCTCGCCGTTGTTGGGCTCGATGGTGCGTCGTGACGGTGAAGGGCAAGACAACCTGTTGATGATTGCCCAGGGCTACCTCAGCAACCAGGGCGATGCGTGGGCCTGGACGCAAAACAGCCTGGAGCGGGCGATTCGTGACGAGCTGGCCGAAGCCATGTCCGAACAGGAACAGCACTACAACGCCCTTGGCGAACTGCAAGACTTTGCCGGTTTGCTCGGCCAGCGCCTGGGTGAGATGCACGCGGTCTTGGCGGCAACAACCACCAACAAAGACTTCAAACCCGAAGTCACGAGCGTCAAGGATACCCAGGCCTGGGCCAAGGACGTTGGCGCGCAGATCGACCGCGCGCTGCACTTGCTCAAGCTTCATCAAAGTCAATTGAACCCTGCCGATCAGGCGCTGGTCAGTGAATTGCTGACGCAGAAAAAAGCCATCGGCGCGCACGTTCAGGCCCTGGCGAAAGCCACGGCCGGCGGGTTGCGGATTCGGGTTCATGGTGACTTGCACCTGGGCCAGGTACTGGTGGTCAAGGGCGATGCTTACTTGATCGACTTTGAAGGCGAACCGGCGCGTGCGCTGCATGAGCGACGCGGCAAGCACAGCCCCTATAAAGATGTCAGTGGCGTGCTGCGCTCGTTCGATTACGCCGCCGCCATGGCCTTGAATGTGCAAGGTGTGGATCACTCGCCCGAAGCGGACATTGCCCGCAAGCGCGTGACCGACCGGTACTTGAGTGAAGCACGTCAGGCATTTACCCAGGCTTATCATCAGGCGACGTCTACACTGGCGCATGACTGGCAGGATGCCAAAGGCCAAAGCGCTGCGCTGACGTTGTTCAGCCTGGAAAAGGCCGCGTATGAAGTGGCCTACGAAGCGGAAAATCGCCCGACCTGGTTGCCGGTGCCGTTGCAAGGTTTGCACGGTCTGCTCAGCGGGCTAACACCTATATCGAAAACTGCACGCGGTGGGGAGACGTCATGAGCTTTACAAATAAAGAACCGCTGCAACCGAAACTGACTGCAATGCCGGCGTCCAAGGACGTCGAAGCACTGGTACGCGCCGAACACCATGACCCGTTCTCGATTCTCGGGCCACATGATGACGAGCAAGGCGGCCAGTTCATCCGCGCGTTTCTGCCCGAAGCCCTGAGTGTTCAGGTGCTGGCGCGAGACAGCGGTGAGACACTCGGCAATCTGGACGCCAGCCCGGTGCCAGGTTTGTTTGTCGGCCACTTCAAGACGCGCCAGAGCTACCTGCTGAAAATCCAGTGGGCCGGCGGCGAGCAGATCACAGAAGACCCTTACAGTTTCAGCCAGTTGCTGCTCGGTGAAATGGACTTGTACCTGTTTGCCGAAGGCAATCACCGTGACCTGAGCAGTTGCCTCGGCGCGCAAGTGACCAGCGTCGATGGCGTGCAAGGTGTGCGCTTTGCCGTGTGGGCGCCGAACGCCCGGCGCGTGTCGGTGGTGGGTGATTTCAATATCTGGGATGGCCGCCGCCATCCGATGCGGTTGCGCCACCCCTCGGGCGTCTGGGAAATCTTCATCCCGCGCCTGCAACCGGGCGCGGCCTATAAGTACGAGATTCTCGGTGCCCACGGCATTCTGCCGCTCAAGGCCGACCCGATGGCGCTGGCGACCCAGCTGCCGCCTGACACCGCCTCGAAAGTCGCCGCGCCGTTGCAGGTGGACTGGCAAGACCATGAGTGGATGCAGTCGCGCGCCGACAAGCAGAAGCCCTCGGCGCCGCTGTCGATTTATGAGCTGCATGTCGGCTCCTGGCAATGCGAGCTCGACGAGGCCGGTGAAGTCTCTCGCCAGTACGGTTGGCGCGAGCTGGCCGAGCGCTTGGTTCCGTATGTGCAGCAATTGGGCTTCACCCACGTTGAGCTGATGCCGATCATGGAGCACCCGTTCGGCGGTTCCTGGGGTTATCAGGCGCTGTCGCAGTTTGCTCCGACTGCGCGCTTTGGCTCGCCGGAAGATTTCGGCTTCTTCGTCAACGCCCTCCATCAGGCCAATATCGGTGTGATCCTTGACTGGGTTCCGGCGCATTTTCCGACCGATACCCACGGTTTGGCCCAGTTCGACGGCACCGCGCTGTACGAATATGCCAACCCGCTGGAAGGCTTCCATCAGGATTGGGACACGCTGATCTACAACCTGGGCCGCACCGAAGTGCATGGGTTTATGCTGGCTTCGGCGCTGCACTGGCTCAAACACTTCCATATCGACGGCCTGCGGGTGGATGCCGTGGCCTCGATGCTGTATCGCGATTATTCGCGCAAAGCCGGTGAGTGGGTGCCTAACCGCCATGGCGGTCGCGAGAACCTGGAAGCCATCGACTTCCTGCGTCATTTGAACGACGTGGTGGCGCTGGAAGCGCCGGGCGCACTGGTGATCGCCGAAGAATCCACCGCGTGGCCGGGTGTGAGCCAAAGCACCCAGCAGGGCGGATTGGGCTTTAACTACAAGTGGAACATGGGCTGGATGCACGATTCGCTGCATTACATCCAGCAAGACCCGGTGTACCGCGCTCACCATCACAACGAGCTGAGTTTTGGCCTGGTGTATGCCTGGTCCGAGCGCTTTATCCTGCCGATCTCCCACGATGAAGTGGTGCACGGCAAGCATTCGCTGATCGACAAGATGCCCGGTGACCGCTGGCAGAAGTTTGCCAACCTGCGCGCTTACCTGAGTTTCATGTGGATGCACCCCGGCAAGAAGCTGCTGTTCATGGGCTGCGAGTTTGGGCAGTGGCGCGAGTGGAACCACGACCAGCAATTGGATTGGTACCTGCTGCAATACCCTGAACACCAGGGCGTGCAGAAACTGGTGGGCGATTTGAACCGCCTGTACCGTGAGGAACCGGCGCTGCATGAGCAGGATGATGCGCCCCAGGGCTTCCAGTGGCTGATCGGCGACGATGCGATCAACAGCGTCTATGCCTGGCTGCGCTGGAGCAAGGACGGCAAAGCGGTGCTGGTCGTCGCTAACTTCACCCCGGTGCCGCGTGAAGCCTACGCCGTCGGCGTGCCGTTTGCCGGGCGCTGGAGCGAGGTGATCAACAGCGATGCCGACATGTACGCCGGTTCCAACTACGGCAACGGCGGGGAAGTTTTCACACAGGATGAGCCACGTCATGGGCAGCCAGTGTCGCTGTCGTTGAATTTGCCGCCATTGGGTGTGCTGATTCTGCGGCCGGAATCGCTTTAAGGTCACCAAGGTGCCGGATTCGGTTGTCCGCGCTGCTGGCAGGGTGCCACAATGGCGCCTTTGTCGCGGCAGTCGAAGCAGGCGTATTGAATGAACGGCCTAGGGCGTGGGCAGGACCAGGATGGTTTGATAGAAGAGTTGGTGCGAACCGACCGCTTGCATCAACTGTTTCGTCAATCCTTCGCCGCCATTTTTGGCAGTTACCTGGCCGCCGTCATGCTCTGCTGGTTGTGCTGGGACCGCTTTGACCACACCGTCATGCTGGTCTGGTTATCGGTGTTGGCAGTGACATCGCTGCTGCGCGTGCAGATGTTCATGCAATGGTTTCGCTGCCCGAACAGCGAACGTACACCCGACCGCTGGGAGCGTCGCTACTGGGTGACATTGATGCTGTCGGCGGGTGTGTGGGGCATTGGCGCGTTGGCGGTGATGCCCACCGACGACCGCGTCTCCCAGGTGCTGGTGATGTTGTTCACCGTGGGCATGTCGGTCAGCGCTGTCTCGTGTTATTCCGCCTACCGTTACATGACGCTGGGCTCCATGGTCCTGGTGCTGTTCCCCTGCACGCTGTGGCTGCTGTTCCAGCCCTCGTCGATGCAAGTGGGTGTGGGCGTGGCAGTGCTGGTGTTCTCGACCTTTGTGGCGAGCGCCACGCGCAAATTGGCGGATGCCCTGGAAAAAGCCTTTCGCCTGACCCGGCAAATGGAACGTGCGCACACGATTTCCACGCGCGCCGCCCAGACCGACGAACTGACCGGATTGATGAACCGCCGCGCATTCTTCGAGCATGCCCAGGTGCTGTACGCGCAATGTCGCCATAACCAGCAGCCGCTGTGCGCGCTGATGATGGACATGGATCACTTCAAAGCCATCAATGACACCTACGGTCACCAGGCTGGCGACCAGGTCTTGCGCCAGATTGGCGGGGTGATCAGTGCATCGTTTCGCCAGGCCGATGTGTATGGGCGGCTCGGCGGCGAGGAGTTTGCGGTGTTGTTGCCCAATACTTCGCTGGAAACCGCCCGGGCTATCGCCGAGCAACTGATCAAGGCCATCTCTGGCCTCGCCGCCGAACCGGTGCAGGGCTTGACTGCCAGCCTCGGTGTGGCGACGACCCGCAGCCTTGATCAGGACCTGCACAGCCTGATGAACACGGCCGACAAGGCGCTGTATCGCGCCAAGGCCATGGGCCGTAACCAGGTAGCGATCGCGGAGTAGGCGTCAGGCGCGCTGCATCGACTTGGCCAGCACGCGTGCCACTTGGTCCGCGGAGTAGGGCTTGGCCAGGAACTCGACCCCTTCATACCCACTGTCGGCCAATTCTTCGCTGTAGCCGGAGGTCAGCACCACTGGCAGGTCCGGCCGACGCTGGCGCAGCAGTTTGGTCATCGCCACGCCGGTCATGCCCGGCATCACCACATCGGAAAAAATCGCGTCGAAGGCCATCACATCCGGGCCGGCCAGCGCGAGTGCCTGTTCGGCATCGGTGGCCCAAGTGGTCTGGTAACCGAGGTCCTGCAGGATCTGGTTGGCGAAGCGGCCCACTTCGAGGTTGTCTTCGACGATCAGGATATGTCGCTGCGCGGTGTCGTGGTCCAGCGAGCGGTCCTCTTGTGGCAGGCTGGCCTGCACCGTCTCGGCTTCTGCTTCGGGCAAGTACAGGGTAAACACGCTGCCTTGCCCAAGGGTACTGGCCACGTCGACGTTACCGCTCGATTGCTTGGCGAACCCGAACACCTGCGACAGGCCAAGGCCTGTGCCTTTGCCCACCGCCTTAGTGGTAAAGAACGGTTCGAAAATGCGCTCGACGGTGTCGTCGGCAATGCCGCTGCCGGTGTCGGCCAGGGCAATCGCCACAAACGGCTGCTGTACTTGCGCATCGCCACGGATCAGCGGCAACGCTGCCACCGTGGCGACGCTCAGTGTCAGGGTGCCGCGCCCGTCCATGGCGTCGCGGGCATTGAGCGCGATATTGATCAGCGCGGTTTCAAACTGGCTCGGGTCGACGCGCACATAGCAGGGCAGGCGGGGCAGTTCGATCTGCACAGTGATACGCGCGCCGGTCACGCTTTCAAGCATCTCGCCGATGTTCTTGACCCGCTCGCACACATCAAAGACTTCCGGGTTCAATGGTTGGCGGCGGGCGAAGGCGAGCAACTGGCTGGTGAGCTTGCTGGCGCGCTCGACGGTGTCTGAAACCGCGCTCATGTAGCGTGTGCGTCGCTCTTCGGACAGCCCCGGCTGGCGCAGAAAATCCACCGAGGAGCGAATGATCGTCAGCAGGTTGTTGAAGTCATGGGCCACGCCGCCGGTCAACTGGCCGATCGCCTCGAGCTTTTGCGACTGGTGCAACGCCGCTTCAGCCTGGGTCAACGCGGCGGTGCGTTCTTCCACGCGTTGTTCCAGGGTGGCATTCAGCTCGGTGATCGCGGCCAGGCCCTCGCGTACGGCGGCGTCGGCGCGCACACGTTCTATGTGTGCCCAGGAGCGCTCGGTGACTTCGCCCACCAGCGCCAGGTCGTACGGTGACCACAGGCGCGCGAATTTATGGTGCACGGCCATCAATGCAGTCAGGCGCCCATCCTTGATCAACGGAAAGCACACCGTCGCCGTCACGCCCAGCGACTGGTAGGCGGCAGCTTCCTCGGGGCTGAACTCCACGCGGTTGTCATTCACCACAAACGGTTCGCCTGCACGCAGGCACTTTACGGCCTGCTCGCCGAAATCCGCGAGGCTGTAGCGCCCGACAATACTCGGCGAGCCCGGTGCGGCCCAGTTGTCGCGGATGGTAAAGCTGTCTTCGTCGGCTTCCATGTCGGCGTAGGCGCAGATGGACACGCCCATGTGCTCGGCGAGCAGGCGCGTGGTGAAGGTCATGATGGCTTCGGCGTCGGTGGCGTTGGCCACCGCGCTGCCAATCGCATCCAATACGGCCAGGCGTCGGCTGAGGAATACCGTTGCGGTGGTTTCGGTGACGGTATTGAGCATGCCCACGACTGCGCCCAACGGGTCGCGCACAGGGCTGTAGCAAAATGTGAAATACGATTGCTCCGGGCCGTTGCCACGTTCAATCACCAGCGGGAAATTCTCGATATAGGTCGCGTGCCCCTCAAAGGCCGCGCGGGCGATGGGGCTTACTTCATCCCAGACTTCACGCCAGGTTTCACTGAACGGGCGGCCCAACGAGTAGGGTTTATCGCCAAGAATGGGGACAAACGCATCGTTGTAGAGCGTGATCAGGTGTGGCCCCCAACTGATGGACTGGGGGAAGCTTGAGGCAAAGCACAGCGCGACCGTCGTTTTGAGTACGTCGGGCCAGTCTTCCAGCGGACCCAATGGCGTACTCGCCCAATCATGCTGACGCACGCGTTCGGCCATGTCGCTGCTGCCTTGCAGCCAATTCATCATTGGGAGAACACCTTGTTTGCCAGAGTCTTCAGCGCGCCTGAACATTCATGGCACCCAGCTACAGACACGGTTGATCGTTAGCAGTTCAGCGCAATTATCAACGAGATGGCACTTTGATGTCTTATCCATTTGAATAGGTGTGCTTGGGCCGGGTTGGGCGCTTGCCCAACCGCTATTGCGTGCCGAATAAACCGGTCCAGTAGATGCCCGCATCACTCTTGGGGTCCATTGCATAAGCGGCGCCCAACTCGCGAAATTGCGGGTTCATCAGGTTGGCGCAGTGCCCTGGGCTGGCGAGCCAGCCATCCACCACCTTGCGCGGCGTGTCGAGGCCGGCGGCAATGTTCTCGCCGATGTTTTTCGCGATATAGCCTGCCAGTTCAGCGCGATCGCCCGGGGTGCGGCCGTCGTGGTCCAGGTGGTCGAAGAAGTTGCCGTTGGCCATATTGCGGGTGTGGCTGTTGGCGGCGCTGGCCAGGTCGTCGTTCCACGACACGGGCGTGGTCGCGGCAAATGCCTGGGTGCCGCACTGGCGCGGCTGTTCACGGGCGGCGTTGATCAGGTTGAGCAACTGCCGGCCTTCGGTCTGCCAATCACCCAAACCACTGGAGAGCAGGGGGCGGGCAAGCACAATGCGCCAGTCCTCGCCGCTGTTGCTCACGCCGATGTCGACAAATTGCGGGTCCAGCACTACGCGGCAGAAACTTTCCCGCACCGCCTTCATGGCCGCCTGGGCATCCTTGGGCCCCGACAGGCTGATGGCTTGCACGTTGACCATCGGGTACGCAGCCCGCGCGAGCGCTTGCTGCAAATCGCCGACATTGGTGGCCGGCAGCACCAGCCGTGTGTCGCTGGCCAGCGGTGGCAGTTCCTGTGAACCCTGGTCACCGCAGCGCTGCACCTGGCTGCGGTACTGGTTGATCTGTTGCACCAACTGACTTTCTTCATTCGCCATCGCGCTGGCGCAGAACGCCAGACTGGCGGCCAGCGTCGTAAAACCCATCATCAATGACAGAACGCGCATGGACGTTACCCTTGAGCTTGAAAGTGCCCATGATGCGCGATGTAACCCGGTCTGGCGCAACGCCTTTTTTGTTTTTTTGCCTCAACGGGTGTTCTGCGCGCCGTTCACGGCGTTGTGGCGGCGCCAGGCGAAGCGGCGTGCGAGGATGATCGGCGCCAGTGCCACGGCAAAGGTCACGTGCAGGCCATTCGCCACGCTTTGCGCGGTTGCGTGGGTTATATCGGGCTGGCCCAGACAAATACTGCGCCCAGGGCCGAGGTGCCGGCTGATCGCCCGCGTGCCCGGACGCTACACCGCCCACCAGCGCGATGGGCTGTACCGCGTTGCGCTGCCGCTGACGCGTGCGTCTTTTACCGTGGCCATGCGCTGGCACCCGCGGCCGGATGCCGACCTGGCCCACCGCGGGTTGCGCGGTTGTTTACGCGAGCTGTGCGGGCAATAAACGCGCAGCAGCAGGTACAATCGCCGCTGCCTTGACGCGAAACCCCAGGAATTTGCATGTTCAGCCTTACCCGCTACACCGCGCCGTGCCCCGAGCCGATCACCAGCCAGATCCTGCAGATGGTGGTGGATAACCTCACCGACATCAGCAGCGTCGCGCTGCCGCCCAGCAACCTGCTCTACAACATTTACCAGTACACCACCGGCTTTGAGGTGCACCTGTACCTGCAAGCGCTGGATGGCTCGAAGGGCATCGCCGTTGAGCTGGTGGTGGCGATGGAGGAGGACACGCTGGTCGGCTTTTGCCTTTATCTGCCGGTCAAAGACGACCCTCAAGCCTGCGGTATCGCGTTCATGGCAGTGCAGGCGGGTAGGCGGCGCCAGGGCGTGGCGCGCGCAATGATGCAGGACGTGCTGGCGCGTTATCCCCACGCCGAGTTGGCGTGTGCCGTGGAAAAGGTCCCGGCGTTCACGGCCATGGGCTTTCAGGTACGCGGTGCGCGCGACACGCAGGTGCTGATGAACACGCGCGATTACGGCACTGACGGCCTGATGGGCGTGCTGGATGTGGCGGCGATCTATCGCTCGCTGGAAGTGCGGCAGATTCATACCTACCTGCTGCAAAAACACGGCAAGCGCGCCATGGTGGATGCCGAGAAGCAACGCGACCGCCATCTCGATCAGCTGGCGCGCAAGGTGCGGCTATATGTGAATGAGCACTTGGCGTGAAAAGGCCAACCGGTGGCGAGGGCGTTTTCCCTCGCCACCGGTACGCTGCATTGGCCTCACACCTTATGGCTTGGCCAGGTTCCAATTACCGCCAACGCCGTCACCGGTGATGTCGCCCGGTTTGCTGTCCTTGACCCAGGTGTACAGCGCCTGGCCTTTGTAGGCCCATTGCTTGCTGCCGTCATCGCGGGTAATCACGCTGTAGCCGTCGGCATCTTTCGCCGTGGCCTGGGCAGTGAACGCGGGCCAGTTGGCCAGGCATTGGCCGTTGCACGCCGATTTGCCTGCGCTGTCTTTGGCGAAGGTGTAAAGGGTCATCCCCTTGCTGTCCACCAGCACTTTGCCCTTGGCGCTGTCGGCCACGTTGGCTGGAGCGGCGAAGGCCGTGGAAGCCGCACAGGCAATCAGGACGGCAGCAGCGAGGGAGAGTTTTTTCAGCATGACGAGCTCCTGGGTGTTTTTGGATTTAGGTACTGGCCTTGTGCTGTATTCACAAGCCGTACTCAGGTAAACACCCGTCGCGACGCTTTATTCCTGCGGCGTGAATAATTATTTACCCGCGGCTGCGATTGACCATGCCCAGGATCGTCGCGAGCAGCTCCTGCTGCGCCTCATCGCGGCTGATCTCGCCGCTGGCTGCCGCCTGTGACAACGCCTCCGCCGCGCCGAGCATCGCCCGCAAGCCGGCTTGCGACACGGTGGCGCCGGGTGCAAACGGCGCCAGGGCGTCGCGGCACTTGTCGAGAAAGATCGCCTCGTATTTGCGCTTGAGGGTTTCCAGTTCCGGCGAACTGCTCAACGCGGCAATGACCCCCGGAATTTCCCGCCCCTGCAGCAACACACAATCGACATAGCACGCGGCGATCACCTGCGCGCGGTCATCGAGTGTCGCGCCACTGCTGTCGAGGGCTTGGGCAAACAGCTGGTTCTGACGCCCGTCGAAATCTTCGTACAACGCGGCGAGCAAGCCTGCGCGGGTGACGAAATGGTCATAGACCACCGGCTTGGTGACGCCCGCCAGTTCCGCGAGACGGCCCAGGGTCAGCGCTTCGGTGCCTTCCTCGCGTACCAGTTGCCAGGCCACATCGAGCAATTGGCGCAGGCGATCTTCGCGCGCAAGGCGCCGGCGTGGAGCTGGGGATTCAGTGCTTGACATGCTTATATACCAAAAGTAACTTGATGGAGTAACTTACTAAAAGTAGTTTAGCCCAGCCTAAACGCA